>JBGAFW010000012.1:0-169959 GCA_044227045.1 Labilithrix sp.
CCGACGAGCGGCGCGGCCGGAGCCGATCGCGTGTTCAAGGTCGTCGCGCACAAGACAGGCTCGATGCAGGTCGTCACGACCGACACGACGTTCAACAACTTCCTCTACGTCTCCGCCACGACGTGCCCCACCGATCAGGTCGAGTGGCTCGCCTGCGCGAACAAGAACGGGGCGATCGGCGGTGAGTCGATGAGCTTCCCGGTCGACAGCGGAAAGACGTACTACGTGTTCGTCGACGGCGCCGGCATCTCGGACTACACGGGCACGTTCCGCGTCACGTTCTCGATCCCGTGAGATCCCGTGAGATCGAGCCCTGACCTAACGATCCTTGCCGACCTGGTTGGCGAGCGCGCGGTATTCCTCGGCGCAGTGGGCCGAGAAGAGGCGCACCTTGCGTCCGTTTTGGCGATGGAGCTCACGTAGACGCTTGGCGTTCGCGCGCCTCAGCCCGTCGTTCCACGCGATCGTGCGCTGGAAGTTCTTGAGCATCGGAGGGCAGCACGTCGGATCGTCCTTCTCGAGATGGAAGAAGTACGCGTCCCCGCAGTGCAAGATCCACTCGGGTCCGGCGGGCTCGTCGACGCGAACCGCGATCGCGCAATGCCCGCGCGTGTGGCCGGGCAGCGGAATGAGGAGGATGTCGTCGGCGACGGCACGCAGGCCCTCGAAGCCGAACCACGTCTCGCCGCCTGGGTCGCTCGCGTCATGCGCATGCCACTTCGGGCCGTGACGAAACTGGACCGCGCGATAGCGATTCTTCTCCATCATCGTCAGCGGATCGAGCGCGGCGTTCTTTTCGTCCCGATGCACATGGACCTCGGCGTCCGGGAAATCCGGCAGGCCTCCGGCGTGGTCGACGTCGAGATGTGTGACCGCGATGTGCCGCACGTCGCGCGGTGAGAACCCGAGGCGCTCGACTTGGCGAATCGCGGTCTCTTCCTCGCGGAGCTTCGGCCGCGCGAGCGCGACGAAGCCTGGTCCAAGACGACGCATCGGAGCGCGGACGTCGTCGAGGCCCATCCCGGTGTCGACGAGGACGAGCCCATCGCGCGGAGTCTCGACGAGGACCGCGTGAACGATCATCTCGCCCGTCGAGAAGATCGACGCCTGGCCGCCGGAGATGAAGCGACCGCCGAACGGGCACATCGTGCAGAGGTTGAGGTGATGGACTTTCATTTCATCGATGGTGAGGGGCCGCTACGGCGCCAGGAGATGCGAAGAGCCGCGATTCGATGCGGAACGCGAATGCGGTGATGCGTACCGAGTGCGATCCTTCTAGTATCCGCGATCGTGAAGTTCGTCGACTCTTGCGAAGTGGATGTCGTCGCCGGAAAAGGTGGCAACGGTGCAGTTGCCTTCCGGCGCGAGAAATTCGTTCCTTTCGGAGGCCCTTCGGGCGGTGACGGAGGTCGTGGTGGAGACATCGTCTTCGTGGCCGACGAAGGCCTCTCCACGCTCCTCGATTTGACCTATGCGCGCACGATCCGCGCGCCGAACGGCGAGCAGGGCCACGGCAAGGACATGTACGGTCGGGGCGGCGAAGACAAGATCGTGCGCGTCCCCGTCGGCACGCAGATCTTCGATCGCGACACGAACGAGCTGCTCTTCGACATCGACCGCGCGAGCTCGCGTGAGGTCGTCGCCAAGGGCGGCAAAGGCGGCCGCGGAAACATCCACTTCGCGACGCCGTACGATCGTGCGCCGCGCCGTTCGGAGCCGGGTGAGCCAGGCGAGGAGCGCCGGCTTCGGCTCGAGCTCAAGGTGATGGCCGATGTCGGGCTTCTCGGGTTCCCCAACGTCGGCAAGTCGACGTTCATCCGCGCGGTCTCACGCGCGAGGCCGAAGGTGGCCGACTATCCGTTCACGACGCTCACGCCCCACCTCGGCGTCGTGCGCATCGGCGACGAAGCGACGATGGTCATCGCCGACATTCCAGGCCTCATTCCTGGCGCCGCCGAGGGCGCCGGCCTCGGTCATCGCTTCTTGAAGCACGTCGAGCGCACGCGCGCCCTCCTCCACCTTGTCACGCTCGACTTCGGCGAGGAGCGCGATCCGGTGAAGGACTACGACGCGCTCATGAGCGAGCTCGAGAAGTTCGACCCCGAGCTCGCGCAGAGGCCGCAGATCGTCGCGATGACGAAGAGCGACCTGCCCGAGGTGCGTGAGGCCTTCGAGGTCGTTCGCAAGCGCTTCGCGAAGCGCAAGATCCCGATCTACCTCGTCTCGTCCGCGACCGGCGAGGGCATCCGCGACCTCTCGGTGGCGCTCTACAAGCTCGTCACAGGCAAGGGCCGCGTCGAGGACTGGGACTCACCTCCTCTCGACGAAGAAGACGAAGCGGCGTCGAGCGAGGACGCCGGCGACATTTCTCCGCCGAAGGCGAAAAAGAGCGCAACGAAGCGCGCTGCTGGGCCGAAGAAGACCACGACCAAGCCCAAGGCGAAGGCCAAGAAGGCCGCCAAACCCCCGAAGACTACGACGAAAGCCAAGGCCAAGGCGAAAGCCAAGGCCAAGGTCAAAGCCAAGGCCGTCACGAAGAAGAAGCCCGCGAAGAAGAAGAAGTAGTCGCGGCGCACGTCTGCGACCTAGGCAGCTCGACGCATGAGCACGAAGACGGAAGAGCCGACCCCAAAGCGGATCAAGAAGGCGCAGGAGGAAGGCAACAGCCCCCTCAGCACGTTCGCGAGCCAGTCGGTCGCCTTCCTCGCGTCGGTCGCGATCGCGCCGGCGGCGATCGCCGCGCTCGCGTCACGAGCAGGAACCGATCTCCGCGCCGCGATCGCTCGGGCGGGCGATGACTCGCTTCACCTGGGCGCGAGCGCCGCCAGCTTCGACCCGGCCGTGCTCGCCACGTCGATCCTTCTTCTCTCGGCGCCGATCCTCGCGGTCGCGGCGGTCTCGGGCGCCGTGACGTCGCTCGTGCAGACGGGCGGCGTCCTCGCGACGAAGCGGCTCATGCCCGACCTCGCGAAGCTGAACCCGATCTCGGGCTTTCAACAGCTCGTCTCGACGCAGAAGCTCATCGCGATCCTCCGCGCGGCGCTGTTCGCGGCGGCGGTGACGTGGATCGTGCATGGCGCGCTCCGCTCGAACGCGGCGGCGCTCGCGCGCTCTGCCGGGCAGCTCGAGGTCGCGACGAAGCTCGCCGTCGCGATCGCGATCGACGTCGCCAAGAAGGCCGCGATCGTGGGGCTCTTTCTCGCGGTCCTCGACGTCGTGGTCGTCCGGCGTTCGTGGCGCAAGAAGCTCATGATGACGAAGGACGAGGTGAAGCGGGAGCACAAGGAGAGCGAAGGCGATCCGCAGCTCAAGGCGGCACGCGAGCGCGCGCATCACGAGATGCTCAACGCCGCGACGATTGGCAACGTGAAGAACGCAAGCGTGGTGATCGTGAACCCTGTGCATATTGCATGTGCTTTGAAGTACGACGAGAAGGAAGGCGACGAAGCCCCCATCCTCGTCGCGTCGGGCCATGGCGACCTCGCCAAGCGCATCGTCGAGGCCGCCCACCAATTCGGTGTCCCGGTCCTGCGCGACATCCCGCTCGCGCGCGCGCTCGTGGAGCTCGAGATCGGCGACGAGATCCCCGAGGCGCTCTACGAAGCCGTCGCGGAGATCCTTCGCGAGGCCTGGGAAGAGAGCCCGCCCGAAGATCGGTGAGGCTGGCCGTCAGGCCGCATCAGCCGATCCGTCAGGCCGAGCCGTCACGCAGGCGATCCGACTCTTCGCGACCGACCGACGAATAGAGCTTGGCGAGGAACGCGAGGCACGCCTTCGCGCCGCGCTCATCGCCGATCTGGCGTGCGCGCGCGAGGGCATCCATCCCTTCGAGGAGCGCTTCTTGCGGGCGGCCGGCGACCGAGAGCGCGACGCCGAGCGCGAGCGATGTCTGGCAGCGGCGACGATGATCTTTCGCGTCGAGCTGAGCGCGGGAACGACGAAGCACGCGGAGCGCGTCGCCGATGTCGCCTCGGCCGAGACGGGCCATCGCGCGCATGCGCTCGGTGAAGGCCGGGCTCTCGCCGGCGGCGCGGAGGCCGTCGACCCACCGCTCGAGCGCGGCGTTGTCCGCTTGAATGAGCGCCTCCTTCGCGAGCTCGCCGAGGCGAACCGCGATCTGGCTGCCGGGCGCGCTCGGCGAGGGCGGCGCGGACGCGAAGCCTGGATTCGACGCAAAGCCTGGATTCGAGGAGAACGCGTCGGCGCTCACGCCGAGGTTCTGGCTGACCGGCGCGGCTTGACCCGGCGGCGCCGCCTCGGGGTCGTCCATCATCGTGGCCGGCTCGTTGTCGCTCGGATGCTGCGAGCTCCGCTGAAGGCTGTCGACGTGATCGGGACCGACGATCACCGCGCGCTCGACCATCGAGTCTTCGTCGGGCGTGGGCTCTTCTGGCGCTTCGTCGTCCCACGACAAGTCGGGCGTCGACGGTGGCTGCGGCGGCGGCGGTGCGGCTGCGGCTCCAGGCGGAGGGATCGCGGCGTGCTTTGGCTTGTCGGGCCCGAGGCCGTGCGCGGCGAGCGTCGTCGAGTGAGGCACCGGCGGAACGGAGGCGATCGCGGCGACACGGGATGGCCCGGTGCGTGGTGGGACGACCGAGGCGCGCGAGGCCGGGATCGACGCATGCGAGGTCGGGCCCGTCTGCACGGTCTGCGGAGGAGGAAACGATCGCGACGAGGGCGCGGCCGCGAACGGCGGCGCGGAAGGCGTGGTCGACGGCGGCACGGAGACAGGCGCGGGGACGACGCTGGGCGCGCGCTCGATCGCGTTCGCGAGCAAGTCGAGCGCGGCCTCTTCGCAGGACGGATCCGCGCGGCGCGCGAACGCGATGAGCTGCGTGGTGCTCGCCTCGAGGTGCGCTTCGGCCGCTCTTCGCGCGGCGGCGAGCATCGCCTTCGCGGCGCGCTCTCCCTGCCCTGCCTGCGCGTCGTGCCATGCACCTTCGACGCAGCCGAACACGCCCTCTTCTTCTTCGATGACCCGCGCGATCGCTTCGTGGAGCCGCTTCTTCGTGTCGTCTTCGAGCGTGGTAAACAGCGCGTCGCGATGCGTGCGTGACGGAAACGCGACATATCCCTCTTGCGTCGTGACCACCCAACGGGCCTTCTCGACGTAGGAGATCACGGCGGGCACGTCGACGCGCACGTTCGCGCGCTCGAACACCTTCGCGAGCGTCGAGACCTTTGCCTCTCCGCCCATCACCGCGAGGAGCGAGAGCGTGGCGCGGACGCTCGTGCTCTCGGCGTTCGCGCGCTGGCGAATCCACTTCGCCGCCGGCCGCACGACGCCTCGACCTGCTGCGCGCGATCGCGGCGTCGCGCGCGTCTTGTCCTCCGTCCACGTGATGTCACCGCTCGCGATGCCTTGCGTCACCGCCTCGACGATCGCGAGCGGATTGCCTCCACCGCGACGCGCCCAACGCTGGCGCGCCATCGCGTCGAGCGCGCCGCCGGTGGCGCCGACCGCGACGTCTTCGGCGCCTTCGCGCGAGAGCGCTGGCAGCTCGTGCTCGGCCGCCTTCGGCAACGCCGCGAGCACCGAAGGCAAGCCGCCGGTCGCGTCGAGACGCGCGACGAGGCCGATCGACGGAAGGCTTCGCACCGCACGCACGCATGCCTCGAGCGTCGCGGGGTCGACGAACTTGGCGTCGTCAACGATGAGCGCCCCGGTGGTGCCCGACTGCTTGGGCCACAAGAACGCGGTGATGATCTTCGATGCGGCGTCGAGGTTGATGCCGCGCCCCGCGAGCAGCGCGTCGAGCGGGCCGGCGAGCTCGAGGAGGAGCGGGTTGATGTCGCGCGCCATCGAGCGGCCAAGCGCGCGGCGAAGCGCGCCGAAGGGCTCGAAGCCCGACCCGACCGGCACGATCAAGAGCGAGCGCTGCACCTTCGACGCGATCTCTTTCAAGAACCGCGAGCCACCCGCGCCAGGATCGGCGCGAAGGACCACGAGCTGCCCGGGCTCGACCGACAGCCTCGGCAGATGCGTGTAAAAGAGCCGCGGCTCCTGCATGCGCGCGAGGTTCTCGCGCGCCATCCGCCGCCATGGCTGGCGGCGATCGATCCGCGCGCCGCGCACGCGAAGCGTCCCGTCGCGCGCGATCCGAAGGCCAGACGTCACGAGCTCGCCCGCGCGCAGCGCCGAGATCGTTTGAGCACAAAGGATCTCGCCTGGCCGCGCGAGGCCAGCGAGCGCGGAGGCAGCGACGATCGGCGGCCCCCACCAAAGGAGCCCGCTCGTCACGAGGGGTGAGCCTTCGACATCCATCTGGACGGGCTTCACGTCACCTTGGGCGAAGCCCACCGCCCACGGCGGCTCGTCGCCGACCGTGTCCGGACCTGGCGTGATCGCGATCTCGAGGAGCGTCGGAAAGAGCTTCTTGTCGAACGCGAACGTGAGCTTGAGCGCGTCCCACACGACGAGGACGCCGCCGAGCGGCTGAAGACGTGTGATGAGGGAACGCGCTCGCTCGAGGAACCCCCGACCAGGGCCTCCTATCGCTCTGAAGCTGACGACGACTCGTCCCTCCACGTGCTTGCTTGCGGCTTCCCTTCGTGCGGCTTTGGTGGCTTCAGCGGCTCATCGTGAACGACGCGTGGCTCAGACGCGGATGCGCTTCTTCAGGGCGGCGAGCTCGTCTTCGATCTCGGCGTCTTTCTTCGTGCCGCCGTCTTTCCCGCCGGAGAGGCCGCGCTCGAGATCGCGGAACTTGTCTTCGAGGTCACGCTTCTCGGTGGTGCCGAGCGCCTCTTCGACTTCGGCCATCGCGAGGCCCTCTTGCTCGCGGCCCTCGATCTTCTCTTCCATCTTGCGGAAGTTGTCGAACGCGCTCGACCCGCCGCGTGCGCCGAGCGCCTCGGCACCGCCGCCCGAACGCGACTGCTGAGCCCGCGCGGCGATCGTGCCCTTGCGAAGCTTCAGCTCGTCGAGCTTCTGCTCCATGCGCTCGAGCTCTTCTTTCATCTTGAGCGCGGTGTCGCGCTGCTCGATGCGCGCCTTGTCGACGGTCTCGTACTCGCCTTCGCAGCGCTTCTTCTGGCGGAGCGCTTCTCGGGCGAGCGCCTCGTCCTCGCTCTTCAGGGCGAGCTCGGCGCGCTTCTCCCATTTCTCGACCTCGGCCTTGAGATCGTCGGACTTCTTGCGGAGCTGCTTCTCGGCCGCGACCGCCGCGATGACGTCCTGGCGCCCAGCCTTGAGCTGATCGGCCATCTCCTCGAGGTTGAGCTCGAGCAGCTTCTTGTCGTCTTCGGCTTTGTCGAGCATCGAGTTGAGGTTGCTCGAGATGACCTTGCCCATTCGATCGAAGATGCCCATCGCTCTAATTCCTCTGAATGATCCTGAAACGTTGCGTTCTCGGCGCGCGCACGAGGAGAACAAAAATGCCTCTCCGCAGCTTCCCTAGCCTCGTATGATAGGTGCCGTCTGCGATGCGCGCCTGAAAAAATGGCGACTCCAAGGTGACGCGGCGAGAGCCCCAAAAAGAAGAGCGAAACATGCCCACCTGCAAAGGCTGCGATGACGAGGTCGACAAGCTCGTGTCCGTAAAGGTCGACGGCAAGGCCAAGAAGCTCTGTGAGGACTGCGCCGATCGGGCCCGGGAGAGCGCCGAGATCGCCGAACAAAGCGAGGCGGTCGTGCAGCAGATGATGGGCTTCAAGGGCCGCCGCTAGCCTCGTACCGCTGAACAAACCAAAGAGGAGCGTCGTCTATGGGCGATGCGTCCACGCACGCGCCTTTGCCTCGCTGCTTCCCTCATCCTCACCGCCTGCGCCTCGACGACGAGCCACGACGAGCTCCCCCGTGACGACACGTCGCCGAAGAGCATCGTGATGCCGGCGGTGGCCGAGCCCGTCGGCCACGTCGTCGTCAGGCAGTACGAGGACCGGAGTGAGGCGCGCACGAAGATGCTGAGCGTCACGACGCGCTTCGGCACGCCGCTGCCCCCATGGGCGCTCGCGTCGCGGTGCACGCGCTCGGCGCCGTCCGATGGAGCGTGCGAGGCGTTCCGCTGCGCCGGTTACCTCGATCCACATGAGCTGGACATCGTCCCGCATGCGGGCGTGCTCGACGTGGAGATCGAGGAGGTCGCGACCGGCAAGATCACGCGTGAGGTCTCGCTCGAGCCTCGGTACGACACGTCACCTGTCAACGTCTACCCCGGCGTGGCGACGTCGATACCCGCGCTCTTCGCGCCACGCGATCTGGTGCGCCTCTCGGCACGCGAGGCGCCGGGCGTGACGCCGTTCGAGCTCAGCGCACCGTTTCCGCCCAACCCGATCCGCTTCGTCCTCCCCGGCCAAGCGTCGACGGACGATCCGACCGAGCGCATGTGGGGCGGCGCGATCCGGGCGTCCGAAGATTTGGTGGTCGAGACCCGCCCAGCGACGCCGGACGCTGCGTTCGATGTCCTCGTGACGGGGACGCACGCCGACGTGCCGGCCGGCGCTCCATGCACGACGGATCGCGCATGTGCGTCGGTGACGTTCTGCTCGTTCCCGGAAGGCGCGCCGATCCGCGTTTCGCGATCGGCGTTCGCGTCCGTTCAACCGAAGTCGATCGTGAGCGTCGAGCTCGCCGCCGTGAAGCGTGCCCGCACGCGGGCCGGCAAGCTCGACATCGATCTGACGACGCTCGGCTCGACGGGAAAGATCGACTACCAGCTCGACTGAGCGGGAAGCTCGATCGTGGGCTTCACTGATCAGGTGGTCCTCGAGGAAGGCGTGCATCTCGAGCGCGAGGGCGCCTTCGCTGATGAGGTCGCTCGCCTCGGGTCCGACGATGTGGACGCCGAGCAGCTCGTTCGTCTTCTTGTTGGCGACGACCTTGAAGAACCCTTCGGTCTCCATCACGGCCATCGCGCGGCCGAGCGCCGCGAACGGGAACTTGCCGACGCGGACCTCGATGCCCTTCTCCTTCGCCTGCGCCTCGGTGAGGCCGGCGACGGCGATCTCGGGATCGGTGAAGATCGCGGCAGGGATCGCGACCCAATCCTTGGCCGCTTTGTGGCCGGCGATGATCTCGGCGACGACCTCGCCTTCTTTGCTCGCCTTGTGCGCGAGCATCGGGTTGCCGGAGACGTCGCCGATCGCGTAGACGCCGTCGACATTCGTGCGCCCGAGGTGATCGGCGGGGATGAAGCCACGCTCCACCTTGACGCCGATCTCTTCGAGGCCGAGGCCGGCGCCGTTCGGGCGCATGCCGACCGCGACGAGGACGCAGTCGGTCACGATCGTGTCGTGCTTGCCGCCGCCGAGGTCGACCTTGACCGCGAGCGAGCCGTCGGCGCTCTTCTCGTAGCCCATCGCCTTGGCGTTCTTGAAGACCTTGCCGCCGTGCTTGAGGATCTTCTTCTCGACGACCGCGGTGCAGTCCGGATCGACGCCGGGGAGGAGCGAGGCGGTCGCCTCGACGACGGTGATCTCCGCGCCGAGCTTTTGGTAGACCATGCCCATCTCGAGGCCGATGACGCCGCCGCCGATGACGAGCATGCGCTTCGGGACGCTCTTGAGGCTGACCGCCTCCTTCGCGCCGATGACCTGCTTGCCGTCGAACTTGAACGTGGGGAGCTCGATCGTCGACGCGCCGGTCGCGATCACGATCGCCTTCGTCGCCTCGATCGTCTCGGTGCCGCCTTCACGCGTCTTCACTTCGACGGTGCGCGGGCCGGTGACGCGCGCGTTGCCAACCACCAGCTCGACGCCGTTGCCCTTGAAGAGGCCGCGGACGCCGCTCGTGAGCTTCTTGACGATGCCGTCTTTCCACTCCTGCATCTTCGGCACGTCGACGCGGATGCCGTCGGCGAAGATGCCCATCGTGTTGCCCTGGTCCTTGACCTTCTCGTAGGTGTGGCTGGCGCTGATGAGGGCCTTCGACGGGACGCATCCCCAGTTGAGGCACACGCCGCCGACCTCGTCCTTTTCGACGCAGATCACCTTCTGCTTCAGCTGCCCCAAGCGGATGGAGCAGACGTAGCCGCCAGGTCCGCCACCGATCACAATCACATCGCAGGTCCGATTCGCCATGACTGACACCGTTTCTCGAGGAACTGGACCAGCGAACGATGCTGGCTCCAAGAAATGCGTAGGGCCGATTTACACGAAGCAAACCCCGGCGAAAAGCTAGTCCGTCGATCGCGTGCAGCTACACGCGATCGCTCTCTGTAAGATGCCTGCGGGCAGCCTTCGGTTTCGTGGCGTCTCGCAGCGTCTGGAGCTCAGTGCGAGGGCGCCGCAGGGAGCTTCTCGAGCTCGTCACGTTGCGCGCGGAGGTTCCACGGCATCGTCGCGTAGACGTCGTCGAAGAGCGTGGCGCGCGCGGGCGGCGGCAGATCTTCGACCGACTTGATGACCTCTTGGATCTCGGTGGTGAGCTCGGCCTCGAGCTGCTTGTCGAAGGCCTCGTCGATCGCGCCGATCGCGTAGAGGTGCTTCGTCAAGCGATCGACCGGATCCTTCTTCTTCCAGCTCTCGACCTCGGCGTCGGTGCGGTAGCGCGTCGGGTCGTCGCTCGTCGAGTGCGCGCCGATACGGTACGTGAGCGCCTCGACGAACGTGGGACCGTCGCCGCGGCGTGCGCGCTCTGTGGCGTCGCGGAGCACGGAGTACACGGCGAGGAGGTCGTTGCCGTCGACGCGCACGCTCGGGATCCCGTACGCGCGGCCCTTCACCGCGATCGTCTTCGACGCGGTCTGCCGCGCGGTGGGGACGCTGATCGACCAGTGGTTGTTCTGGCAGACGATGATCGCCGGCGCGTGAAACGCCTTCGCGAACGTCATCGCCGCGTGAAAGTCGGGCTGGCTGGTCGCGCCGTCGCCGGTGAAGCCGAAGGCGACCCCTTGGCTCTTCTCTTTCTTCATCGCCCACGCCGCGCCGACCGCTTGCGGGATCTGCGGGCCGATGCACGACGACCAGCTCACGTGGTTGACCTGGCGACCCGACGGGTGGCTCGGCATCTGACGGCCTTTCAGGACGTCGCCCGAGTTGCCGAACACCTGCGCGACGAACGCGCGGAGCGGAAAGCCTCGCACGAGCATCACGCTCTGCTCGCGCAGCGCCGGGAACACCCAGTCTTCGGGGCGGGCGATGAGGCCGGTCGCGATCGGCACCGCCTCTTGGCCGGTGCACGCGCCGTAGAAGCCGACGCGGCCCTGTCGCTGGAGGAGGATCATGCGCGCGTCGAGCATGCGAAGGCGCCGCATGTGCCGGTAGGCGCGGAGCAGCTCCTCGCGCGGCACCTTCGGATCGCGGTCCGGGTGCGCGGTGCCGTCGTCCCTCAAGACGGTGAAGAGGCCGACATCGGGATCCGAGTCACGAAGCGTGGCGTGCGGCTCTGTGATCATGCTCATGGTCCTGGTCTCGTCAGTCGCGCCCGCTCGCGTCCGCCGCGAGGTCGGCGGAGGCGTCGTTCGCTCTGCCCATCGCGGCGAGGCGACGGTGTCGTTTTGCGTCCCATTTCACGTGAACGGACGGGTCGGCGTCGACCTCGACGCTGGTCACATCGTCGCCGTTCCCGGAGCACGAGCCGCACGCGCCCACGCCGCCGCTCAGCGCGAGCAGCGTGATCGCGAGCGGCGCGCTACTGCGCGTCGACATCCGCCGGAGCGTCGCTTCCGCCGTCGGTGGGCGGGACGACGCCGGAGCCGCAGATGATCGCCGCGTGCTCTTCGGCCGATCCGCCGCAGATGCTGTCGGCCGTGTCACCGCAGTCGGTGTTGACGGCTTCGTCGATCTTCGCGCACGCGCCGTCTTTGCCCCAGACGGTCTGGAGGCATTGTTGATCGCTGTTCGCGTCGCACTCGGCGCACGCGCTGTTCACGCAGAACTGGTTGTACTGGTAGCTCTTGCCGCACGCGTCTTTCTTCGTCTCGATCGCGTGGCACGCGCCGAAGTTGAGAAAGCCAGCGGTCTTGTCCGTCCCGGGGATCGCGACGACGAGCTGCCAGTTGTTGTCGGTGGACGTCGAGAACATGCACGTCTTGCAGCCCGCGCTGAGGCCCTTCGCGAAGTCGTCGATCGGCGTCGTCTCGCTGGCGCTGTCGAGGTTCTTCGCGAACGTCTTGATCTCGTCGTCCGTGCACGCGCCCTTGGTCTGGACCGGTGGCTTCCACGCGCCCTTGGCTTCGTCTTCGATCGCCTTCTCGCTGTAGGTGAAGTCCTTCGCGGGGCAGTTGCCGGTGCCGCCAGAGTCTTCTTCGACGGAGGTGACGTCCTTGGCCTTCACGTCTTTGGTGTTGCTGTCCTCGCCGCCGTCCGCGGCCGTCGCGCCGGTGTTGTCGTCACTCGAGCAGCCCGAGGCCGTCGTCGAGGCAACCAAACCCGTGAGGCCCGTGACCGTGATGAGCGTGAACCACTTTTTGACGATCATCTCTACATCTCCCCAAACGAATGCTTCTCTGACTCGAGAATCGAACGGCGGATCGCCCTTCTAAGAGCGCCGCATAGCACAACGCTCAACCGCCGTCTGGATAGACACACAGCTGCAGCCAGTCCGGAAGGTCGGTGAAGTGCGGTCCCTTGCACTGCTCGCCGGTCGGGCAGCCGCCACGACCCGGCGCGCCGTCCGCGGCCGATGCGTCGAACGGCGGATTCGAGTTCGGCGTGAGGCAGTACATCCGGCACTCGCCGCCCGCGTCGTTTTGCGCGCTCGGCGCGCAGATGAAGCCGTCGGCGCAGTCGTTCGCGAACAGACACGGCTTGCGGTTTCCGATGCCATTCGAGTTGATGCAGCCCGCCGTGCCGACCTTGTCCTCGACGATGCAGATCTGCCCGGCCTTGCACGGCTCGACGCCGTACGGCTTGCAGCGCTCGCGGTACGAGCAGACGCGGTGGACCTCGGTGTTGTTGCTGAACAGCGTGAGGTCACACTGCCCGCCGATGCCCTCGGGATCGCTCTTGCCACACGCGGCGTTGTCGCCTTCGCAGCATGCTGGCGAGCAGCGCGCGAGCACGGGTCCGCCGTCGACGCAGTCGTCGCCGACGCACGTGAGCCCCGGCAAGCACGGGTTGTCGCCGCCGTTCGGGCAGCAGCTATGACCCATCGGGAGCTGCTGGCTTGGCTGCACCGGCACGCACGACGTCTTCAGCGCGCCCCCGCCCTGGCCCTGCGTGACCACGCACTCTTGCTTCTTGCCCTTGCTGTCGTCGGGGCAGTCTTGGAGGACGATGTCGCAATCACCCTTCACCGGCGTGCAGTTGCCGCCTTCTTTGACGCCGCCGTCGGGACGAGGCGAGCTCGTGTCCGCCTTGGCGTCGCCGCCGCTGCTGCTGCTGCTCGCGTTTCCGTCGCCCGCTCCGCCTTCGCTCGCGTCGTCGACCGAAGGCGAGTCGCTGCTGCACGCGACGAGCGCGATGGCCGCGTTCGCAGAAGCGAGCGCGAGGACGACGAGAACGCCGATACGCCGGCGAAGGCCTGACGATGACATCGAAGACGAAGCAAGCATGAACGACACCATAGTGGCTCGGGCAACGAGGCGCGAGCGTCAGGACGACACGATGGAAACGGAAAAGGCAGCCCTCACGAGCTGCCTTCCGTCGAACCGGTTCCCTACGTTCTAATGATCGCGTCCTGCGTCGACCACGTCGATGAACATGCTGGCGGCAGGATGCGGCCTTGCGACGACACCTGCGCTGGGCGCGATCGTCATCGCGGGCTTGGGGATCGCGGTGGGATCCGGTTCACTGCCTTTGTCGCATGAGCCGCAGCCGCTCCAAAGGAGAAGGCCTACGCAAGCGAACGTCGTTCGAAAGGTCGAAGACATCGTCGAGTAGGCCTTTTCCAATCAGAGCGTGTGCGTCAAGCGACGGGCAATCAGCCCGCGTCGCCGCCGCCCTGGGGCGCCGTCTGGCAGCTGGTCTTGATCATGTTCTTGAAGAACGTGGTCTCGGCCGCTGCGGTGTTGTCCGCCGCGAAGCAGTTGTCGTCGATCTGCGTCTGCTTGGCCTGGAGCGCGTTGCTGCACGCCTGGTCGTCCGACGAGACGTCGTTGCCAAGGAGGTAATCCTTGCACTCGGCGCCCTTGATCTCGTTGAAGCACGCCGTCGCGCTCGCCTGATCCGCGCACTTGTCGCCCGGGCAGAACGTGTTCGCGCAGCGGAGGATCTGGATGTACGCCTCGCCGCAGCCGGGGACGCCGGTGACGTGCGTGATGCAGCCAGCTTGGTTGAATTGGGCCGTCTTGCCCGCCTCGACGTTGATGACCTTCCAGTTTGCGTCGGCCTTGGTGCCGAAGACGCAGTCTGCGCAGGTCTTGTTCGCGGCGAGGGCGCGTGCGTCCTTGCACTTCGTGCCCTTCGTGTCCGCCGGGTCCTCGAGGCACGCTGCCGCGAGCGCGTCGATCGCGGCGCTGTCGCACGCCGAAGCCTGCTGCGTCGTCGGGGGGTTGATCGTCGCCTTGGTGAACGTCGCCGCCGTGTCCTTGCAGGACGGCGCCGCCGGCTCATCCGTGTCCGTCGGGGTCTTGCCGCTGTCGGTCTTCTTGCCCGAGTCGGTCGTGCCGCTCGAACCGCCGTCGTTGGTGGCCTGCGTCTCCGTCGTGGAGGAGCAGCCTGCCGCCGTGATGGCAGCCACGAGTCCTGTAAGTCCAGTCACACTCGCAAGAGCGAACAACTTCTTAACCATGTCCGTCGCCTCCTACTGCTTTTGCGGTCTTCATCGCCGCCAAGCCAGATTGCTTCTTAGTTTCGATTCGATTCGGGTTGTGAGCCGCGGCGATGATCGACGAGCTCAGCGGAAACGTTTCTGCTTCTCCAGTGAAGGGAGAAAAGCGCGCGCACGCTACCTACCAACAATCACTCCGTCAAGCGTTAGTGCGGAGCTATGACAATCCTTTCCGACCGATAACTTCCTAACGACACCGGTGTTGCCGAATGACGACAGCGGCGCGTCTGCCAAAGCGGACACACGTGTGCCCTGGAACGCTTCGAGGTCCGAAACGTTGGACTTTCATCGACGAAAATTCATGCACGTCCGTGCGTACAACGAGTCAACAAACCTCTTTTCCGTAGCCACTGCTCTTTTTGGAAGAGAAGGGGCGTGTCATGCGCGGGCGTGCAAACCCTAACTGCAACGGCCATGCCTACAGGTGCCTACGCGCGCAGTTTCACCTCTCGTGACGTGGTCAGACCTGGCGCGGTCATCAGACCGACCAGCGCGACGAGGAGCAGCACGAGCTCCGCTTTCGCGAGGCTCTCGGCGATGTGATGGAGGCGATCGAGCTCCATCCCCGCCGCGTTCATGTGCCGGATCGCGCCCGCCTCGTGAAGCGCCGCGATCGCCGGTGAGAGCCACGCCCCTTCGGTGATCGCGAGCCCGGACGCGATCGTCGTCGCCGCCGCGCGGACGATCACCCAGCGCGACGCGAGCGCGCGCGTACCGAGCTTCACGAGCGCCGCTTCGCTGAGCAGCGCGAGGACAGCGCACGTGATCGCGATGACGTCGAAGCGACGGAACACGACGGTCATCGCGTCGGCGCTCGTGGGCGCAGGCACCACCCGGAACACCGTCGGCGCGACGATCGCGCCGAGCACGATGAGCCCTCCCATCCAGAGCGCGAGGGCGAGGGCGTAGACCACGCGGGCGACGGCCGCGCCCAGATCGGCGTTGCGAGATGCTTGCATGTTACAGGTACATCCGGATGCCGTGATCGGTGTCGATCGTGCCGATCTCGAGCGCGGCGGCGCGCGAGGTGGCGGTGACGAGCTCGCCGTCGGGGAGCTTCAGCTCGAGACGTGCGCGCGCGATCTTCGTGTTGAGGCAGTGCGTGATCGGCCCCGAGGGGTTCGGGTAATGGAGGCCCACGATGTCGTCGGTCTCTGCCGCGACGTCGCATTGCACGCGAACGCCGCTCCCCTCCCCCGTCATCTCCCATCGGCGGAGCGAGATCGAGCCGCGATTCTTCGTGAGCGCACGCGCGCCCGAGAGGTCCCACGCCTTGCCGCGAAAGCGCACGAACGCAGAGGTCGCCATCGGTGAGAGGAGCATCCCGACGCGCACGCGCGCGCTCACCGCCTCGAAGACGAGGTCGTCCGAGAGCGCGCCGTCGATGTGCCATGCGTTGCAGTGGGTCCACGCGTAGAGCTCCGCGTTTCCGCGGCCCCAGTTGTGACCGATCATCACCGGCCAGCCCTCGACCTCCCACGTGTCGACGTCGCTCGCGCTCGCGTTCGCGTTGCGATCGATTCGAACCGCGCCCACAGCGCGCGCATGCGGAATGGGCGTGAGCGCCTTCGAGTAGGGAGGGAGCGCGTCGCGATACATCGCCTTCGCAGGGAGATGGTAGATGGGCGCCGCGACAGGCGGCCCGATCTCGAGATCCCACGCGAGGCTCCCGCGCCCGCTCGAGAGCGAGCCTCGCGTGCGCCTGTCGGTGAGCACACAGCCGTCGACCTCGGCGTCGATGCGATCGGCCGAGAAGCGCGCCTGATCGTAGAGCACCGTCGACTTCATCGCGATGTGTCCACGATGGCGGTCGAACGCGATCGCCCATGCCTCGGCGACCGGCGGCAGCTCGGGCCGCGCGAAGATCGTGCAGCGTCCCCAGAGCGCGCGCCGCCCGTTTGGCTCGTTCGTCTTGAAGAACCAGCTCTCGACGTGACCGCGCTTCGACTCACGCTGGTACCGACATCCAAGCAGGTTCGGCGGGACGCTCGGCATGTCTTGGCTCATCCGAGATCACGCCTCCTTGTTCGCCGTGGCGCTTTCGGTGCTCTTGGCGGCTTGCTTCTCGAGCTTGTCGAGCCGCGCGAGCGCCTCGGTCGTCAGCTCCGGATCGAGCGCCGCGGCTGTGAGCTTCTCGATGACGCCTCGCGCCTCGAAGAGGCCTGCTCGGCCCGCAGACACCACCGCGCCCGAGAGCACCTCACGCTTCGGCGAGCCAAGCTCCGCGAGAATCTCCTTCTTCGCGCGCTCGTGACCCATCCTCGCGAGCGCGATCCGCGCGTGAAATGGGCACGTGTCGCGGACGAAGCGCATCGCGCCGTACGCGCGCCGCTCGAGGTGCGGCACGGCCGCCCGGAGGCCAAGCTCGCCAGCGAGCTCGCACGCCGCGCGCTCGTCTTCTTTGTCCGCCGCTTGTCCGCCGATGCGATCGCCGCGGACGACCCGGAGGACGACGTCGTTTCCGCGCTCGTCACCGGACTTCGCCAGCAGGATCGCGGCGACGAGGACGACATGCGCCGAGCGGCTGTCCTCGCTGCCGAGGAGCGCGCGGGCGCGCGCGAGCAGGCGGCCGTCGGGCGCGTGATCGGTCGTGTCGAGCCGCTCCTCGGCGACGCGAAGCGCGATGTGCACGATCGCGTCGTCGTCGTCGCTCGCCGCCTCGAAGAGCGCGTCGTCGACCTCGGCGGTGTCCGTCTCTGGCTTCGCTCCCTTGTCGGCGACGCGCGCGAACGCGATCACCGACTGGTAGCGAACCTCGGGGCGGGCGTCTTTGAGCGCCCGGCGAAGGCGCGGGAGCGCGCGGGCGTCGCCGATCTCACCGAGCGCGTTGATCGCCATCTGGCGGACGTGCGCGTCGTCGTCTTCCATCGCGATGAGGAGGCCGTTCACCGCCTCGGTCGCGTCGAGATCGCCCAGGGCCACGGAGGCGGCCGCGCGGACACGCGGGTGCTCGTCCTTCAAGCGCTCGATGAGCAGCGGCAGCGCACGCTTGCGGACGGCGTCCTCCGCGCGTGCGTGACGGACGAGGTCGGAGATGGCAGAGGCGCGGGTGTCGGGCTTGGCGCTTCCGAGATCGCGGACGCTCGCCTCGAGGTTGCGCGGCAGGAGCGGCGGCCCAAGCATGATGGCACTCTCTTAGTTTCGTTTTGGCTTGCGCGCAAAGCTTGGATCGAAGGCCCGCCCCGCGGCCATCAAGCTCACGCTGGTCACGAACACGGCCGCAGCGCCGACGAGCAGCACGTGCGGGGCCCGGAGCATCGACGACACTCCTTGATCGAGCACGACGCCGAGCGAGACGCCGTCGCGCGCGCCAAACCCCACGAACGAGAGCGCCGCCTCGCTCACGACCACCGCCGCGGCCGTCCCGCCGAGCTGCACCGCGACGATCCCGAGGAGGTTCGGGACGAGATGCCGGAAGACGACCGTGAGCGGCGTCGCGCCGAGCGCGCGGGCCGCCTCGACGAAGGCTTGATCGCGGAGCACCTTCGTCTGCGCGAGCGCGAGCCGCGTGAACGGCGCCCACGCCGTGAGCGCGAAGACGAAGCCCAAGTGGAGACGCGACGGCGAGCGCACCGCCGAGAGCACGACGAGCGCGAGGAGGAACGTCGGGAACGCTTGGACGAGATCGCACGCGCGCGTGACCGCCGACTCGAGTCGCCCGCGGGTCACCGCGGCGGCGGCGCCGAGCGGGCAGCCGATCACGAAGCCAACGAGCGCGACGCACACGGCGAGGACGATCGCGCGCAAGCTCGCATGCGCGACGAGCGCCAGGAGATCGACGCCCCCTTCGCCCGAACCGAGCGGCCGCTCCCACGATGGCGCCGCCCACGACAGCTCGGGCGTGAGCAAGGTCGGCGAGCGCGAGCTCGTGAGCGAGACGAACGCGAGG
This sequence comes from Labilithrix sp., assembly GCA_044227045.1. Classification (GTDB taxonomy): domain Bacteria; phylum Myxococcota_A; class Polyangia; order Polyangiales; family Polyangiaceae; genus Labilithrix. The sequence goes on from JBGAFW010000012.1 coordinate 18,543, forward strand.
ACGATGGCCACCACCGCGAGCGGCACGACGCGGAGCTGAATTTGAAGGCGTGAGGTGGGCTTCATCGCCCCGCCCTTCCACGGACGCGCGGGTCGATCGCGGCATGCACCGCGGCGGCGACCTGCTGCGCGCCGACGAAGAGCGCGCCAGAGAAGACGACAGCGGCCTCGAGCACCGGCAGATCACGCGACGCATACGCCTCGAGGATCAACGTCCCGAGCCCACGCCGCTCGAACAGCCGCTCGAGGACGACCGCGCCGCCGAGCAGCGCGCCGAGCTGCGTCCCGATCACGGTCACGATCGGCCCGATCGACGCCGGCAGCGCGTGCATCCACAGCATGCGCGCGAAGCTGCCGCCCTTCGCGCGCGCCACGCTGAGAAACTGCATCCGCGCGACATCGTCGAGCGCCGCGCGCGACACCCGCGCGACGTGCGCCGCCAGCGGCAACGCGAGCAAGCTGCTCGCGAAGAGGAGGCCTGCCGCGCCTGCCTCCGGATCGCCCGGCAGCGGAACGACGCGCAGCCGCGCCGCGAGCGCGAACGTGATCACCGGCGCGAACGCGAGCAGCGGCGTCGCGGCCAAGGCCGTCGCGACGCGATCGACCCAATGCCGCCGCTGCCCGAGCCACGGGCCCGCGCCGAGCACCGCGGCGGAGATCCCGAGGATGGCGCCGAGGAGCACCGCGACGCCCGCGAGCGACGCCGTCGGCCCTGTCGCCTCGATCACGCGCGCCACCGCGGACGTGCCTGGGCGCCGCACCGAGTCGCCCAGGTCGAACGTGACCAGCCCGCCGACGAAGCGTGCGTATTGCACGTACAGGGGTTCGTCGAGATGGAGCTTCGCGCGGATCAGCGCGCGCTCGGCCTCGCTTGCCTGATCGCCGAGGACGAGCGCGGCGGGATCACCCGGGAGGATGCGGAGCGCGAGGAAGACGAGCGTGGCGAGCGCGAGGACGACGAGCGCAGCTTCGAGGAGAGGTCCGAAGATCTGCCCGAGGCGTTTCATCGCAGAACACGCGCGCCGAGCTCGGAGCGCTCGTCAGCCGTCCGCGCCAGCGTCTTTGGGTCCTGCGTCGAACAGCGGCGTGGGCTGAACGCCGCCCGAGTCGTAGATGCGCGGCGGTCCCGCGTCGATGCTCGAGACCGGAGGCGCGACGGGACCGCAGACGTTCGCCTCTTTGGACACGGGCGCTGCGGCGGCCGCGTCTTGACCCTCGAGCGGCGTCGCGAGGCACACGCGCTTCTCCTGGTTGTCGTCGAGGATGACGGCGTTCCACGGGTAGCCGCGCGGATCGGCGCAGATGTACCCGTCACGGCAGTCGCTGTTCGACTGGCACCAGGCCATGCAGAAGGAGCGGGCGACGCGCGAGCCGAACGGCCCCGAGCGATCGTCGTAGCCGCAGCCCGGAACGGCGCTGCCGAAGAGCACGCAGGCGCCTTCGTCCGCGCAGCTCTGGCCCTGGCAATTGAGCTGGGTGCAGTACCCTCCCGGCTGCGAGATATCGCAGAGGCGATCGCCGCGGACCGAGCAGTCCGTCGAGACCTGGCACTTGTCTCCGATCGAGGGCGTGCAGGCGACGAGCGCCGCAAACGCGGTCAAAAGCGCCGCCACGCGCGATGCGATCCGGAGACGGGAAGAACGCGCGGGCTTCATCGTTGAAAAGAAAGAGGACAAGCTAGGGGTCGTCTCGGAAAGAGTGGACTGACGGTTTAGACCTGTTTGGCGTTTGACATCAAGGGGCTCGCCCCCTAAAGGAACCGGCATGGCGACCCATATCACCGCAGATTGCATCAACTGCGGCGCTTGCGAGCCCGAGTGCCCAAACGAGGCAATCAGCGAGGGCGATGAGATTTACGTGATCGATCCCGAGCTCTGCACCGAATGCGTCGGGTTTTACGATCATGAAGCTTGTCAGGCCGTCTGTCCGGTCGAGTGCTGTTTGCCCGATCCGAACCACGTCGAAGACGAGACGGCGCTCGTGGACCGCGCGGTGCGTTTGCACCCGGACGACGAAGAGCTGAAGTCGCGCGTCGGCGAGAACAACTTCCCGTCGCGCTTCCGTAAGTAACGCGCGCGCACGACGACGAAAACCGATGGCAGGCCAAGCGCGCCCGGACTTGCGCTTCACCGCCGCTGTCCGGCGAGCGATCCCCTGCTCGGTCGTCGTGCTCGCTGCCTTCCTCGGCGGCTGTGGCGGCGGAACGCCCCTGCTCCACCCCGCGCGCACGCTGCCCTCCGGAGAGGTCCGAGCAGCGGGCGGCATCAGCGCGAACATCGTTCCAGGCTCACTCGGGGAAGATCTGAGGCGCGCGCGTGACATCGCCACGCGCGACACGACGCAGACGAGCTCACCCGGTGCGCCGGGGACCAACCCCGACTACGCCAAAGGAGCGCTCGTCTCTGCTTCCGTTGCGCCCGGGCTCGCGCCATTCATCGGCGCGCGCGTCGGCGTCGGCAACGCGTTCGAAGGCGGCCTCGCGTACACCGGCCGCGCCGTCCGCGCCGACATGCGCCGATCGTTCGACGACGGACCTTGGTCGCTGTCGCTCGGGCTCGGCGGCTCGGCGGCGCTCTACGGACGGCAGCAAGGCGCCGACTTGCCGAACGTCGATCTCGGCGCGCTCCACGGCTACGGCCTCGACCTGCCGGTGCTCGGCGGATGGCAAAGCCTGAGCGGGCTCTACACGATCTGGTTTGGCCCGCGCGCCGGCTTCGAGCACGTCGTCGTCGAGACGCTCACGAGCGAGCCGAAGGACGTCACGATCGGGACGCCCCCGATCCGGCTCGAGGCGACGCGCTGGTACGGCGGCGGTGTCCTCGGGATCGCGACGGGCTTCCGCCACGTGCACGTCGCGCTCGAGGGCAACGTCTCGTTTCAAGTCGTGAACGGGACGTACAACGACAACCACGTCACGATCCGCGGGATCACGATCGCGCCGGCCACCGCGCTCTGGTGGACGTTCTAGCTCGGGCCGATCTCACGCATCGCGCGGACGACGAGCTCGGCGGCTCGCTTCGACGCCTCGAGGTGATGGGCGCGCCATTCGTCTCGGCCCTTCGCCCCGACGATGTTCGAGATGCCGAGCGCGATCGCGCACGGGACATCGAAGCGCGCGCACGCACGCGCGACGCCGAACGCCTCGAGGTGCTCCACCTCGCCGAGCGCTGCGAGACGCCGCGCGACGTCGTCGTCGGTCGTGACGCCGATCGTGTTCACGATCGACGCGCTCTTCGCTCCGGCAGAGACGAGCGCGCTCTGCAGGCGTTCGTCGAGCGTGACGATCGCGTCCTCTTCGCGGACGAGCGCGGCGTGACCTCGCGCGATCGCGTCGTCGCCAAGACGCACCTCGCGTCCCGCGATCACGTCGTGGATCTGGAGGCCGCTCCTCGGAGACGCGCCCGCGGTGCCCACGAAGAGGACGGCCAGCCCCGTTCGGTCCCGTTCGAGGAGGAGCCTCGTTATCCCCAGGGTCGCGTCGACAAGACCGATGCCAACCGCGGCCGTGCCAAGCGCGGTCTTGGACTGGGAGGCGTTCATTAAGGAGAGGCCGCTTGCAAGCTCTCGAAATCTCGTCAGCTCCGGCTCCCATGCCGAAACGACAAGGAGCTTGCCAGAGATTTTCGGAGGCGATGACACGTCGGGAAGCATTTTCGTCAACTTGGCGAAGTATAGAAAAAGACTCTTCTTCGTCTTACTCTGGGTTGCTGACTGAGGCTCATCCATCTACTCTTTATCGAGAATTCATGCGCGTCCCCGTTCTCCTTCTTGGCGTCCTCTCGAGCTCAGGGCTCGTCGCATGTGTGGGAGCACCTGGCTCCGAGACCAACCCCACGCCCGATCCCACGACGGGTACGACCAGCTCGGCCGCGACCGCGATCATCAGCGTCGAGCGCACGAGCGGTCCTGGAGACTCCACGCGTGGTGACGCTGTCGTCGCGCGCTTCATTCGCGTGAAGCAAGGCAACGTCGACGAGTCCGCGCTCCGCATCGCGGGCGTCGCGACCGATCTCCCCTACCCGGGCATGTGCTTCACGCCGAGCGAGATCACGCTCCCGTCGATGCAGGCGGGTCGCGTCGAGCTCCTCGATGTTGGTCAGGTGAGCCTCACGCAGGCCTCTGACCACAACGTCGTCATGCTCCCGCGCGCGATGCCGGATCCCGCAGGCGTCGTCTCGGGCTTCCTCTACTCCACGCGCTCGAACGACGCGTTCGCCTCCGGCGCGCGCATCACCGTGAAATCTTCGGGCGGCGCCGACCTCCTCGACGGCTTCAGCGTCTCCACCGCCACGCCGCGTGAGATCACCGACGTGCGCGTCGTCCCGGTCGCCACCGGCCTCGACGTTTCGTGGGACGGCATCGAAGCCGACTCGAGCGACCTCGTGTACATCGACGTCCTGTCGCCCGCGCCGCGTGTCCTCACGCGCTGCACGGCGATCGACGCCGGTCACTTCGTCCTCCCGACGAGCCTCGAGGATGGCCAGGTCGCCGTTCACCGCGTCCACAAAGAGAGCTTCAAGGCCAAGGGCATCGAGCCTGGCGAGGTTCGCTTCGACGTCGCGAAAGTCGTCACCTTCCGCCGCTAGCGGGAGAACGTAAGAGATCTCGAAGACCTTCGCAGCGTCCTGAGCGCCTGCGCAGGGCCAAGAATCCATGCGAAATGTGTTTGATCCTGGCAATGCGTGCCGAGTGCACGTAAAACCCGGGTCGTGCGTTTCGCCGTGGCCACCCTGACCGCCCTCGCGTTTGGCGGGGCGATTGTGATGCCCGGGTTCGCGCACGGACAAGGACCCGCCGCGCCGCAGCCGCACGTCGCGAACGCACCGCAAGGTCCGAAGCCCGTCACGAAGACGGCCGTGCGTGCGCCCGCCGCGTCGGCCAAGCGCGCAGCGCCGCCGCCCGGACCGATCCCCGCGTCGCGCAACTGGCACGCGCCGACGCCCGGGAAGACCGCGCCGCTCGACGCGAACGGCCGCCCGATGCTCGTGCTGCAAGCGATCAACACCGCCGATCACGTCACGCTCACCGCCACGAGCGATCGCGGCGGCTTCTCGGCCGAAGATCTCGATCGCGCGGCACATGTCCTCCGCGACCACTCGGGCAACGAGCACCCGGTCGATCCGAAGGTGCTCGATCTCGTCTACCGCGTCGCCGTTCACTTCTCCGCGCAGGAGATCCGCATCATCTCCGGCTACCGCACGCCTCGAAATGGCAGCCACTCGAATCACGGCAAGGGTCGCGCGATCGATCTCGTCGTGCCTGGCACCCCCGACGAAGAGGTCGCGAAGTTCGCGCGCGAGCAGGGCTTCTGCGGGGTCGGTGTCTACCCGACGAGCGGCTTCGTCCACCTCGACGTGCGCGATCGATCCTTCTTCTGGGTCGATTTCAGCGGCCCCGGCAAGAAGAACCGCACGCGCGGCATCCTCGCCGACCTCGCCCTGAAGAGCGACCAGCGCGCCCTCGCCCGCGGTGAGCGCGCGATCGCGCCGTTCGGAATCTCGAGCGACGTGGACGGCGCGCTGCAGACGTCGAAGGCCAGCCATACGCCTTCCGTCTTCGAAGACGACGAAGACGACGACGGCGCGCCGTAGCCTGCGAGAAGCGATAGCATCGATCGCGATGGATCCCGACGTCGCGCGGCTCGTTCGCGAAGAGCGGTTGGTCGAGGCGGCCGAGCTCGCGAGCTCACGCGGCGACGTGCGGACCGCAAGTCAGCTCTTCGAGCGCGCATGCGATTTTCGACGTGCCGCCGAGCTCGCGATCAAGGCGCACGATTGGGCGCGCGCGCTGCCCCTCGCGCTCGAGGGCAAGTCCGAGGAGCTCGCCGAGGTCGCCTTTCCGAAGCTCGTCGTCGATCACAGCCTCGCCGAGCGCACCGCGTTTCACCTCGATCGTCGCGGCGATCACGGATGGGCCGGCCGGCTGCTCGAGGGCGTCGGCAAGAAGGCGGAGGCCGCGCGTCAATACGAGCGCGCAGGCGACGCGATCAAGGCCGCGGCGCTGCTCGAGGCCGCCGGTGACGTCATCGGCGCGTCGAAGGCGCTCGAAGCGCAAGTGCGACGCGAGCCGCAGCGCGCGGAGCTCCTCGTCGCGCTCGGCAGCTTGCTTCATCGCTACGGCAAGACGGACGCCGCGGTGCGCGCGCTCCAGAAGGTGCCGGAAGCGGCGCCCGAGCGACGCGCAGCGTTGACCGTGCTCGTTCAAGCGCTCGAACGCCTCGGCTTTTCCCAGGCGCGCGCCTCCGCCGAAGCCGAGCTCACCGCGCTCGGCGGACCGCTCGAGGCCGCGCCCGAAGCCGCCGCCGTGCCGGTGCGCGCGCGACTCTTTGGCCGCTACGAGGTCGTGCGTGAGGTCGCTTCGTCACCGCACGCGCGCGTCATCGAGTGCATCGATGGCGTTCGCGGCGAGAAGGTCGCGGTGAAGATCTTCGCCGGCTACGACGCGCGCGGCGGCGGCCGTGACGCGCTCGCGCGGTTCGAGCGTGAGGTCCGCGTCCTCGGCACGCTCGATCATCCGAACATCGTCCCGCTCCGGGACTACCTGCCCGAAGGCCCTGCCCTCGTGCTCGAGTGGATGGGACGCGGCACGCTCGAACAGATGATCGCGAACGAGCCGCTCGCCCCGGCGCGCGCGGTCGAGATCGCCCAAGCCGTCCTCGCGGCGCTCGGTGAGTCGCATCGCCTCGGCATCATCCATCGCGACATCAAGCCCGCGAACGTCCTCTTCGACGAAGCCGGCGTCACGAGGCTCGGCGACTTCGGCGTCGCGCACCTCAGCGACCTGTCCGCCACCGCGACCGCAGGCGTGATCGGAACGCTCGGCTACATGAGCCCCGAGCAACGCGAAGGCCGGCCCGCGACCGTGAGGAGCGACATCTTCGGCGTCGGCGCGATCCTCTGGGAGATGCTCACCGGCGAGCGACCCGAGGCAAAGCCCGCCGCGGGCGCGTCGTCCTTCGGCGAGGTCTCTTCGTCGGCGACGACGTCGAACGGAGAGGCGACGAATGGCGGTAACGAGGATGCGCCGCCCGCGTCGTCGACGCTCGGCGCCGAAGGCAAGGTGCGCCCGAGCGGAGTGCATCGCGATCTCGACGCCCGGCACGACGCGGTGGTCTTCTCGCTCGTCGACGACGATCCCGCCAAGCGCCCTGCCGATGCGTTCGAAGCGCGACGCGCGCTCGGCGCGCTCAAGTGGCCGAACACGATCGAGCGCGTCGCGATGCCTCGGCGCGCGAAGAAGGCCGCGTCCGAGCGTCCCTCCGGCATGCGCCTGCTCCCCGACGACGACGGAGACGGCGTGGAGGTCGATCAGTGGCTTGGCCGTCGTGTGCAGAGCATCACGCTCGATCCACCCACGCTCGCTCGCGCGTCGCTCTTCGCGCGCGCCGATCATCCTGCGCTCCAAGCGGTGCTGCGGGTCGACCGCGAAAACCGCGCGATCTGGCTCGCCGCCCCGCGCGGCGCTCCGCTCAGCAGCAAGCCCACGCCCCAGCAGATGCTCGTCCTTCGCGAGGCGATCGATCGCCTTCATGAGCTTGGCGAGCCTCATGGCGCGATCGACCCTGCCCACATCCTCGTCGACGAAACCGGCGCGATCACGCTCACCTTCGCGCCGTCACCCGGCCCTACCGCGACCTTCGACCTCGACCGCCTCGCGCTCGCGCGCTTGAACACCTGACCAAAACTTGCGGGATCGGCTCGAGCTGTGGAGGATGTCTCCATGGCCACCGGATTCATGATGTCCTTCGCGAAACGCCTCTCGTTCCTCACGGCGACCGCCGCCCTCTGCGTGGTCGGCTGCGGAGGCGGAAGAGAGAGCTCGGCGGAGGTGCAGTCGCCGCGTGGTGGACCGAGCGATGACCCGATGTCGCTCATGGGCGCGAACGGCGGCGCGAAGACGGCGAAGCCGATCACGCAGCTGAAGCGCGCGCAGGTGAAGGACACGATCGCGCAGGGGCTCGGCGTGTTCCTTCAGAACGTCACGGTCGATGACTGGCCCGTGATGCACGAGGGAAAGTTCCACGGCTTCAAGATCCGCTCGCTCAACCCCGAGTGGGGCATCGACATTCGCCCTGGCGACGTCGTCACGCGCATCAACGGCATCGTCCCCGAGCATCCCGAAGAGGCCGACGCGGCGCTCCGCTCGCTCGAGAAGGCAAGCACGCTCAAGGTCGAGTACGAGCGCGAAGGCAAAGCCAAGACGCTCGAGCTGCCGATCGTCGACTGATCGATCGCGCTCAGCTCTTGAAGCGGTTTGCGTACGCTTCGTAGACGCGGTGGTGCACTTCTTCGATCGTGCCGCGGCCGTCGACGAGCACGACGCGATCGTCGGGCATGTGCTTGGCGAGGTCGCGATAGAAGACGACGAGCGCGCGCTGCACTTCGTTCTGCTCGTAGAGCTGAGCGGCCTCGCCGCGCGTCTCCCGGCGCGTCGCCGCGACCTCGGACGGCAGGTCGAGGACGATCGTGAGATCTGGACGGAGGGCATGCTTGTTGAGCTGGCGGATCCACTCGACGGCCTGCTCGCCGCCGCGACCGCTCGACACGCTCTGGTAAGCGAGGCTCGACGCGTCGTAGCGATCGGAGACGACCACCCCGCCCTGCGCGAGGAACGGCTCGATCTCGGACTCGACGTGATCCATGCGGTCTGCCGCAAAGAGGAGAGCCATCGTGGTCCATCCAGGCGCGCGCCCGCCCGGAATGACGATGCGACCGGTGAGCACCTGGCGCACGAGCGAGCCGATCGGTCCGTCGCTTGGCTCGCGCGTGATCTTCACGCCGGCATGGGTCGCCTTCGTGTCGGCGCGCAGCCGATCGACGAGGCGTGCCGTTTGCGTCGTCGTCCCGGCGCCGTCGATGCCTTCGAGGACGATGAATCGACCTTGCCGAACCGGAGGCGATGCTGCGAATGAAGCTGACGATGCTGCCATAGCCGCCTCTCCTAACGCAGCTCGAAGCGGACGTCATCCCTCAGCGGGCCTGAGGCCGACGTCAGGACGCGACCGGCGCAGGATCTTCGCCGAGGACGACGTTGTCGATGAGGCGTGTCGTACCGATGCGGCATGCCACGGCGAGGAGCGCGCGATCGCCGGTGCGAGCCTCCTTCGCGAACGGCTCGAGCGCGTCCGCGTCGGCCACCTCGACGTAGTCGATCGATGTCGCATGCGGCGCGATCTCGTCGTGCGCGAGCGCGCGAAGGGCGCCCGCAGAACGCTCACCCGCGGCGAACGCCGCGGCCGCCTTCGACAGACCTCGTGAGAGCGAGAGCGCACGCGCGCGCTCGTCCGCCGAGAGGTAGGCGTTTCGGGAGCTCATCGCGAGGCCATCGCTCTCGCGGATGATCGGGTGGCCGACGACCTCGATCGGGAAGAAGAGATCGCGCGTCATGCGTCGCAGCACGGCCAGCTGTTGGTAGTCCTTCTTTCCGAACACCGACACCGACGGCCCGATGATCGAGAACAGCTTCGAGACGATGGTGGTGACGCCTTCGAAGTGACCCGGGCGATGCGGACCGCAGAGGTGAGCCGTGAGGCCGTCGACACGCACACGTGTGCGCTCGCCCTCGACGTACATCGCGCCCTCGGTCGGCGCGAAGACGAGGTCCACGCCCACGGCCGCGAGCTTCTTTGTATCCCCATCGAGATCGCGCGGATACCGCGCGAGGTCCTCGTTGGGCCCAAATTGGGTGGGGTTGACGAAAATGGAGACGACAACGAAATCCGCGCGTTTCTTCGCCTCGCGAGCGAGCGCGAGGTGGCCTTCGTGGAGCGCCCCCATCGTCGGCACGAAACCCACGCGTTTGTGCTGGGCGCGGGCGTCATCACAGGCAGCGCGAGCCTCGGCAGGCCCGCTGACGACTCGAATGCTGCTCACCATCCACGCATCCTTTCCGGAGCCGGCATGCTAAACACTTGTGGCGAGGCGCGCACCACCATGATGCATCGTACGACTTCCTTCTCGACGGCTCGTACTCTCACGGCGCTCGCGATCGCGACGTCGCTCACAGCGCTCATGCTGGGCAACGGCTGCGGCAGTCGCGGTCCGCTCGATGAAGCGCCGATCACGATCTCGGAGGCAGGCTCCGCCGACGACGCGAACGCGGACGCGACGACGAGCCCGCCGTCGTCTCTCGACGCCGCGCCCGACGGACCTCCCCCAGGCTCTGCCGACGCCGGCCGTGACGCGAGCCCGCTCGGATGCGGGATCTGTCTCGTCGGCCAGTGCTCGCAAGATCTCCTCTCGTGTCTCTCGTCGACCGGATGCCGAACCGTCTTCCAGTGCGTCGCCAGCAAGTGCCTCGGCCTTGGCGGTCTCGGGGGTGATGGTGGTGGCGGTGGCGGCGGCGGCGGCGGTGGACTCAATCCGCTCTGCCTCTTCGGCTGCGCCGGCAACGATCCGGCGGCCGCGCTCCAGCTCCTCTCCATCTTCCAGTGCGTCACCGGCAAGTGCGGCAGTGACTGCGGATCGCTCCTCGGCGGTCTCGGCAATCTTCCTGGCGGCGGCGGTGGCGGCGGTGGCGGCGGCGGTGGCGGTGGTGGTGGCGGTGGTCCTGGCGGCGGCGGCGGAAAAGGCCCGGGCAAAGACTTCTCGCCGAGCATGTTCGTCTTGCCGAACGTGCCTGCGTTCGCGGGCCCGGCGTCGGTGGACGAACAAGCCGCGGCGTTCGAGGAGGCGTTCTCGGCATGGCCCGAGCTCATCTCCGTGGATCCACGTAGTCGGCCGTGAGTGCTTGACGTCGAACCCGGCGTCTGAGATGCGTACGCCGTGTGGCTTCGAGGGCGGGGATTTCGCGCATGCGTTGTCGGGTTGTCGCTCATCGCGACCGCCGCGACGGCCTCGCCCCACGCGAGCGCGCAGCAGCCCGCGACCAGCGACGTCGAGGTCGCCAAGCGCGCGTTCGAAGACGGCGTGAGCCTCGAGAAGAAGAACGACTACGCCGGAGCGCTCGCGAAGTTCCGTGAGTCGGCCCAGATCAAAGCGACGCTCGGCAATCGATTCCACATCGCCTACTGCCTCGAGATGCTCGGCCAGCTCGCGGCCGCGCTGAACGAGTACGAAGGCGTCGACAAGACGGCGCGCGAGCAGAACAAGCCCGAGCTCATCGAGGCGACGCGCGTTCGGCTCGAGCCGCTTCGCCCTCGCGTGCCTCAGGTCGCGTTTCGCGTCATGCCTCCTCCGCCCAAAGAAGGCATCGCGGGGATGGAGGTGCTCGTCGACGGCAAGGCCGTCACGGCGCTCGACAAAGGCCAGCGCGTCGATCCCGGCGACCACGTCGTCACCGCGCATGCGCCCGATCACGAGAGCTTCACGAAGAAGATCAACGTGACGGAGGGCGCTGCGATCACCGTCGACGTGCTCCTGCCCTCACGCCCGCAGGCGGCTCCGCAGAACGCGACGGGCGGCTCGAACAGTAGCGCGGTCGGCAGCGCGTCGGCGAGCACGCCCGACACGGCGCCCGCGCGCTCGCACACGCTCGCGATCGCCACCACCGCCGGCGCCGTCGCGCTCACCGCGGTCGGTATCGTCACGTTCGTCCTCGCGGGCAGCGCGCAGAGCGACGCGGAGGCGACGTGTCCGGCGAAGACATCGTGCAGCGACGAGCAGAGCAAGGTGCGCACGCTCGACGCGGTCTCGCTCGCAGGGCTGATCGGCGGCGTCGGCCTCGGCGCGCTCTCCGTCGTCCTCTGGGTCTCACCGTCGTCCTCCGCGTCCGCCTCCGCGCCTCGACCGAGCGTCAAGCTCGTCGCGCGGCCGTCGTGGCTCGGTCTCGAGAGGCGCTTTTGAGCACGCGCTCCGTGAGACGATCGGCTGCTCGGCTCGTTCGCGCCGGGTTCGCGGCGACGATCTGCGTGGGTGGATTCGTCGCCTGCGTCGATCTCTTTCACTCGACCGACTTCACGACGCTCTGCGATGTCGACGCCGCCGCGTGCGGAGAGGTGTCGAGCGACGGTCCGTCGCCCGACGCGATCACGCCCACCGGTGAAGGCGGCGATCCGACGGAGGCAGCAGGCGCGATCGACTTCTGCACCTGGTCCGCCGCCACCGCCAAGCAGCACGCCGAGCGCGCCTGCGCATGGTTGCTCGCATGCGAGGGCGCCGGCACGTCGCTCGGGCGCGCGTCGTACGGCGAGTGCCTCGTGCGCGCGTCGGCCGCGTACGACTGCCGCTTCAACCCGGCGCTTCGTCCGCAAAAAGCGGCGCTCGCGACATGGACATGCCTCGCGAACGCGAGCTCGTGCGACACCGTCAACACGTGCTTGTTTGGGGGCGCCAACCAGCATCCCAATTGCCAGAGCGCGGGCGGCGGAACGTTCACCGTCTGCGCGAAAGACTTCCGCGCGGCGATCGAGTGCGGTCCCCTCTCCGGCGTGACCCCTGCGGTCGGGATCGAGGCGTGCGTCCTTCAAGGTCGACGCTGCGTCACGCTCGATCCGTCGAAGGCAGGATGCGCAGGCGGTCGCGGGCTCTCGTGCGCGGGTGAGCCGGGCTGCAGCGGCACGCTCGCGTCGGAGTGCAAGACGATCACCGGCGTTCCGACCGACATCGGTCTCGATTGCGCCGAATTCGGCGGAGGCCAATGCGTCAAGGACGACGGCGGCGTCGCATGCGCTCCCGTCACCACCGCGACGTCGTGCACGACCTCGTCGAAGGTCCTTTGTGATGACGACGCCGGCATGGCGACGAGCTGCGTCGGCGGAAAGCTCGTCGAGATCCGCTGCGGGGCGCTCGCCTATGGGTGCGCCTCCCCGACCTCACCGCTCGATCCGTTCACGGCATGCGTCGAGCCCGACGCGAGCGCGAAGTGCACCTCGAATTCTCCGAGCTCCGACTCGTGCACGGGCAACGTGCTGCGCAGCTGCGCCTTCGGCAAACCCGTCACGCTCGACTGCACGAGCCTCGGCCTCGGCGCATGCGTCAAGGACACCGACAGCTTCGCCCGCTGCGCAGAGAAATAAGCGCGCGGAGGCCGAGGGAAGCGAGTCTTCGAGCGACTCGGCCGTTTCCGCGCGCGTAAATAACAAGCGCGGAGGCCGAGGGAAGCGAGTCTTCGAGAGTCGGCCGTTTCCTAGAACGAAGACTCGAGCTGCGCCTTCTGCAAGGCTTCGAGCGCCTTCTTCGTCTCGTCGTCGGTCTTCTCGCCGCCACCCTTCTTGCCACCGGCGGCCGGCTTCGAGGGCTTCTTCGTCCCCTCGTCGTCGTCGTTGCTCGCGACCGCCTGCTTCTTCGGCGGAGGTGCCGCCGCGGGAGGCGGCGCGGCAGGACGCCATGCGTTGAACTTCGGCTTCGGCGCCGCGCTCGCTTGCGGGGCGACGGGGACCGGCGCGAACGCGATGCCCGGGGCTGCGGTGCCCGGCGTCGTGACGACCGGAGCGACCGCGACCGCGCCTTGCGGCTGCTGTTGGCTCGGGTCGACCGTGGGAGGAGGAGCGGCGGGGATCGGGCTCGCGCCGATGAGGCCTGGCGGTGCGCCGTTCGGATCGTTCACCGCAGGGACATGCGGAGCGGCGACCGGAGCTCCCGGCTGCGTGACGGGAACCGGAACCGGCGCGGCTTGCGGAGCGGCGGGCTTCGCGCCTGGCGTGCGTGCCGGATCGACGAACGACGCGGTCGTGTCGGCGACCGAGTCGCTGCTCTGGATGATCGCGACCGCCGCGACACCAACGAAGAGACCGAACGCGAGGAGCGCGGCGGCCCACGACACAGCGGGGCGACCGGCGACGCGATGACCCGACGTCACGGCGGTGCCCGGCGGGTCGGCCGCGTAAGGCGCCTGCGGCGTCATGAAGTGCGCGGGCATTCCATTCGCGGGCATCGCCACGCCAGGAACGCTCGACTGCGGAGGCGCGTAGCTTTGCGGTGCTTGTTGCTGCTGCTGTTGCTGGCCTGCCGACGCGTACGTGCTGTTGCCGAAGTTGCCGTTCCGTGACGACGGCGGCGGCAGCTGCGGACCGGTCGAGAACATCGGGTTGCCCGACGACGGAGGAGCGTCGAAGCCGCCCATCCCCATTCCGTTGGGACGCATGCTCGGCGGACCTTCGAACGACGAAGGCGGCGGGCGCATGCTCGGAGGACCTTCGCGATCGAAGCTGCGACCCATCTGGTCGAGGCGATCGTTCGGGCGACCCATGAAGGGCGTCCGATCGTGGCGCTGCGGGCCGGGCGACTGATCGGTGAAGTCTTCGCGGTCTTCGAGGAGATCGGCCGGAGGTCCCGGCATGATCAAACCACCGCCGCGACCATCGCGGTTCGCGCGCGCGGACTCGAGCGTCGCCTTGATGACGGCGGCCGGCGAGATCGACGTGGGCGGCTGCGACTGCGAGACGTGGCGCGAGCTCTTCTTGCCGCCCGTGCGCTTCACGATCTTCGGCGCGCCGCGAACGACGGTGCGGCCATCATCATCGTCTTCTTCTTCGTCGGCGTCGGGCCGGTTCGGGCTCGACATCGGCGGCGGACGCATGCTCGGCGGACCTTCGAACGAAGCTGGCGGCGGCCTCACGCTCGCAGCGCCACGCCGTGAGGTCGGCGGCGCTCCGGCGGCCGGTCGCGGGCTCCCTGCACCCGTGTTGGTGGAGTGCATCGCACGCGAAGGGATGATGTTCGTCATCTCGTCGTTGTCGCCAACCGACTGCGCGAGAGGTCGCTGCGAGGACGGAGGTGGAACGCTCCGCTTCACCATCGAGTTCGGTGGTGCACTTGCCGGAGGCTTCGCGAGATCGTCCTTGGTGACGACATCGCTATCCTCTCCTTTGACAGGCCGCTTGGTAAACGGGAGCAAATGATCCTCCAAAGCCCGAGTGGGTCTCTTCGTCCTTGCGAGCTTTGGACCAAGAGAGGCGAGCCTTCTTCGAAGTTATCACCAGATCTCGCGTTCAAAAACGACTGATCTTACGAGTGGTAGGAGCCGCGTATACATGGGTCGCAACAGCACCACCGTAAACAACCAGTCGGATGCTCGAATTTCCCTCCCTCGGTGATGGACGAAAGATCCATCTCTCGGTTGCTTGCTCCGCCCATCAATGTGCATCGCGCGAGCCCGCGTTGGTTTCTTTCGACCTCACTCGGCACCACGTCATGGCCCACGACAACGCGCGCGCACACGCGCGGCGCATGTGCTCTCCTTCGTCGCGCGCCTGAAGCGATCAGCGCGCGAGGACGATCGCGATCAAGCCGCCGACGACCAACGCTGCGGTTCCGACCGCGACTGGGATGAGCCACGGCGGACGGCCGCTGTCGAGCCCTGCGATGCGCTCGTCGTTGTACGTCGCCGGCGCAGGCCCAGGCATCGGTCCCGCTTGATACGCAGGCATCGCGGGCTGCGAAGGCTGCGGAGGCGGAGGCGCGGCTTGCGGAGGGAGCGCGGGCGCTTGCGCCATGAGCTGCGTGCCCGCCCCCGGCTTCGCCGCGAACGGATCGCGTTGCGGTGACGCGAACGGATCCGCGGCCGCCGCGATCGGCGCAGGCGCAGCCTTCGGCGCCGGCGCAGGCGCGCGCGCGAGACCTTCGGCGACGAGCTTCGCGAGATCGGCTTGCGGCATGTGCGCCCACGCTTTGTGATCGCCCTCGAGGCCATACGCGCGCCCGACGGTGGTGGCGAGCTCGCCGACCGACTTCGTGCGGATGTTCGGGTTCTTCGCGAGCGCGACTTCCATCACGTCGTCCATCGCGAGGGGGACGGGGTACTTCGCGTTCGCGGCCTTCGTGGAGGGCGGATCGGGATCCTTCGTGAGGATCGAGAGAAGGATCGACGGCCCGTTGTTGCCGGTGAACGGCACGGTGCCCGTCATGCACTCGTAGGTGATCGCGGCGAGCGCGAAGACGTCGGCGCGTGCGTCGAGCGTCTCGAGGCCTTGCGCTTGCTCCGGCGCCATGTAGTACGGCGAGCCGATCGTGGTGCCGAGCACCGTGAGCTTCTTCGCGTCCTTGTTCTTGTCCTTGACCGATCCGAAGTCGAGGATCTTCACGTTGTCGCCTTCGCGCGTGCCGCAAAGGAACAAGTTGTCCGGCTTGAGATCGCGGTGGACGAACTGGCGCGCGTGGGCTTCGTCGAGCCCGATCGCCACCTGCGAGAGCATGCGAACGATGCGCTCGGGTGGGATCATCTTCTCGCGCTTCAGGACGAAGCGAAGCTCCTCACCCTCGAGGAACTCCATCACGAGCAGCCACACCTGCGTGAGCTGATCGCGCTGGAAGTCGAGGACCTTCACGATGTGATCGTGCGGGAGCTGGCTCGAGATCTCGTACTCGCGCTTGAAGCGCTCGAGGCTGACCTCGTCCTTCGCCACATCACCGTGAAGGACCTTCACGGCGATGCGGGTCTGGTTTTGTTTGTCGATGCCTTCGTAGACGCGGCCCATGCCGCCGTCGGCGACGACGCGACGAATCTCGTAGCGATCGCAGAGCTTCATGCCGAGGCGGGCGTCTTCTTGACTGCCCGCGACCGGCACCATGCTGGCGAACTGCAGCGCGCTTCCGTCCGCGGGACAGAAGCCCGCGTCGTCCGGGAACACGCGCATGCACTTCGGACAGCTCTTCATTCGCTTGCTCGCTCGCGTCGCCTTGACTGTCAGTCGACCTTGTTGGCTGTCTGAGGCGCGGAGAAGTAGATGATGCGATTGCACGACGGGCACTGCTCGATCAGCGGCTCGCGACGCAAGCGATGATAGAGCTGCGGTGGCAGCGCCATGTTGCACTTGTTGCACGTGCCGTCGGTGGTCTGCGCGAGCGCCGTCCCGCGACGACCACGAATCATCTCGTAGCGGCGGTAGAGCACCGGCGGGAGGCGCTTCACGATCATCTCGCGGCCGCCGCCCTTCTGCTGGCGATCGGACTCGAGCTGGGTGACCTTCGCCTGGATGTCGCCCTCTTTCGCGGCGAGCTCGTCGGAGAGCTTCTTGTGCTCTCCTTCGGTCGCCTCGAGCTGCGCGCGCACTTGGGCGGTGTCGCCGTCGATGCGCTGAATCTCCTCTTCGCGGTCGCGCACCAGCTTTCGGAGCTCCTCGAGCTCTCGCTGTGCGGCTTGGTTCTCACGCTCGGTGCGCGATCGATTGAGCTTCTCTCGCGAGTGCTCGATCTGTTGCGTCATCGTGCGTATGTCGATTTGTAGCTCGCTCCTGTGCTTGTCCGCCGCCCCCACGGTGGCACGATCTGCCTGAAGCTTGTCGTCGAGCTTCTTCAGGCTCTCCTTGAGCGTTCCAAGGACGCCTCGCTCTTCCGCCAGCTGGGTCTCGAGAGCCTTCACTTCGGCGTCCATCGCCGCCAGCTCTTCCAGCGCGCGGATCTGGTCCGTATTGCTCAACCGTATGCTCCTTCGTAAGAATCAGTCGAAGTCGACGGGATTTGTAGGCCCACCTGGGTTCGAACCAGGACAAGCCCGGTTATGAGCCGGGAGCTCTGACCGATTGAGCTATGGGCCCGAGGTGTGTCGGGACGCGCGGGCTTTGGGGCTATCGCATCCATCGTCGACCTGCGGGAAAAGCTAGTCGATCGGCATGCCGGAAGGAAGGGGCACGTGACGTGCTTAAACGACCTATTTGCACGAGAACCGGCGCAATTCGGGATGCGGATGGGCTGCCGCGTTTCCCGGAGCCCCTGGGCTGCCTGGCGGTGAGTCCGCGGGGGCGGCGCCCACGAGCGCGTAGATCCCGTCCGGAAGGGTCCCGGCGAGGACCCGCGCGCCGTCGAGCGATGGCTCCGAGCTCGGTCGCGCGGTGGCGACGAGCCCGGCGCCGAGCGGCGTGAGATGCGCGCGCTCGGTGACGTCGAACCACGCGAGCCACCGCGAAGGCTCGTTCGGCTCCGCGAGCGAGACGACCTCGGCGAGCGAATGACCAACCCCGCCGTCGACGACGTCGCCGGAGCTCGTCACCTTTCCATCGCCGCTGACGACGAAGCGGCTGATCCGCGCGCCTGCTCCCTCGGACGGCGCGGCTTCGTCTTGCACCATCACGATGAGATCGCTACCGCTTCGCGCGAGATCGAAGGCCGCTGCCCTCCCCTTCTCCGACGAGACGCGGCGAACCGGACCGACCGCGTCACCTTTGGCGTCGAGCATCACCGCCTCGACCCAACGGAACGCGCGCTTCTCTCCCGCGCCCTCCACCGAGTACGCCTCGTCCTCGGCGCGGCGCGCGAGCCACGCGAGCCAGAAGCCTCCACCGCCGCGAGCGATCACGCGCGGCAGCTCCGCGTCGGACGACTCGGGCGACGCGACCCTTCGTGGCGCGTTCGCGTCGGTCGATGCGATCTGCACCTTCACGAAGCCGCGTCCTTCTTCGGTCGACGGATGCGCCGACGCGTCTTCTTTGAGCGGCGCGTCCTCGTCCCACGCGACGAGCGCGGCGCCGGCTTCGTTCCACGCGACGTCGAACGCGGTCGACTCGTCCGCCTGCTGGATGATCGTCGCCTCGACCTTGCCGATCGCTTTGTCTTCGATCTTCGCGATGCGGAGCGTGCGCACGTGCGAGCCGATGCTCCCGCGGAGCTCGGGTGTGCCGGCGTCGACCGCGCCGCGACCGAGGTACAGCGCCATCGCCGACGTGCCGTTCCATCGCGGAGACGGCGGCGGATCGTCCCCGAGCGCGGGCCCCACGTCGATCATCGTCGATGCAGAGAGATCGAGCGAGACACGCATCACCGACGCGACGCGCTTGCCGTCACGATCACGAACGACGCCGACGAGAAGGCCCGAAGGTCCGATCGCGACGTCTCCGACGACCACGTCGTCGCCGGGGATTGGGATCCGCTGCGCGTCACCACGGCAGCGCGGGAGGATCTCGGCGACGACGCTCGCGGACGCCGAGGGCGACGCGGAGGCGGCAGACGACGGTGATCCCGCGGTGTCGTCTTTGCTGCAGGATGCACACGATCCGCCGCAGGCCGCGAGCGCGAGGCTCATCGCCCCGACGACCGCAGCCAGTGCACGCGACCGAGTCATCGCGCGCTCAGGCCTTGGCGACGGCCGCGCGGCCTTCGGCTGCGCCGGTGGTCGCGCTGGCCGGGGCGTCGAGGAAGCCGTCGACGACCTCGAGCGCGAGCTCGTAGCGCTCGAGCGGCGGCATGATGTACGCGCCGGCCACGCGCGACCGGACGGCGGCGAGCATCTCGCGCGCGATCGCGACGCCTTCTTTGCGTGCCTGCGCGCCCGTGCCGGCGAGCCGCATGCGCTCGCGCACGGCCTCCGGGACCTGCATGCCGGGGACCTCGTTGTGGAGGAACTCGGCGTTGCGGTAGCTCGCGAGCGGGAGGAGCCCGACGAGGACGGGCATGTTGAGCGGCGCGATGTCCTCGAGGAAGCGCTCGAGCACGACCGGGTCGTACACGGGCTGCGTCATGACGATCTCGGCGCCGGCCTCTTTCTTCTGCTTGAGGCGTTGGAGCTCGCGCTCGTAGTTGAGCGCGGCCGGCTCTGCGCCCGTCGCGAGGACGAAGCGCGTCGCGGCGCCGAGCGGCTTGCCGCCTGGATCGATGCCGTGATTCAGGCGCGCGGCGAGCTTCAAAATGCCGATCGAGTCGAGGTCGTAGACCGCCGACGCGTCCGGGAAGTCGCCCATCTTGGGAGGATCGCCCGTGATGATGACGAGGTTGCGGACGCCGACCTCGTGCGCCATCAAGAGATGCGCGAGGGTGCCGAGCAGATTTCGATCGCGACCGCACACGTGAAGGATGGTCTCCATCCCGCATCGCTCTTGAACGCGGAGCGCCATCGCCATGTTGCCCATGCGCGCTTGCGCGCGGGCGCCGTCCGCGATGTTGATGACGTCGACGCCGCCTGCCTTGAGCATCTTCGCGGCGCCGAGCGCCTTCGAGAGATCGAGGCCGACCGGCGGATTGACCTCCACCGAGACGACGAACTGCCCGCGCGCGATCTTCGCGGCGAGGTCGCTTCGCTCGGCGAACGCGACGGCCTTCGCGTCGTTTGCCATCGCGGGGGGATCGGACGTCCACGACTCGAACGACTCTTGCGTCTGGTTCGACGCGGCGCGGACGAGCGAGTCCGAGTCGCCCTTCGCCGTCGCGCCGCCACGCTCTGCGGCGCCGGCCATGCGCGCGGCGGCGGCGATGCGCCGAATGTGATCGGGCGTCGTTCCGCAGCAGCCACCGACGAGCTTCACGCCGAGCTTGAACATGCGCCGCGCGTAGACGCCGAAGTACTCGGACGTCGACACGTACACGAGACGGTCGTCGACGCGCCGCGGGAGACCGGCGTTCGGGACCGCCCACACGGGGATGCCGAGCTCGAGCATCGGCGTGACGGCCTCGAGGACGTTCATCGGGCCGTCGCAGCAGTTGACGCCGACGACGCTCGCGCCCCACTCACGCATCAGGCGCGCGACCTCGGCGCTGCTCGTCCCGTCGGCCATGCGGCTTCGTTCGTCGACCGACGCCGACGCGATGACCGGGATCTTTCCGCCCGCTGCCGCGACCGCGCTCTCGATCGCGACGCGGAGCTCGTTCGTCTGCCGAACCGTCTCGATCAGCAGCGCGTCGACGCCGGCGCCGACGAGCACCGTCGCTTGCTCGAAGAGCGCCGCGCGGACCTTCGCGAGGTCGTCCGGGAGCGCGTCGCCGAGGAAGTAGCCTGAAGGGCCCATCGCGCCGACGACGAACGCTTTGCCGGCGGCCGCGTCACGCGCCACCTTGACCGCGGCTTCGTTGAGCTCCTTCACCTTCGAGGAGAGCCCGTGCTTCTCGAGGCGCATCGCGTTCGCGCCGAACGTGTTCGTCTCGAGCACCTGCGCGCCGGCACGAACGTAGTCTTCGTGCACCTTTCGAATGACGTCGGGGCGTGAGATGCAAAGCTCTTCGAGGCACGCGTTGTAGAGGATGCCGCGCTCGAAGAGCTGCGACCCCATCGCGCCATCGACGACGAGCGGGCCAGCCGCGAGGGCTTCTGTGAGCGTTGCCATGATTGAGCTCGACGGGAGGGTTTGAGGAACCAGGTTGGTTCCGAACAAGACGAGTTAGCGCGCCCCCTCTCCTCAACGCAAGCACGGTATAGTCCGAACGCGATGTCTCCCGATCCCCGTGGCGGTCCTCGAAGTGGCGAATGGGGCCTGTCCGGCGCAGCGGCCAGGCTCTTCGATGAGCTGGAGCACGCGGTGCCTGGCGTGCGCACGAGCCGCGACGCGGCCGATCGCGTGGCGTACGCACGCGATTTGTGGCCGAGGCACCACCTCGCGGTGCGCTCGGGCAACGTGGCGGAGCACAGGCCGCTCGGCATCGTTTGGCCCGAGAATACGGCCGACGTCGCCCGCATCGTCCGCTGGGCACACGACACGGGCACGCCGGTCGTCCCCTTCGGCGCAGGCAGCGGCGTCTGCGCGGGCGTCCTCCCGAGCGAGCGCATGATCGTGATCGATCTCAAGCGCATGACGCGATGGCGTGAGCTCGACGAGAAGAAGCTCACGCTCGACGTCGAAGCGGGACAGATGGGCCTTCCGCTCGAAGAAGACCTGAATCGCCGCGGCTACACGCTCGGTCACTTCCCGTCCTCGATCCTCTGCAGCACCGTCGGAGGTTGGGTCGCCGCGCGAAGCGCTGGTCAGTGCTCGGGCAAGTACGGAAAGATCGAGGACATGGTCGTCGCGCTCGAGTGCGTGACGGGCACCGGCGAGATCGTCACGCTCCGCCACCGCACGAGCGGACCGAATCTCCTTCCGCTGGTCATCGGTAGCGAAGGCACGCTCGCGGTCGTCACGAGCGCCACGCTCCGGCTCCATCCGAAGCCCGAGTCGCGTGCGTTCGCGGCGTTCTCGTTTCCGACCACCGAGCACGGTTGGGAGGCGATGCGCGCGATGTTCCAGGCCGGCCTCCGCCCCGCCGTCTCGCGCCTCTACGATCCCTTCGACGCGATGCTCGCGCGACGTGGCGCGGTGAAGAAGGACGGCGCCGACTCCGGCAAGACGCCTGGCCTCGGCGCCGCTGCGCTCCGCAACCTCCTTCGCCGTCCGGGCGCGATCAACGAGCTGCTCGAAGGCGGCTTTGGCAGCGCGATGCTCGGCGGCTCGCTCCTCATCGTGATCTTCGAGGGCGAAGGCGACGCGCCGGAGCGCGACAAAGAGGCCGCGCGGCGGATGCTCGAGCGGATGAGCGCCACCTACGAGGGCGAAGGCCCCGCGCAGAAGTGGCTCTTGCATCGCTACTCCGTCAGCTACCGTCAAGCGCCGGTCTTCGCCGCCGGACTGTTCTCCGACACGATGGAGGTCGCGGCGCCGTGGTCGAAGCTACGCGCGCTGTTCGACGGCGTTCGCAAGGCGCTCGGCGAGCACGTCTTCGTCATGGCGCACATGAGCCATGCGTATCCCGACGGCTGCTGCATCTACTTCTCGTTCGCCGGCACCGCGGGCGCGACCGAGCCGGGACGCGAGAGCTGGGATGGCCGCTCGCAGGCGACGTACGACCGCGCATGGCGAGCCGCGCTCGAGGCCGCCGTCGCCGCGGGAGGCACGCTCGCGCATCACCACGGCGCGGGTCGCTCGAAGGCGCCGCGCCTCTCGGCGGAGCTCGGCGATCCGGGCATCGACGTCGTCAAGGCGCTCATGCGTGCGTTCGATCCGAAGGGGATCTTGAACCCGGGCAACCTCATGCCCGATGGGCCGACGCCCTACCTCGACGACACGCACGCGAAGACGATCACCGAGAGCGAGCAGGAAGGAGCGTCGCGATGAGCTTCGAAATCGATCAAGAGAGCCTCCTCGTCAACGTGCCGGGCGCCGCGACGCTCGCGTCGATCGAGCGCGCTCTCTCATCAACGCGCGCCGACGGCGGCTTCACCTTGGGCGTCGGCGTCGCGGGCGAGACGTCCTCCGTCGCGGAGTGGCTCGCCGCCGGCGCCCCTGGCGCTCCGAGCATGTTCTCCGATCCCGCGGACCATCTCGTGGCCGGGCTCTCCGCGACGCTCGCGAACGGTAAGACGCTCGAGATCCGACCATCGCCGCGGCGCGCGGTCGGGCCGGATCTGATCGCCCTCTTCGTCTCCGCGAACGGCCGCTTCGGAACGATCGACCGCGTGTGGCTGCGCATCCATCGCAAGGACGCTCTCTGCCGCGTGAGCCTTCCGCTCCGCGGGCTCGACCTCGACGCGCCGGTCTCGGTCGAGGAGTCCGCGCTCCTCGATCGGATCGCGCACTCGCTCCGCGAGTCGCGTGAGCCACGTGAGTAAGAGGAGGGCCGGCTATCCCGAATGTGCGCGAATTGCGCAACTCCGATCCAGCAGCGAGGGTGTGGTGATCCACATCACATTGTAGGCAAGGTGCGCAACATATTGATTTTATGAGGTTTGCATAGATTCGCGAAGAGGCTGAGCTGACGGCACGACATGTGCGCTTGTGTAGTCAGGTCATGAAACTCTCGCTCGGCAAGAATGGTCTGCTCACCGCGCTTCTCCTCGCTGCCTCGACGGCCCTCGGCCTCGGCTGCGCCGCGGAGAGCGCGGACGAAGAGGTCGACTCGGAGGACGCCGAGCTCAATGCCGCCGGCGGTCGCTTCGGCCCGCAGCTCTTTCGCAACGACTTCTTCACGTACCTGAAGCGCGACGGGCACTTCACCGACGAGCAGATTCGCCAGCTCGTGCTCATGCCGACGGACCGCGCGATCGATCCTCACGTCGCGCCGAACGCCGCCGCGCCGCTCGCGCCGTACGACGCCGCCTTCTCGCAGATGCGACCGATGGACTTCTACCAGCAAGGCCTCGTGACGCCGCTCGTGACGAAGACCGGCCCCGACGGCGTCCTCGAAGGCGAGCTTCGTCGCAACCCCGTTCACATCGTCATCGTCCCTGGCATCTTCGGTGAGTTCATCCCCGTCTCACCGTTCGAGGAGGTGTTTCGTTATGGCGGCGCCGCGAGCGTCGTGTGGGACAAGAAGCTCCGCGCGCTCGAGGCGGACCCGACGAAGAAGGACCTCGTTCGCGATCGTCAGTTCAGCGCCGCCGCGGTGAAGGACGTCGATCGCTCGATGCGCGATCTCGTTCGCGTCGGCTCGATCGACGATCAAGACGGCACGCCGCTCGTCACCGTCACGTACCTGAAGCCCGAGGTCGGCTCGCTCGAGACGTTCGGCACCCTCGACGAGAACGCCGACTACTACCTCTCGCGTCTCGAGAAGTACTTCAAGATCACCGGAATGCCCGATCACCTCTACGTGATGGGCTACTCGCGCGGGATGGCGACGGCGCTGAACCTCGTCACCCGTGGAGAGAAGGCTCACGCGAGCTGGATGCCGCGCGTGAAGGGTGTCATCGGGCTCGCCGGCGTCGTCTATGGCTCGCAGCTCGCGGACGTCGCGCTCGCGCCTGGGCCGCAGAAGGATCTCCTCGATACGACGGTCGACTTCGTCGAAAACCAGCTCCAGTCCTGCGAGGGCGACACGCCGATCGCGCGCAGCCAAGCCACGCCGAGCGCATGGCTGATGACGAAGAACCTGGGCCACTGGACCTCGTTCGCGACGCGCGCCGGCTGGCAAGCGACGCGCCTTGGCAACCGCAACGCCGAGCTCTCGCGCGAAGGCATCGAGACGAGCATGGCCGACGTCGGTCGCTTCGTCTCCTTCACGCGTCGCGTCCTCTTCGGCGAAGCGCAGAACGTCTTCAGCGGCGTCGAAGACACGAGCGCGATCAGCGGCATCCTGCACCTGAGCTCGCCGAGCGCCGAGTATTGCGCGAACATCGAACGCTTCAAGGTCACCGCCACGCAGATCGTGAAGGGCGTGCAGACGCTCACCACCGAGTCGCGCATGGAGTGGTGGAAGACGCACACCGTCCCGGCGAACCTCCGCTACTTCGCGATCACCGGCACGATGGGCGACGCGACGAACGAAGGCCAGCAGCCCTCCCCGCTCGCGCTGAACGAGACGGCGTACGACACGCACTCGCTCGATTTCCGCAGCCTCCGCGGCAACTACTACGACCTGCTCGCCGCCTCGAACAACCAGCTCCAGGACAGCCAGGTGCCGCTCCCGCGTGGTCGCTTCTGGCCGGAGATCCACGGCTCGATCAACCCCGAGCAAGGCCGCATGAAGACGTACTTCATGGGCACCCTCGGCATTCACCACTGGGGTCTCAGCTTCCCGCGCGCGTTCTCGACGCGTGACGGGCTCGAAGCCAACCCCTTCCCGCGCACCCTCCTCCTCAAGTCGATCGGCACGTTCGTCGCGCAAGTCGAACGTCGCGGCGGCTGATCCTCTCTCCCCTACTCCTCTCTCCCCTACTCCCCCTTTCGCTGCTCGGCCTGTCTCTCACCCACAGGAAACATCATGGATACGAAGTCGCTGCTCGGTTTGGTTCTCGCGCTCTCCACCGCCGTCGCTTGCTCGACGCAGACGGACGCCGGCGATGGCGATGGCGACGGAGCCGGCGGCGCCTCACAGCCGAGCGCATGGGACGCGCAGAGCGTCGACAACGAGGTGAGCTCGACGCACCTCTGGATCGTCAACCGCGGCATGGACATCCTCGCGAAGCACCCCGAGCTCCCGGCGGCGAAGCTCGCGACACAGTTCATGAACAGCGAGAGCTGCAAGAAGCAGTGGCAGCAAGGGCTGCTCGATGCCGACTTCAAAGGCGCCTACAACGGCGGCCGCTTCGATCTCCCGCTGAACCCGAACGACGCGCTCGTCGGCCTCTCGGGCGCCACCTGGGCAAGCCACTTCTACGATCCCGACACCGGCAAGAACTACAAGGGCGACACCGAAGGCACCGCGCTCACCGAGGCCGATGGTCACCTCCGCAACGCGTTCGAGAGCGGCCCGGCGAAGGTCCGCGAAGGCAACGCAAAGAGCTGCTACGAGATCGGCCTCGCGCTTCACTACTTCACCGACCTCACGCAGCCGATGCATGCGTCGAACTTCACCGCGGTCGATCGCCCGGCGAAGCTCCACTCGAACCTCGAGGGATACGCCACCGAGATTCAGGCGCGTTACCCGCTCGAAGACTGGTCCGCCACGCCGCGCGACATGGACCTCCACGACTACGTCATCGACACGGCGAAGGCGACGAAGACCCTGTGGGTTCCCGGCGTCCAAGCCGTCGTCAACGCGTACAAGAGCCGCGAGTGGCAAGAGGGCGTCCTCTGCCGTGACATCGACGCGAGCCCGCTTCGTTTCATCGAGCGCCAGCACATCGATCACAAGGCCTGCTGGGCCGGCGACCCTGGCGTCGACAAGGCGATCGGCCACACGCTCATGCAGGCCGAGGAGCGCACCGCCGGCTTCGTCTACTTGATCGCCAAGAAGGCGATGGCTGGCGACGAGTAGATCCCCGTCGAGTCTTCGGTCGTCAGTGAACGGCCTGCGTCTTCGGCGCGGGCCGCGCGTTCCAGACGCGGGTCGAGAGCGCGAGGCCGAGGATCGCGGCGGGCACCATCACCGCCGGCCACGTCCACCAGTTGTGCGCGTCGCTCTGCGCGGCCTCCTTCGGCAGGACGCGACCCAGCACGAGCGCCTCGAGCGCGGTGCCGAGGTAGACCATTCCGTCGATGATGCCGACGACGATGCCGACGTTCCTCTTTCCGCCGAAGTCCATGCTCGCCGTGCCGGAGAGCATGCCGTGCACGCCGATGATCGCGAGCGTCATGATGACGACGACCCAGCCGATCGCCATCGTCGGGATCGTGAAGAACATCACGATCGATCCGACGAGCATCACGCCATAGAGCACACCCGCGACAGGGCCACGGCGCGATCCGAACACGCGATCGGAGATGAGCCCTGCGAGCACCCCGCCCGTGATGCCGGCCATGCAGTTCAGCATGCCCCAGTGATCGTGCACGAACTCCTTCGGCAGCGCCGCGAGCGCCTTCGCCGAGGCCTCCGGGTCGGTGGCGGCGAGCGCAGAGGCGACCTTCTTCATCGTGGGTGAAGCGGCGCGGTGCGTCTCCTCGGCGAACGTCTGGTAGTACTGCAGGATCGCGTTGCGGAGGTAACCGGAGCAGAACTCGATCGCGGCGATGATGAGGATCGCGGGGTTCGAGATCATCTTCTTCACGACCTCGCCGAGCGGCAGCCGCGGTCCGTCGTCGCCAGAGCTCGCGTCGCCGAGATCGAAGTCCTTGTGCCCTGCTTCACCCGGCGTGTCGCGGACGAAGATGAGATCCATCACCAAGAAGAAGCCGAGGATCGCGGCCGGGATGAAGAACACCCACGGAGCGCTCAGCCGCTCGACGATGAACTTGCACCAGTCGAACGCGAAGTAGAGCCCGAGCGAGATGAGGATCCCGAAGATGCCGCCGAACGTGCCGCGCTCGCGCAGATGGAACCACGCCGCGTTCACCTTCACGATCGCGACGGCGCCGAAGCTCTGGAAGTACATGTTGAGCGCGTAGAGCAAGCTCAAGATCGGGACGAGCGCCGCCTGCTCCCCCTTCGGCACCGTCGTGCCCTGCATCGCGCGCATCACGACGATGCCCATCAGCGCGTTCGCGACGAGCGATCCGCCGGCCGAGAGCATGATCGTCTTCTTGCCGCCGAGCCGATCGGTGAGCGGACCGTTGAGGAGGAACGCAAACCCGTAGGTGAGCGTGCCCCAGAAGTAGATGTTCGAGAACTGCGCCTTGTCGAAGGCGATGTTCGTGCAGACGCGTAGGTTGTAGCGCCCCATGTAGAGGAACGCGTACGTCAGACCAACGGGGAACCAGTTGAAGAATCGGCGCCGCAAGAACGCTGGCGAGTGGCCGAGGTCCACCCGCGGCAGACGCCCGACGATGACGATGATCAGCGCGAGAAGCGCGATGATTGGAAGGAGCTCGGACAGCCAACCCGGCATCGCGGATGGTCATAGACCATTCTTGCGCGGGGCGTGCTTTCTAAATTCGCCGAGCGCCATGCGGACCAGCTCGTGTCGAGAGCCGGCCTGCCTCGCTGGGAGCGATTACTTCTTCAGCTCGTCGATCGCGGCTTGGCGTGCGTCGTCGGGGAGCGTGCGCATCGACGCCGGAGGCATGTGGAGGCGCTCGGCGGCGGGGAGAAGGAGGCGCTGGATGGCGAGGTCCTTCTCTTGACGCGACATGCTGTCGAGCGCCGTCACGTCGAACTTCGCGCGTGTCAGCGTCTGATCGAGCCTGCTGTGGTGGCACTGCGCGCACGTCTGCATGAGGACCTGGCGGCCGTTCAGCCCAGACTTCGGGAGGAACGTGAGGTCTTCGAGCGCGTCGTCGAGGAAGACGCGGCGAATGTCCGGCAGCGCCGAGGCGGGGCCGCCGTTCAGGAACTTCTTGTACTCGTCCGTCGCGAATTGCAGCTTGTCCGGGTCGGTCACCTTCACATCGTGGTACGGCGGCGGGATGAACTGGCCGTTGATCGACGCTTGGTAGAGCTGCTTCCACGTCGAGCTCTGGCCCGGCGGCGTGTTGATCTCGGGCTGCTTACTCGACGACTCCTCGATCTCCTTCTCGATGACCTTCGAGTCGAAGCCGTTTGGCTGCGTGCCGAAGCCCTGACCGGTGACGAGATCTTCGAGCGCGCGACCGTCGGACTTGCCGATGATCGCCGCGGGGATGCCGCCGTAGTCTTCGTTCGTCCCGTGCGCCCGGAAGAAGTCTTGAAGGAGCGCGACGCCGCCGGGGCGGTCGTTGCGGAACCAATGCGTCCACGGGTCTTGAAGCTCCTGCATGCGCAGGATGATCTTCGTCCCCGGTCCGTCCGGTTGATGGCAGTGACGGCAGTCGGCGAGCGAGTTCTTCAGATCCTCGTCGTCGTAGACCGTGACGCTCTTCCAGTTCTTCTCGATCGCAGGCGTGAGGAGATCGCCGGGCTTGCACGAATTCGTCTCCTCACACTCCGGCGTGAAGCGAATGAGGTAGAACGAGATCTTGTCGCCGTTCTTCGGCTGCTGCGCGGCGACCTCGAGGAACGGCTCTCCGCGCGAGAAGCCCATCACGACGAAGCCCGGGATCTTCACGGGCTGGCCAGGCGGCGGCGAGAAGATGAAGGCGCGCGGGTTGATCGCAGAGACGTTGCGCGCGATGAGCGAGCTCGAATGGCTGAGGAGCGCGAAGCCCGGGTTGCCGTTCGATCCGTTCGTCGCCTGCGCGTCGGTCTTCGTGAAGCTCAGGCCAAGCGCCTTCTGAACGTCCGCGATGCTCGTGATGCTCGCTTGCTCGCGGCAGAACGCGTTCGTGACCGCGTTGAAGTTCGGGTTCGGCTCGTTGCTCTGCGCCGACGAGCCGGCGGTGATGCCGACGCGTTGGCAGAGCGTGTTGATTTGCTCCTGCCCGCGCGGCAAGCCCTCGAATGGGTCGGGCAAGCCTTCCTTTTCGGGGGTGCGTGGATCGTTGTAGTCCGGCAGCTCCTTGCCGGTGACGGGATCCGTCGTGGTTCGCTTCGCGCCGGTGCGCGGCTTTCGAGTGGTCGCGTCCGTCGAGCAAGCTGCCACGACGGTGATGCCGAGGACGGCACTGAGAAGAAGGGCCCGAGTCATTGCGCTCAGTATAGAGCAACGAAGATGCCGTCCTGAATCGGTGGATTTTGCGTCTAACCGCTCTGCTTCCCAGCGAGATTTCGATGCGAAGTGCTTCGCTTCTGTCCTCGAGCTCCCTCATCGCAGGGGAAAACGGCTGCCCGCACACAAACACGCTGATGGATCACGAAGAAGGGTACGAGCGAGCCTACAAACTCTCAGGCGGAAACATGATCCAGCAAGAGAGGGGACCGTACAGCGCGATCGATTGGATCGTACTCGATCACGCGCACCTTGTCTTACACACGAAATCTCCGAGGATTACAGGCTCTCCGTGAAACGCGCAGCGAGACGAGCTTTTGCGCACACATGGACCCGAACCTGCAACGGACTCAACCACGACACGGGGAGACTCTCCCACTCGGAGGCTGAAACACATGACCGCTCGTCTTCACCACATGGTGCTCATCGGACTCGGTAGCGCGCTCGCCACCATCACGGCCTGCAGCTCGCCAGAGCAACCGAAGACTGAAGCAGACGCCAAGAAGGTTACCCAAGCGTCGAGCGTCATCATCGAGCTCACGGACGTCAACGGCTCCTCACTCGGGTCGTGCTCCGGAACACTCATCTCTCCGAAGATGGTCCTGACGGCAGGTCACTGCATCGTCGGCGTCAACTTCTGGAAGGTGACGTCGTCGGCGGGCAGCTCCTCGGGCAAGGTCGCCTCCACACCGTGGAAGCTTTTCCGTTCGAACCTCTCGCACCCCGAGCACTCGGACGTCGGCCTCATCCTCCTCGACAACCCCATCAAGCTCGATAACTACCCGACGGTCGCTTCCGCCAAGGCGAAGGACAACACCAAGGGTGTCCGCTTCCGTCGCGAAGCCGAGACCGCGAAGGAAGTCATCCAGACGAACACGCTCATCAGCAGCGGTGAGAGCGCGGGCTTCAAGCTCGAATACCTCGCGAAGCCCGAAGCCAACGAGTGGCTCGACACGGGCGGCGCGGTCCTCAACTCGAAGGGTGAGATCGTCGGCGTCGTCTCTGGCAAGGGCCAGGCGTCCGGCATGCTCCACATCGCGCGCGTCGACAACTACAACGGCTGGACCAAGTCCGCGATCTCGTGCTCGACCGCAGCAGGCACCCGTACGTGGGGCGGCGGCGCTGGCGGCGGTGGCGGTGGCGGCGGCTACGGCGGCACGCCCGACACGAGCGGCGGCAACGGCGGCGGCGGCTGGGGCGGCGGCGGCGGCGGCTGGGGCGGCGGCGGCGGCTGGGGCGGCGGCGGTGGTGGCTGGGGCTCGAGCTCCGGTGGCTACGGCGGCGGCGGCGGCTCCGGCAACGGCAACAAGGTCCCCGACGGCGGCGCGACGGTCCCTGGTTCGTCCGGCAACGGCGGCAAGGGCGGATCGACCGGCGGCGGCAGCGGCACCGACGAGCTCCCGCCCGGCAACGGCGACAACGGCGGCAACGGCGGCACGGGCTCGACGCCCGGCACGTCGAACTCGCCGAGCGACAACACCTGCCCCGGCATCCCGGCGTGCAGCGGTGACTGCGGCGCGGGCGGCAACGGAAACAACGGCGGCACCGGCCCGAACGGCGGCAGCGGCACGAACGGCGACAACGGCCCGAGCAGCGGCTCCGACACGAGCAAGAACGGCGGCGGCTACGACGCGGGTGGCAACCCCACCGCGGGCGGCGGCTACGAGAAGGACGGCAAGAAGACGCCCGCAGGCGGAGCCGGTGGCTTCGACGCGAGCGGCAACCCGCAAGAAGGCGGCGGTCACAACGCCGACGGCACGCCGGTCGAGGCGGGCGGCTTCAACGGATCGAGCGGCGGCGGTTACAACTCCGCGGGTCAGCCGACGTCCGGCGGCGGCTTCGACAAGGACGGCCAGCAAGTTCCGGCCGGTGGCGCGGGCGGCTTCGACGCCAGCGGCAACCCGAAGGCAGGCGGCGGTCACAACGCCGACGGCTCGCCGGTTCCGGCGGGCGGCTTGAACGGCGCGTCCAGCGGATCGAACGGCTCGACCAACGGCGGCAACACCGGCGGCGGCTTCGACGCCTCGGGCAAGCCCACCGCGGGCGGCGGCTTCAACCAGAACGGCAGCCAGACGACGGCGGGCGGCGCAGGCGGCTTCGACGCCAACGGCAACCCGAAGGCGGGCGGCGGTCACAACGCAGACGGCTCGCCGGTTCCGGCGGGCGGCAGCGGCGGCAGCGCCAACGGTGGCACCACCGGAAGCGGCAGCGCAGAGAAGTGCGAAGGCTCGCAAGACAACCCCGACGTTTGCCCGCCGAGCCCCGACAGCGGCCAGTGCAGCGGATCGAACTGCGGCGGTTGCGGCACGAACCAGAGCTGCTCTGACGACACGATCGACTACGGCAGCACCTCGAACAACAAGTCGAGCGGCGGCCCGCAGGTCAACCTGAAGTAACGCAAGTACGAACACGACCTTCGGCGCTGGTTCTAAAAGAGAACCGGCGCCGTTTGGTTTTGTGCGCGCGGCAGACTACGGTTTACGTCTCGGACGACCTCCATGACTCCATCGCCGTCGATCGCATCGTCACTCCTCGGTGGCGCCCTCATCGGAACGAGCGCGTCGCTCCTCTTGCTCTTCTCCGGACGCATCGCGGGGATCAGCGGCATCGTCGGAGGTCTGTTCTCCGCTGGCACGTCGACGCGAATTCACGGCGACGACCGGACGCCAGGGTGGCGCGTCGCGTTCCTCGCCGGGCTGCTCGCCGGTGGTGTCGTGTTGCTCTTCGCTCATCCCGAGGCGTTCGCGTCGTCCGCCTCGCGATCGATCTCACCCGTGCTCGTCATCGTCGCGGGTCTCGCCGTCGGGATCGGGACGACGCTCGGCAACGGCTGCACGAGCGGCCACGGCGTATGCGGCATCAGCCGCCTGTCGAAGCGATCGATCATCGCCACCTGTCTCTTCATGGCGGTCGCGATCGCGGTCGCGTTCCTCACCGAGCACGTCTTCGGGGTGGTGAGCCGATGAGACGACTCGCCGTCCCGTTCATCAGCGGCGTGCTGTTCGCGATCGGCCTCGGGATCGCGCAGATGACGTCGCCTTCCAAGGTGCTCGCGTTTCTCGACGTCGCGTCACCTTCGTGGGACCCGAGCCTCGCGTTCGTGATGATCGGCGCGATCGGGACCCACTTCCTCGTCGCCCAGCACGTCGAGCGGCTCGTCCGGACGAAGCGCCGCCCGATCGCCGAGGTGCAGTTCTACATGCCGATGGCGACGTCGGTGGATCGGCCGCTGTTGATCGGCGCCGCGATCTTCGGTGTCGGTTGGGGGCTCGCCGGCTACTGTCCAGGGCCGGGGATCGTCGCCATCGCGTCGGCGAATCCATCGTCGATCCTCTGGGTCGTCTCGATGCTCGCGGGCATGTGGCTGACGCGTCGCCTGCTCGCAGGACGCGGGACGTCCTCGTTGCCGCGCACGAGCGAAGACCTGCCGAAGCCCGAAATCGCCTCACACTAGCGCCGTTCTGCGTTCCCGCAGCTCTCGTCCCGTTCCTCTTGCGCGGGACGCCTCGCGCGGCGACCATGAAGGAGGCTCCACGCACGCGTCCCGACGCGCGCCACTCGCTCTCATGCAACACTCCGAGCTCCTCGCCCAGATCCCCCTCTTCGATACGCTCGCGCCCGAAGACCTCGAAGCGCTCGGCAAGAAGATGCAGGAGCGCCGCTACAAGGTCGGCGAGGCGGTCTTCTCGAAGGGAGACAAAGGCTCGAGCATGTACGTCGTCCTCTCGGGCGCGGTGCAGATCTATTTGCCGGGCAACGATGACGAGCCACGCGTCATCTTGAAGGACGCGCGCACCGGTGAGTACTTCGGCGAGCTCTCGCTCTTCGACGACAAGCCGCGCTCGGCGAGCGTCGAGGCGATCGTCGACACCACGCTGCTCGAGCTCACCCGAGAAGACTTCGGCGATCACCTCTCGAGGTCGAAGAACGCCGCGATGGCGATCCTCGCCGAGATGGCCGAGCGTCTTCGCGAGACGAACGCGATGCTGTCGCAGCGCGCAGCGCGCGACGTCGTCAAGGAGATCGAAGAGAACCTCACGTGGGGTCAGCGTCTCGCCGATCGCGTCGCCGATCTGAACGGCAGCTGGGCGTTCATCCTATTTCTCTTGCTCGCGACGCTCGTCTGGGCCGGCGCGAATCGATTCCTCCCGAAGCCCTTCGACGAGTACCCGTACCAGTTCTACAACCTCGCGCTCGCGATCCTGGTCGCGCTGCAAGGTCCGCTCATCGTCATGAGCCAGAACCGCCAGTCGATGAAGGACCGCGCCACCGCGGAGACCGACTTCCGCGTGAACCTGAAGAACGAAGTCGGGATCGAGACCCTGCTTCGCGAGATGGGCGCCCTCCGTGCCGAGACGACGAAGCGCCTCGAGGTGCTCGAGCGCATGATGCGGTCGGACCGTGTGCGCGCCGAGATCCCGATCAAGAAGCCGGGTGGGCCGCTCGGCCCCTCCTGATCCTCGAACCCTCGGCCCCTGGATGCGGTGAAACGCGACGATCCTCGGGTCGCCGCCCAACGCGGGGCCGCGATCCCTCGGAAATCACGACGGATCGTCAATAAATTAGCGCCGTTCTCACCTTGCCGCTGCGCGTGTCGAGCGCTAAACCGCCGAGTGATGCTCGCTCGATCTTCCTCCCTCGCCCTTCTCTTCGCCACCTCCGTCCTCTTCGCCGCGGCTGCGTGCAGCTCGAGTGACACGACGACGCCCGATGGAACCACGCCCACCGGCACGAGCGGCGGCGTCGGATCGAAGTGCACCACGAACGATCAGTGCACCGCCGGCAAAGAGACCTGCGACACCGCCACG
The DNA here is from genome assembly GCA_044227045.1 of Labilithrix sp. Classification (GTDB taxonomy): domain Bacteria; phylum Myxococcota_A; class Polyangia; order Polyangiales; family Polyangiaceae; genus Labilithrix. Next base: position 52,777 of record JBGAFW010000012.1, read on the forward strand.
GGCGCGTGCGTCGCGATCGCGGGCGGCACCGAGATCGGCTCCGGCGACGGCTCGCCGACGTCGGTGACCCTCACCGAGATCTACAGCACGAAGTCCTCGAAGCAGGAGCTCATCGATCTCGCGTTCAACCCGAAGGACCCGACCGAGGTCTGGGCGGTCGCCTACTTCGACGACTCCACGCACGTGGGCAAGGGCGTCACCGCGGACAGCAAGGGCACGTGGACGCAGTACCACGATCCGGCCGCCGCCCACTTCATGCACAAGCCGCCGGCGATCGCGATGGGCGAGGCGCCGTTCTGGGGCGTCTGCGGAGACAACGACAACTCGCAGAACGATCCGCGCAACGAGCCCAACTACTTCATGGGCCCCGCGATGATGACGAGCGACCTCACGATCTTCTCGAAGCCCACGAAGCCCGAGGGCGACCCGAGCGAGCTCGGATCGCACTACGACATGCTCCACAACACGACGTTCTGTCGTGGCATCGCCTGGCAAGAGGCGAACATCTACTGGGCGTTCAACGGCCAGCTCGGATCGATCGACAAGTACAACTTCAACAAGCCGCACGAGCCGGGCGGCGACGATCACAAAGACGGCGAGATCTACCGCTACGCGCTCGGCAAGGTGAAGGGCGTCGACGGCATCCCGAGCCACGTCTTCTACGACGAGAGCGACAAGATGCTCTACATCGCCGACACCGGCAACGCGCGCATCGTGAAGCTCGACACGACGAAGGGCGCGATGGGCAAGGAGCTGCCGCTTCGCAACGAGATCCTCAAGGCCAACGGAGTCATGAACGACACCGACGTCGAGGTCGTGGTCTCCGAGGGCCTCGAGCAGCCCGCCGGCATCGAGGTCAAAGGCAACCTGATCTACGTGACGGACGCCGCGACCGGCTTCTTCCACGTCTTCGACAAGTCGGGCAAAGAGGTGCGCAAGCTCGACACCGGATTGCCGAAGAAGTCGCTCGCCGGCTTCACCTTCGGGCCCGACGGAAAGATTTGGTTCGTCGACCGCAACCGCAGCAAGGTCTTGCGCATCGATCCAGGCTCCTGATCGGAGCTCCGTGTCATCCAGCGTGTCATCCACCACCCTCAAGCCCAACACCGACGTCCTCGTCCTCTTCGAGCATCCCGAGTGGCAGAAGCCGCTCTTCTCCGCGCTCGAGCGGAAGGGCGTGCGCTACGACACGCTCGATCTGAAGGCGGCCGCGTTCGTCGCGGGCGACCTGCCCGCGGCGCCGGTCATCTTCAACCAAGCGAGCCCGAGCGCGTACGTGCGCGGGAACGTCCGCGCGGTGCCGCTCGCCCTCGCCTTCTTGAAGTCGCTCGAAGGCGCGGGTCGCACCGTCTTGAACGGCCATCGCGCGTTCGCCCTCGAGCTGTCGAAGACCACGCAGGCAGCGCTCATCGGCAGGCTCGGCCTCCGCACGCCGCGCTCGATCGCGTTCAACGACCTCGACGCGCTCCGCGCGCGTCTCGAGAGCGAAGGCGCGGCCGGCCGCGGCTGGAAGTGGCCGTCGCTCGTCAAGCCAGAGCAAGGCGGAAGCGGCGCGCGCATCCAAAAGCTCTCGTCGTACGACGAGCTCCGCGCGCACGTCGAGAAGACGAAAGGAATCTGGGAGCCCGACGGCCTCCTCCTCTTGCAGGAGTACTTCGAGCACGACCCCGAGCGCGGGATCGTTCGAATGGAGTTCCTCGGCGGCGAGCTGCTCTACGCGATGCGCGTCGTCTCGCACGGCCGCTACAACCTGTGCCCGTCCGAAGCGTGCAACCCCGCCGCCGAAGGTGACGCATCCGTCTGCGAGATCCCCGCCGAGGTCGCCGCGAAGCCCGTCGAGTTCTACGCCTACAAAGAGGTGCCGGCCGAGGCCGTCGCCGCCGGCAAACGCATCATCGAGGCCGGCGGCATCGACGTCGGCGGCATCGAGTACCTCGAGTCGATGAACGCCGACAGCCGCGGCGAGCGCGTCTTCTACGACGTCAACGCCAACTCGAACCTCCGCGCCCCAATCGCCCGCGAGCACGGCTTCGATCCGTTCGATCGCGTCGCCGAGTGGCTCAAGTCCAAAGCACGCTGACATCGGCAGACCCCCCTCTGCCGAAGTCTGCGACGCATTCGGCAGAGGCCACGTCACCCGCTCTGCCGAAGTCCACACACATTCGGCAGAGGCCACGTCACCCGCTCTGCCGAAGTCCGCACGCATTCGGCAAAGGCCAACGTCGCCGCCCTCGAAGCGGCGCTCTTCACACAGGCTCGATCTTCGACTCGCCGTGCCGGATCTTCCACGAGGCCACCGTGTGGATGCCGCTCGCCTCCGTTCCGTTGTCGAGGCCTCGCAGCGAGACCGCGATCGCGTCGCGCGTGAGCTCGCAGACGAGGTAGCCACGTGTCTTCGTGTTGACGTACTTGAGGTGAGAAGCGACCGCCGCCGCCACCTTCGTCACGCTGCTCAAGATCTCGGGGATGCCGGTCGACGACATCGAGGTCGTCACGAGCTCGACGCCGATCTTCGGCGACCTCGCGTTCGTCGCGTCGCTCGGCAACTCGGAGAGGACCGTGCAATGGATGTCGCCGGTCATCACGACCACGCCATCGCGTCGCGCGAAGGCGTCGAAGAGCCGCTGCCTCTCGGCGGTGAATCCATCCCATTGATCCGTGTTCACGAGCGAGCCGGCGACGACCGTCGGTGACATCATCGTGCCGTTTCCGATGAGCTTCCAGCGCTCCGTCGCGGACGCGAGCGTGTCGAGCAGCCACCGCTCCTGATCGAGGCCGAGCATCGAGAGCGCGCTGTCATTGCGCGCGTCGCACTTCGTCGTGACCTTGCCGTCGCAAGGCGGCTTCGATCGGTATTGGCGACCATCGAGCATCATCAGGCGCGCGAGGTCGCCGAGCTTGAAGTCGCGGTAGATGTGCATGCTCGGCCCCGAAGGCGACGGTGAGCGAAGCGGCATGTGCTCCCAATACGCCTCGTACGCGGCGGCGCGACGCTCGAGGAACTGCGACGGCGAAACCCCCGGCAAGTCGGTGGCGAACTGCGCGGCGTAGTTGCCTGCCACCTCGTGGTCGTCCCAGATCGCGATCCATGGATGCGCCGCATGCGCGGCCTGGAGGTTGAGATCGGACTTGTAGAGTGCGTGCCGGCGCCGGTATTCCGAGAGCGTCTTCGGGGCGTCGCCCTCGTGCTTGCGAACACCGTCGGCGCGGATGCCTTCTTCGTAGATGTAGTCGCCGAGAAAGAGCACGAAGTCGATGTCCTCCCGCGCGAGATGCGCGTGCGCCGCGTAGTGACCTTCCTGCCAGTTCTGGCATGACGCGACCGCGAAGCGAATCTTCTCGGGTGACGCATCGGGCGCCGGCAAGGTACACGTGCGTCCGATCGCGCTCGCGTGCTCGCCGTGCGCGCCTGTGCGGAATTGATAATGGTACGTCGTCGATGGAGTGAGCCCGTCGACGTCGACGCGGACCGCGTGACCGCTCTCCGGCCGTGCGATCACGACGCCGCTGCGAACGACGTTCTTCATGAGCGGATCGGTCGCGATCGCCCAGGCGACGACCACCTCGCTGATGCCGTCGAGCTCGCCGATGCGGAGCGCGCCGTCCTTCGTCGGCAGCGGGTTGTCGACGAGACGCGTCCACAGCATCACGCGATCGCTCTGCGGGTCACCGCTCGCGACGCCGAGGTGAAAGGGATTCTGCGCGAGCACAGCCGACTTCGTCGTCGCGACGCCGCTTCCGCTTCGTGGGTCCGCCGCTCCGCCCGGCGGGCCGCCGCGATCGTCCTCGCGAGCATCTTCCAGCGGCTCGACGATCGCGCACGCCGCCTGCGCCGCCGACGCCGCCGAGACGCCGAGGAGCTCGAGAAAGGTGCGTCGCCGAAATCGGCGCGAGGCAGGGGGGCAGCGCATTCCTCGTCCGCTTCGACGCAGCCTCCATGCCGCCGCCACCACCGTGAAATGCACGCATTTCCCAAGCCGCCACGACATCGGCACTCCTTGGTCTGGGGTGTACGTTTCCCTGGATCACGCCTTCGATTCCGCGCCCCTCACGACGAAGCGATCGCCGAAAAATCCGCGCCCTTCACGACGAAGCGATCGCCGAAAAACCCGCGCGCCCCGCCGTCCTTCGCCGCCGCCGTCCGCCTGGCCCTCACCCCTGGCACGCGGCCAGGTGGGCCACCTCGACGGCCAACGGGCAAACTCGGACGCATGCCGCCGAATTTTCGACTTCCACGTTTCGCGGGCTCCGCGCTGGTGGCCCGCGCTGGCACGCCGCTCGGTCGGTTCGCGATCTTCGTGAGCTTTTTCGTCGTGGCCCTCGGCCGGCACGCCGCTCGGTCGGGCCAGCGCGACGCCGACGAGCAAATTCGGCGGCATGCATCCGAAACGTCGCGCTCAGGGCTGCAGGCGCCGCGGCCCTGGCCCCATGTGGCGCGCCGATCGGTAGGGTCCCGAGCGGCAGGGTCCGGAGCTCATTGGAGCGGAAAGGCCGCGAGCGACTCCGCGAGCGACTCGAAGATGCTCCGGCGCGCGTCGTCGGCGCGGATGACGAGACGGAAGTAGTCGTGCGAGGCGACGACCTTCGGAAGCACGACGCGCAAGCGTTTGCGATCGAGGTCTTCTTGAACGAGGTACTTCGGCAAGACGCCGACCCCGGCGCCGGCGACGATGCGCATGCGGATGGCTTCGATCGTCCCGAAGCGTACGAGCTTGCCAAACGTGAGCGGCACGCCTTTTGGGGCGTCGCGCCAGTAACGAAAGAGCGCGAGGTCGTCGCCGATCTCGATCAGGGTGTGCTTCGACGCATCTTCTGCCTTCGCGAACGGGACGCGCGCGAGGAGCGACGGCGCTCCGACGAACACGTAGTCCTCGCGATGAAGACGAATGGCGTCGAGCTTCGGATCGGAGAGGCGCGTCGACGTGATCGCGCAGTCGAGCTGCATCATGCGCACGCGGCTGACGAGGTCGTCACCGGATCCGAAATAGAGATGGAGCTCGAGCGACGGATGCAGCTCCTTCAAGCGATCGATCTGAGGGAGAAGCCACGAGAGGCCGAGCTCGTGACGCGTGCCGATCACCATCTCCATCGGCGGCAGCGCGCCTGTGGGCGAGACCGCGCGGGTGCAGTCTTCGAGACATGCGAGCGCACGCTGCGCGACGGGCAAGAGAGAGATGCCTGCCGTCGAGAGGCGCACGCTTCGCGTGGTTCGGACGAAGAGCTGCGCGCCGAGCTGGTCTTCGAGCTGCTTGATGCGCTGCCCGAACGCGGCCGGCGTGAGCGCGACGGCACGTGAGGCCGCGCGGAAGCTCAGGAATTTCGCCGCCGCGCAGAAGCAGCGAAGCGACTCGACCGACGGAAGGCTCAAGACCCAACCCCAAAGAGGAAGACCGCGCGATGCTAGCAGGTGCCGCGGTGTTCACGGACAAGCTCTCGGGTTCGTTCGCGACGCCTGCTCGCTTGCGGACGTGGAGGGACACGGCTATGAGCAGGACTTCGCACGAGGCGGGAAGTCGGTCCAAATCCGACGCGGTGCCGCCGCTGTAGCCGGGGACTCTTCGTAGAACCACGCCACTCCTTCGAAAGAATGGGGGAAGGCTCTTCGAAGGGGATGATCCGGAAGCCAGAAGACCTCTCGCGCGATCCTCGCAACCAACTGCGAGGACTCCCCCCAACGCCGCGCGAGCCACGCGGTAGGAGCAGGTCGATGGTCTTCTCATTTCGTGGTGTTCGTGGGCGTCGTGCGAGCGCAGCCTCGAGGCTTCTCTTTGCGTTTGCGTGTCTCTTCGTCGCGATGGGCGGCTCCGTGCTCGCGGCGTGCTCTTCGTCGTCGAGCGAGACGAGCGTAGATCCCGACGCGGGCGTCGTCTCCCTCGGCGACAGCGGCGGCTTCTTCGACGTGAGCGACCCCGACGCCGACAAGGTGAAGGTCGACGGTGGGTTCGTCGGACCCAACGGCGCGGTGATCCGCGACGATCGCTTCATCACCACCGTGACGAGCTTCACGCCTGGGCAGTGCGCCGGCTTTGGCGCGGCCGACATGCCCGCGATCGTCCTCGGACCTCCGGTCGGCGCAGGCGATCTCAAGGGCAGCCTCGACGTCGTCACGCTCGGCGTCGGTGGTGAGATCGTCGTCTCGTTCGGCGCGAACGCGATCGTCGATGGGCCTGGCCCCGACTTCATCGTCTTCGAGAATGCGTTCTTCGGCGGCGGCGACAAGACGAACCCCGTGAGCGACCCTGGCGAGGTGAGCGTCAGCGACGACGGGGTCACGTGGAAGACGTACGCGTGCTCGCCAGGGGACGCGCCGCCCTTCGGCGCATGCGCCGGCTGGCATCCGGTCTACTCGGCACCCGGAAATGGAATCTCGTCGATCGACCCGAGCGTGGCCGGCGGTGAAGCTTACGATTTGTCGGAGCTCGGCCTCGCGAGCGCGCACTTCGTTCGCATCCGCGACAAGTCGAAGGAGGCGTGCGACGGCCCGCCGGGTCAGCGCTCCGACCGCGCCGGCTTCGACCTCGACGCGATCGCGATCGTGAACGCGAAGACGCCATGACGCGACGGAGAGCCATCGCGACACGACGACGCGGCTGCCGTCTGTAAGCTCTCGCTCGCGACGTCCGTTGGCTGTCATGCGCGCTTGCCGTGAGGTCTGCGCCCATCGAGCGAGAGCATGAGAATCAACCCAGAATTACAGGGGAAAAACGAGTCGAAACGAATCGCGCTCTCCCACGTCAAACCTTCAGGATGCACGGCCTGCTGAGCGCGTCCGTACCCACGTACAAACCCTTCCGTTCTGGCCCCACTTTGGGGGTATGCTCCCGCTTCCTCGAGATCCGGGACCGAAACCAAGGAGCCCTGTTGTGAATCGAATTGGCCTTTGCTCGCTTGCAGCTGTTTCTCTCGTCACCCTCATTGCTGGATGCAGCAAGGATCCGCCGCCTGCTCAGCAGCCGACGCAACCCCAACCGTACGCGGGGCAGTATCAGCCGGGCCAACCTGGTTATCAGCCGCAGCCGCAGCCCGGGCAGCCTGGCTACCAGCCGCAGCCGCAGCCCGGTTACCAGCCGCAACCTGGTCCGCAGCCTGGCCAACCGAACACGCAGCCGCAGCCGCAGCCCGCGCCGAGCGGCGGTGGCTTCCAGATCCCAGGTCTCCCCGGCACGCAGCCCGCGCCGAGCGGTGGCGGTGGTGGAACGGCGCAGCAGATCGATCCGAACGTCGCGCAGCTCGCCGTCGGACCGCTCACGATCTTCGCGAACACCGAGGCGCCCGGCATGGCGAAGGAAGGCCCCACGGTCGCGGGTAACTTCCAGACGGGCCAGACGCTCGAGAGCCAATTCTCCTTCCAGCCTGGCAAGTGCTACACGGTCGTCGCCGTGGGCGCGGGCCCGACGGAGGTCGACATCGAGATGCAGTACGTCACGCCGATCCCGGGCCTCAACCCGTCGATCGGACACGACTCGCAGAAGGGCGCGCAAGCCTCGATCGGTGGCAAGGGCAACTGCCTGAAGCCGCTCAGCCCGATGGCCACGAACGCGAAGTTCATCGTTCGCGCGGTCAGCGGCGCCGGCCTCATCGCCGCGCAGCTCTACTCGAAGTAAGCCGGCGCGCAACGCGAGCGCGCACCCGCAAACGAGACGGCGCAGGATCTCCTCCTGCGCCGTTTTGACTTTGTCCCCCGACACGCGAAAACCGGCAAGCGCGCGGGCACATTTGCTAGCGTAGCCGCGAGATCAAAAGCCATGCTGGACATTGCATTCATTCGACAAAACGCGGACGTCGTTCGTGAGGCGATCAAGAACAAGCGCATCGACACGGACCTCGATGCTCTCCTCGCCGCCGACAAAGATCGCCGTGAGACGATCGCGAAGATCGAGCTAAAGCGCGCGCGCAAGAACGAGATCGCCGCGCTGATCCCGAAGGCGTCGAAGGAAGAGCGCCCCACGCTGATCGAAGAGGGCAAGGCGGTGAAGACCGAGCTCGAGCAGCTCGAGCCGGCGCTCAAGCAAGCGCAGGAGACGTTCGATCGCCTGATGTTGCGGGTGCCCAGCATTCCGCGTCCGGAGGTGCCGATCGGCAAAGGCGAAGAAGACAACGTCGAGATCCGCAAGGTCGGCACGATCCCGAAGTTCGACTTCCCTGCCCGCGATCACGTGCAGCTCATGACGCTTCACAAGATGGTCGAGTGGGACGCGCCGCGTAAGTTCTCGGGCGCGCGTTCGTACGCGCTCCGCGGGATGGGCGCGCTGCTCGAGGTGGCCGTCACGCGGCTCGCGATCGACACGCTCATCGAGCGCGGCATGACGCTCATCATTCCGCCCGTGATGGTGAAGGAGCGCGCGATGCAAGGCACTGGCTTCTTCCCGTTCGGCGTCGACGAAGCGTACTCGATCACCGCCGATGGCCTCTACCTCGTCGGCACGAGCGAGGTCCCGCTCGTCTCCTTGCACTGCGACGACACGCTCGATCACACGCAGCTCCCGATCCGCTACGCGGGCATGTCGAACTGCTTCCGTCGCGAGGCAGGCGCGCACGGCAAGGACACCAAGGGCCTCTACCGCGTCCACCAGTTCACGAAGATCGAGCAAGTCGTCTTCTGCGTGCCCGACGAGGCAGTCGCCGAGAAAGAGCACTACGGTCTCCTCGGCAACGCCGAAGCGATCCTCGCGAAGCTCGAGATCCCGTACCGCGTCGCGATCGCGTGCACCGGCGAGATCGGCCTCGGTCAGACGCGCAAGCACGAGATCGAGTCGTGGATGCCCGGCCGCGACGACGGCAAAGGCGCCTACAACGAGACGCACTCGTGCTCGACGCTCGGCGACTTCCAGTCACGCCGCTCGAACATCCGTCTCCGCATGCCGGACGGATCGCTCAGCTACCCGTACACGCTGAACAACACGGCCGTCGCGAGCCCGCGCATCCTGATCCCGCTCCTCGAGAATCACCAGCGCGAGGACGGATCGATCGCGCTCCCGAAGGCGCTCGTGCCGTACATGGGCACGGACGTCCTCCGTCCCGAGCGCTGAGCCTCACGCACCTGGCGCTCACGACGGGCACGTCAGTGGCGTCGGATCGACCAGCCGCCACCGCCGCTGCTCCCGCCACCGCGACCGGAATGGGACCCCGACGGCGCGCCGCTGGCGCCGGGCTTACCTTTGGCGCGCGCCGGATCGCCGCGCGGCACCGGATCGGAGACGACCTCGGACGGCGTTCGCGCCATCGCGTTCTCACCTGCGCTCTTCAGCCACAAAAACAGGACCAGCGGGATTGTGATTGAGAGGACCGCGACGAAGCCGACGAGGAGCCCATAGCGCGGCTTCTTCAGCGTGGCCGCGAAGTCGAGGTTGTGCGCGCTCGCGCGTGCGTCGAGCGCCGCCGCGCCGTTTCCCGGCACGGGGATGTGCGACGCGCTCCCCGGCATGTTCATCGGGGGGAAGGCCTTCTCCGTGTTCGCGAATGGCGACGGCGAGCCGTCGCGGCTCTTCATGTTCGCGCTTCCGTGATCGACGAGCGCAGGCCCAACGCCGGAGTCGTGCTTCGCGCCGTTGACGCCGAACAGCGCATCGAGGCTTGCGTGATCGCCGCTTGGCTCTTCCGCGCGAGCGACGCGAAGCCCGCTGTCGGAGGACGGCTCGCGCAGATCGGCGATCGCCGCAGCGCGTGCACCACCACCACCACCGCTACCCGAGGACAGCTGCGTCGCTGCGCGAAGGCCACGCGAGGAGCCGGCCGGCGCGCCAGGCTTGACCGGCGCGCCGAGCATCACCGCCGTCTTGTTCTCCTCTTCGAGGTCGTCGTCTTTGACGATCGCGCCCGAGCCCGAGTCGTCGCCCGGCGTCGCGATCACGCGCAGCATGTTCGTGAGCGGACCCGGCGCTTCGGCGGTGATGCTGCCCTTCTCCGTGTCCGCGGGGAGCTCCTCGGGAGCCGCCGGAGATAGCAACGTCTTCGGGATGATCTGGTTTCGCTTCGCGACCTTCTTCGTCGTCCCTTCGGTCCCCTCTTCGAGCGACGGCGGCAGCTCGAGCGCCGCGAGCAGCGCGGGGCTCTGTTGGGTCGGTGCACGCGTGACAGGCCCTTGCGCCGTCACGCTGTCGTCTTCGTACTCTTCGGGGTTCAGCGCAGGACCGCGCGTCGTGACGCTGTCCTCGGAGTCATCGCTGTTCGCGTAGAAGTCACCCGGATCGGACGGCCGGCGGCCCGCCGCGGGGATCGGCGCTGCGAGCGGAGGCGACGTCTTCGGCTCGTCGTCCTCATCCGGCGCGGCTTGCTCTTGCGTCGTCGACGCCGCCTGCGGGCGCACCCCTGCAGGCGACAGCTTCATCGGAGGCGATGTCTTCGGCTCGTCATCGGTCGGGATGCGCGAGAGCGGCGACGGAGCTTGCGTCGTGACGCTGTCGTCGGGCTCGTCGGCCTCACCCACGTCCTCCGCGCGCGCCGACGCGACCGTCGGCGAAGGAGACGACGACGTCGGCGGCCCTGCCGAGGGTGGCGGCCGACCTGCTGCGGGCAGCGGCTTCGTCGCGTTCGCGAGCGCCGTCGCGACAGCTTCGGACGGTTGCGTCACGAGCGTGCGCACCTCCGTCTCGTCCATCGGATCGTCGGCGTCGTCGACGCCGAGCGTACGAATCTTGACGGCGCCTGGCACCGAGAGCGGCGGCAGCGGAACGGTCACGCCGGTTGACGCCGCTTGGCTCGGCGTCACGCGTGGTGCGGGCGCGGTCGCGGTGATGCTGTCATCTTGCGCGTCTGCCTCGAGCTCCGGCGTCGAAGGCGGAGCAGGCGCACCGGCGCTCGGCTCGGTCGTCGGCGGTCCCTTCGCCATCGACGGAGTCACGGGTGTTTGTGGCGAAGGAACAACCGCAGCTTCTTGTTGGGCCGCTCGCTGCGCCGGAGACAAGACGGGGCCGAGCCCGACCGCCGTCATCTTCTTCGACGTGATGCGGACCGGCGGAGCAGGTGGCGCGGGTGGCGTGGGCGGTGTGGGAGCTGGAGGCGTAGGTGGTGCTGCGCCGGGCACACGTCCAGCGAGCACAGCGTCGCGCGCCGCGTTCTTGATCTTCGGATCGACGGGCTGTTGAACGGTGCGCTCGTCGTCGTCATCGGCCGCGCTCGCGTCTTCGGACGGCTCGAGCTCGCGTGTGGAAGGCGGTGAGCGACCTCGCGTGGCAGGCGCAGTCGCTGCCGCGGTGGTGTCACCGTCCGGGATGTCGCCATGTCCCGTCGCCGTCGCCACCTGGGGGACGCCGTCGTCCGACGTAGCTGCCACGTAAGCAGTCTATAGGGTTCGCGAAAAGAAGCCTAGCGCTGCTCCTTTCGTCTCCCGCGCCGCCTTCCGTAGAAGCCGCGCGCCGTGTCGCTCTCTCCCTTGCCGCCATCTGCCTACAGACGCGGCGCTCGGATTCGGCCGGTTTCACGAGCGAGCCAACGAAAGCGCGTACGTGTGCTGGTCGCACACACACGTCATGCCTCAGAGCGCGACGGTGAGCCGAAGCGGATACCCGACGTGGACCTTGCAGCTCGTGCGGGCAGGAGCGCATGTCGCTTTGGGGTCCATGAGCACGTCGCCGAGCAGCGTCCATGTCTTCGACTGCGTGAGCTTCGTAGGGTCGTAGCCGAGGCGAATGCGGTTTCCCTCGCGGGCTTTTTGCTCGACCTCGATCCCTTCCTTCGCGTTCGGCGCCCAGAGCGCGAAGTACGGCGTCGCGCGCGCATCACGAAGCGTCCCATCAAGCCCGACGAATTCGACGACGAGCTCTTTCTTCGCCGCGTTGACGGACACCGTCGGACGGCCCGCCGCGAACGTGATCGTGAGCGGCGTACCGGACGCGGTCGCGCGAAAGACGTCGACTTGCTTCATAGGACCGCCAAGGAGCGCCGTGTTCGCCACCTGTCCGCGCAGCGATCCGCAGCGCGTCGTCTCCGCCGAGCGCGAGATGAAGTGGTTCTCCCCTCCACCGAGCTCGACGACCGGTATCGGCGCCTCGTTGAACGCCAGCGTCGTGTCCTTCGGCACGCTCCGGCACGGCTCGTCGTCAGGGGAGCGAAGCGAGAGGGTGAACCAGAGGTCCCGGTACTCGTACTCCGGGAAGTCCGGCCAGTTCATCTGCGGGGTCGCTTTGTCGTGACCCATCGAGAGCGAGATCTCGTCGATGCTCGCAGGCGTGACCTCGGGGCTGTACCCGACGCACGCGCTCCGCGTCCGTGACGAGCACGCGAAGGCAAGGAGCACGATGCCGAGGAGGAGAAGCCGAGGACGTCCTGACGTGTGGCCCATGGTTCGATCATCGGGAGCGAAAACGCTCCCATGAGAATCGAGGGAAGCACACCTACGTCATCGGAGGAACCAACGATGGTTGGCCAGTCCGGCTCGTGCGTGCGCCGCCTGCCAGCGGCCTTACGTTGGAATGTGACGTCTTGAGAGAGGCGCGGATCGGATTCGAACCGACGTATGACGGTTTTGCAAACCGGTGCCTAACCACTTGGCTACCGCGCCAGGAACGAGCTGGTTAGAGGGGTTAGGGATACTCATCGCGAGCGCCGCCGTCAACAACGTGTGTCGAGAGAAGTGACATCTCGCCACGCTCGCGTTGTCTCTTGTCTCACCGGTTTGTGGTGGTTCTTCGGGTCTTCCGCGCCTCGCGGCCGCGCGTTTTCGGTCTCGCCCGCGGGCCCATCACGCGACGACGAGCCGCCGAGAGGGGCGAAACGCCGGCCGGCAAGCGGGATTTTTCGGCGGACAAACGCACCGCTGGCGCGCTCGGTCGCGCCCGGCGAATGGCGCGTCGGCCGCGCGCGAAGAGGCACGTCGGATGCTCGTGGGCGAGACCATGATGTTCAGCGCACACGCTCACGCCATCGGCCCTGACGACGAAGTCGTCCTCATCGACGATGAGGACATCCTCGACGAAGACGACGACGCTCCCCTCAGCCTGCTCGATCACGAGAAGCTGCACGACGACGCCTGCTGATCCTCGCGGCGGCGAGACCAGCGCACGTCGCGGCGAGGAGGATCGTGCTCCCTCCGCCAACCGCAGGAGATCCCAACGCAGGGGGCGCGGCGCAGAGACCGACGCGCGCCTTTCCGATCGCGACGACCTCGTCGTCATCGGGGATCTGGTTGGGTCGCCACTCGGGCACGAGATCCGCGCGTGACGCTGGCGCGGCGCCGTTGTCGACGCCGCCATCGGCGCTCGTCGCGCCCAGCGCGCTCGTCTTCGGTGTGGCTGCGCCGCCATCGGTCATCGCGACGGGCGGCGTGGCGCGGGGCGCCGGCACCGCGGCGTTCGAGTCCGCGCAGCAGCGGAAGCTCTGTTGGTAGGCGACGAAGTCTTCGTTGTGCGCGCGCGTCGCGGGCCGGCAGCGCGCGCGAACCGGTCCCCAATACCCACCCTTCAAGATCGAGCTGTAGCCGGTGCTGTTCACGCTGCGCGTCCACTCGTCGACGTTGCCGGTCATGTCGTAGACGCCGAAGGGGCTCTTGCACGCGCCGCGCGATCCCGAAGGCTCGCCTTGCCAGAGGCGATCGAGCTCGGCCTGCGCCTTGGCGCCGTCGCGAGGTTGCAGCGCGTTCTCGGCGAAGGGGCGCCATGGACGATCGATCACGCATGCCTGTGGGTCGCGCGTGTAGCCGTAGGGATAAGGTCGCGCCTCCTCGCCTTCGCAGGCGAACGTCCACTCGTTCTCGGTGCAGAGTCGCTTCGAGTCTTTCTTGCAGATCGCCTCGGCCTCGTGGAACGTCGCGACGATCATCGGGTTGACGCCGAACGTGTTCGGGTACTCGAACCGATCGATGCAGTAGTCCATCGCCTGCGTCGGGAGCTTGGCGACCTCGCTTGCGATCTTCGTTGGGTCGAACGTGCGGCAGCGCGCGGGGAAGTCGCGGCTGATCCAGTCGGTGCATGCCGTGTCTTGGAGGCGCTCGATCTCGCCGGTCGCTTCGCCGTGGAGCTCCTTGTGAAACGCCCCCTTCACGCGGACCATGCCTGCGCCGCAGCCGGCCGAGCTCCCTTCCCGCGCGTCGGTGAGCTCCGGTCGCTCGCCAGGCGAACCCGACGCGGCCTGCCAATGCTTCTTGTCGATCGACTTCCACTCGAAGCGAGGCGGTGTGTTCTCGCCTTGGCGAAGCTCGTTGGCGAATTCACCGACGGTGAGGCCGTGGGCGCGAAGCCAGTACCCCATCCCGCCGACGAACACGACGACGACCGCGCCGGCCACCGCCTGCGCGAGGAGAACACGCCTCAGCCGACGACCCCCCGCCGAGCTCACGGCGCGGCGACGCCTTTCACGATGTACTGGTGAGGCAGCCCCGCGTCCTTGATCACGCTCGCGGTGAGGTTGGCCGCCTCGAGATCGTGCATGACGGCCTCGGGCAAGATGCGCGCAGCGGGCGGCGGCCCATGCGGCGAGTCCATCGTGAAGTCGACGATGAAGACGGCGCCGCCCTTCTTGAGCGACGTCGCGAGGCGCTTCGCGAACGCCGGTCGGTCGCTCACGTGGTGCCATGTGTCGACGATGAGCACGCGATCGATCGACGCGGTCGTCGAGAGCTTCGGATCGTCTCCCGAGCCGAGCACTGCGCTCACGTTCGTGAGCCCTTCCCGCGAGGCGCGCTCGGTGATCCACTTCACCATGTCGGGCTCGACGTCTTCGGCGATGACCTTCCCGGTCGGCCCGACGGCGCGCGAGAGATGCGGCTCGAAGTAACCCGTTCCCGCGCCGACGTCGGCGACGGTCATCCCAGGTGCGATCGCCATCACCTCGACGACGCGCGCAGGCTTCTGCCACTCGTCACGCTTCGGATCGTCGAAGACCTTCGCCCACTTCTTCGCGTCGTCGAAGCGATGATGATGATCGCCTCCGCGCATGTCGTGACCGTCATGGTGCTCGCCGTGATGCTCGCCGTGATGCTCGCCGTGATGGCCCTCGTGAGGGCTGCTCTCCGCCGTCGTGTTCGTTTTTGGAGGTGTCGTGGATCCGCCACAGGCGGCCAGGAAAGTGGTTGCGCAACCGAGGACGCCGGTCCTCGTCACGAACATGCGGAGGCTGAAATCGTTGCGCTTTTTCATGAGTCGACCGTGCTGACGGTAGCATGCGGCAGCGTGCACGAAATGCGGTGTCGTCGATTTGCCACGGAAATCACAGACCCGCTCGCGGCTGAAAGTGCCACTTTTCCTTGACGCGAGGGGCCTCCATAACGGAAAACACCGGCCTCGGAGGCAATAATCATGAAGAAGCTCATCGTTCTTTCTGCCATCGCGGTGCTCTGGGCCTGCGGCGGAGGCGATCAAAAGCCGGCGGGCGACCCGTCGACGACCAACACGACGGCGACGGATCCGTCGAAGTCCACGACCACCCCGGCGACGCCGGGCACCGGCGACGCACCCAAGCCGGGCGACGCGCCGAAGCCGGGCGACGCACCGAAGCCGGGCGACGCGCCCAAGAAGTGAGTGGTTGCGGTGGGCACAGCACTTCTGCTGTGAGCACCGCGCATTCGCTTGGAGAGCCTCGGCTTCGAAAGAAGTCGGGGCTTTCTTGTATCCATCCCACGCCGCTACCTGCAAAGGCCTTGGATGCCCACGAATTCGAAGAAGATCGCGATCGCGACGTGCGTGAAGCTCCCCGAGCCTGACGTCGACGAGGAGCTCCTTCTCGCCGCGCTCGAGAAGCGTGGCGCATCCGTCCGCATGCTTCCCTGGGACGACGCGAGCGCCGCGGCGACCGCGGAGGAGATCGTCGTCATTCGATCGACGTGGAACTACTTCGAAGACGTCGACCGCTTCCTCGCGTGGATCGATCGGACGAGCAAGATCACGACGGTGTGGAACCCCTCGTCACTCATCGCCTCGAACGCGAAGAAGACCTACCTGCGCGATCTCGAGGCGAAGGGGATCCACGTCGTCCCGACCGAATACGCGATGCACACGGACAAGGCGCGACGGCGCGCCCGAGACGTGATGCGCGAACGGCAATGGAACGCGATCGTGGTCAAGCCCGTCGTCTCGGCCGGCTCGTTTCTCACGCAGCGCTTCGATGACTCGGACAGCTCGGTCGCAAGCGCCGAGGCGTTTCTCGACCGCATCCTCGCGGACGGCCGCGACGCGATGATCCAATGCTGGATGCCCACCGTCGACACGTACGGTGAGCGATCGCTCGTCTGGATCGACGGTGAGATCACGCACGCCGTGCGCAAGGCGCCGCGCTTCATCGGTGGCGCTGAGAGCGTCTCCGCGAGCGACGTGCCGATCGCAGACGACGAGCGTGCATTCGCCACGCGCGTCATCACCTCCGCCACCGAGCTCGGCTCCTTGCTCTACGGACGCGTCGACATGGTGCGCGACAACGATCGCCTTCGTCTGATGGAGCTCGAGCTGATCGAGCCGTCGCTCTTCTTGAAGCAGGCTCCGCACGCCCTCGATCGCCTCGCAGACGCGATCCTGGCGCGCGCATCGAAAGCGGCCTAACCTCCGAGGCGACATGGGCTGCCTGTTCTGCAACATCCTCGAGAAGAAGATCCCCGCCGACGTCGTGTACGAGGACGATCACGCCCTCGCCTTCCGCGATATCCGTCCGGTCGCGCCGACGCACGTGCTCGTCATCCCGAAGACCCACATCGCGGCGATCCACGATCTCGAAGCCGATCACGCCGTGCTGATGGGCCAGACGCTCATCGCGGCACGCAAGGTCGCCGAGAAGCTCGGGCTCGTCGACGATGGCTTTCGCCTGGTCATCAACGACGGCGACCACGCCGGGCAGACGGTTCATCACATCCACGTGCACGTCCTCGGCGGCCGGTCCCTGAGCTGGCCACCCGGCTGATCACGCCGGAATTCCGAGGCCGAAAACCAGTGGCGCCGAGGGCGATGAATCGCCGGTAGCACCTCCTCGTCCAATTCGTGCGCCTGCAAGCCGCAGCGGCGGGATAGCATGGGTAGCTGGAGGGGCTGTTTGCATCATCGTTGGGGCTTCCTTCTCGGTCGGCTGCTTCACATCGCGGGTCTCGTCTTCCTCGTAGGGGTGCTTGGAGGCTGTGGAGCGGCGACGCAGAACGTGCGGGCGTATCGCGCGTTCATGCAAGAAGACCCCAACGTGAAGGTCTCGATCGATCGCGTCGAAGATCTCGCCGTCACGTTGCAGCTCGTCGATCGCATCCTGATCGGCACGAGCTACACGCCCGGTGACCACTGGCCACGCCGCCTCGGCATGACCGACGCGCAGTTTCGCGAGATCAAAGAGGAGCTGCGCAACAAGTACCCGTACAAGGCGCTCGAGAATGTCGAGGTCCCTGTCCTCAAGTGTTACCGGCTCCACATCGAGCGGACGATGGCGGAGTACGGACCGCCGCCCGAGAAGGCGATGTACCCGTCGCTGCTCGACGCTGTGGGCGCGCTCAATCCACGCAACGCCGACATCAAGAAGCACTGGATCGCCTACCGCGACGCCACGCAAAAGCTCGCCGATGCGACCGACGAGGAAGACCGCATCTCGCGCGAGATCTCGAGTCTGCCGGCGAACCAGCAGAAGGCACGCGAAGGTGAGCTGGCGACTGCGCGTGACAAAGTCGCACGCGCCAAAGGCGAGGTGCTCGCCACGACCGACGACGTCAACAAGGACTCCGAGAACCTCCTCTCCGACGCGCAGCTCGCGAAAGGCGACAAACAGCAGATCGCGCGCGACGCCTTCTACGCCCTGTCGGTCGCGTTTCGTATCGAGCTCGAGGCGCTCGCGCTGATCCCCGTCATCGTCATCCAGACCGTGCGCGGCCTGCCCACCGCGCCGCGCGACCTCACGTTCAAGACGAACCTGAAGATCATCCGGCAGGTCTGGCAGCTGCCCTCGTACGTCGTCGGCATCAAGCAGTCCTTCAATCGCCAGGCGGAGCTGCTCGACAAGATGACGTCGAACCTCGGCAAGGCGCTGAAGACGGATCTCGAGAAGAGCCCCGGCTTCGAGCTCACCGAGAGCGTGGTCGATCAGATCGTCGGCATCACGCTCGACTCGTTTCGCGTCGACCTGCGCGCAGGCGGTGACGCGCTCATCTTCAGCTCGATCGGAGAAGCGGACCGCAAAGGCGACGCCTACGACTTCCGCGGCCGCCAATTCAAGCTCGATTACCGCATCAAGCCGATCATCCTCGCGAGCGCGCGCCTCGATATCGTCCTCGATTGGATTCGCATGCCTGGCGCGGCGAACCTCGGCTTCGGTTATTCGACGGACCGCGTCTGGAAGAGCGGCGGTGAGGTCACGCAGACGTCGCTCACGGAGCAGCTCGGCATCGACGGGATCGCGAGCGACGTCATCGACGCAGGCCTCGGCATTCTCGGCATTCGCACGAGCGTGCGCGTCGCCAACTTCACCGCGGGCGAGGTGCGTCAGGTGCAAGCGACGAACGTGAACAACGTCGTCTCCTTCGCTCCCTTGAAGCTCAAACAAACGCAGATCGACGTCGGCTACGACATCCTCTGGCTCTGGGACAACGAGCGCGTGAAGGCCTTCATGGAGGAGCTCTACGTCGGCGGCCGCTTCTACCAGTACACGCTGCCGCGCATCGTCTACGAGCTCGAAGACACCTCGACGCAAGCAGGCGTCGAGAAGTTCACGTTTCGTCGCGAGACGCCGGCGCAGCCCATCACGACGAAGTTCTGGATGCTCGCCGCGAGCGCGCGCTTCGGCGTGGGCGACGCGCCGCGATGGTCACCCTTCCTCGATCTTGGGTTCGCGGGAGGCGCCGGCCCGGTGAATTTCTACTTCACGGACAACCCGCTCTTTCCCGACCACGCCCACGACAACGCGCGCGAAGCCGCGATCGGCCTCAACGGCACCGGCGCGCTCGGCCTGCGCCTCCGCCTCTTGCCGCGCGGAAGCCGTCTTCGGCTCGACCTTCGCGGGGAGTACCGCGGCAGCCTCATCTACACGATCGTCACGCGCGACGCGACGTTCGAGGGCCGCGCGCTTCGCACCGACTTCGGCCAGTTCGACATCTTCCACGGCCCGTCGCTCTCGATCCGCGGCGCGCTCTGACGGCCGTCAGCGCGCTCGAACGTGTGGGACTCAGGACGACAGGACGGCGTCGCCCCAGGGCTGCCGCTTTCGGAGCTCGTTCACGTCCGCCTGGCCCTCCTCGAGAAGCCCCGTCTTCGCGTCCATCACGCGGTAGTGAAGCGAGCTCCCGCCGAGCGGCTGCGCTTCGACCATGATGCAGCGAAGCTCACCCTCCTCGAAGCCGCATTGGGCCTGCACCGCGCGAAGGAGCTGCTCGCGATGGAGATGGCCGTCCCCGAAGTTCCAGCCGAGCACGATGCCGGCGATCAGCTCGCCGTCGATCCACTCGTAGTCGTTGAATCGATCGCCGACCGCTTTCGGCACGAGCCGCGAGAGGACGCGCCCATGCAGATGCATCAGCCGAAAGGCCATCACCTTGCCGACGATCGCGACGCACGCCGCGCGCTCGTAGAGGCGCCCGAGCTGATCGTAGATCCATCCGGAAGACTTCTTCAGCTTGCCGAGCTTCTTGTAGCTCTCGCCTTCGAAGAGCCACACGCTGAACGCCCAGTTGCCGGCGTAGTAGCGCATCGCGAGGAGAAACGGGACGCGCGAGGGCATGAGGTTGCCAGCGAGCGGGACGAGGATCCCCATCAGCGAGACGACGATCGCGCACGGCAACGACATCTCGAGGATGCTCACGTCCGCATGCTTCCAGAACAGGAAGAAGCCGCCGTACACCATGATGACGTTCCACTCGAGCGGCACACCCATCGGGACGTTGCTCGTGATGAAGGCATGGAGACCGATCATCAAGGCGAGCCCGACGATCGTCTGCGTTCCTCCGTGTGCGGTGAGGAGGACGATCGGCACCGCGAGCTCGAGCACCGTGCCGGCATGCCCCATGATCGTCGCGACCGACGAAGGCGTCAGATCGTTCGGGTAGCTCCGATACATCATCTTGCGGATGAATTCGAAGCGCGTGAACGGGCTGTTCGACGTCATGACGCCGACGACCGACGGGAAATGATGATTGAGCTTCGAGACGCCGGCCCAAAACCAGAGCGCCGCGTGCATCGCCTTCGCGCCTGGGATGAAGCTGATCGGCGCGATGACGCTCGGCGCGAGGACGAAGATGAAGATCGTCGTCCAGTAGTGCTCACCACGCGCGGCGAGGAAGAGCGTCTTGTCGAGGATGCCGAGCACCGGGAGCAAGATCGCGAGGAGCACGATCGGAATGCACGGCGCGACCTCGCCTTCGGACACGAGGGTCCACACCGCGCAGCCCACCACCGCGGCGTACAGGATGACGTCGAGGATGGTGCGCTTGAAGCCGCCGATCACCGGCGCGTTCTCGAAGACGGGCAGCTTCGTGGTGCCTGGCCGCAAGAAGTAGAGCGCCCCGCCGACGGGCGGAAGATAACGCCCCGTGAGCGGCCCGCTCCCACAGCCGAGCCCCAAGATCTCGAAGAGCATGCTCCAGACGATCGCCTTCTGGAAGGCCTCGGGCCTTAGCCACCAGTCGCCGATCCGGGAGAGGTCGCCCATCCCCGGCGTGAAGCGACAGAAGAAGACCCAGCTATAGATGTAGAATGCAATCTTCAGAATGTAGACGAAGTAGACGGCGACCGGCGTGCCGTAGCCTTGCATCGCCCACGCACGGCACACCATCTGGCTCTTCTCGGCGAAGGGCTTTCTCGCCCACTCGAGCGGATCGTAGGGTGGCGGAATCGGCTTGATGAACACGTGCGTCTCTCCCCTACCGCGCGCCGATTCTTCCGCTTCTGCGTAGGACGAAAGGCGCGCGCGTAACGGCGTATATGCGGCTATTTCCCGCCGCGCGGCAATCCCTTACGCTCGAAGACGGGGAGCGGATCCATGGCGAACATCGAACGACGTACGAACGAGGAGACCGAGCAGGCGTTCCTCGACAAGCTTCGCCAACATCCGAACGACGAGGACAACCGAACGGTCTATGCCGACTGGCTCGAAGAGCAAGGTCGAAGCTCCGAGAGCGAGTTCCTCCGCCTGCAGGTGAGCCTCAAAGCGATGAGCCTGAGCGATCCGAAATTCCAGGCGAGCGGCGACCGCCTTCGCGATCTCGCCAGGGCGCTCGACCAGACGTGGCGCACGCTCGTCGCCTACGCGCCGATCGAGCGCTGCGACGCCAAGTTCGACTTCCCCTGCCCGCGCACGTGGGAGGCGCTCACGCCGACGAAGGACGAGAAGGTCCGCTCGTGCGACGCGTGCCAGAAGGATGTCCATTACGCCCAGAACCTCGACGAAGCGTACACGCACGCCTCGCAAGGTCGCTGCGTCGTCATCGATCTCGTGCAGCTTCGTCTGCCGGGTGACCTCGACCGCATGCTCAATCCAGCGCCGATGCTCGCTGGCGCCGTGGCCGTACCGGCCGACTGGCAGGCGCCCCCACCACCCCTACCGCCCGAGGCGCCGAAAGGGTTCGTGGATCGGCTGAAGGGTCTCTTCACGCGAAGCTGAGCGCGCGCGGATCACTGGCCGAGCGCGCCTGCATTGACGGGAATGATGAGGCCGTTCGGTGCGTCGGGCGACTTCGACGAGAACGCTTGCTCGATCGCGATGTAGAAGCCCACCGGATCGGCGCCGAGCGTGCGGACGATCGGGAAGCCAATGTCGAGGCGAATCACGTTGCGATCGAGCTGGGGCAGCACCGCGCGCAAGCCGAAGCCCGCCGTGCTCTTGGGCTGCGCGGGCCAGGCATCGAAGGCGTCGCCGGCGTCGAAGAACAGCGCGCCGCCGAGCTGCGACGCCAGGATGTGAAGCGGCCGCGACCGGAGCTCCGCGTTGAATGCGAGCAGGTTCGCGCCGAGCAAGATGGCGCTGGGCTGCCCGCGAAGCCGTCCTTCGCCGCCGAGCGTCGAGCGTTGATTGAGGTAGTTGTCGGGCCGCGCGATGAGGAGCCCATCGACGACGACGCGCCCCAAGAAGAACCGCGGGCTGTACATCGCGACGTTCGCCGCATACGCCGCCATCGGCAAAGGGTCGTCTCCTGACCCCGAACCCGCGGGGGTCACCTCGAGGAGCGCCTCGCCGGTGACGCGCGAGAGACCATCGGCGCCGAGCGCCACGATGTATTGCCCGAGCACGTCGGCACCGGCGAAGTCGCGCGTCGACCCGACGAGCTTCGTCACCGGATAGACGCGCGCGCGAACGTCGTAGCCGAGTCGAAAATCCTCCGCGAGGCCGAGCGTCTCGAGGTCGTACGTGCGAAAGAAGCGGTTCTCGTAGACGCGCACCTGCACCCATGGCGCGGCGCGCGTGTCGCTCGTCGGTACGCGCAGCCGCCGATGATCCTCGATGACGCGCGCGTCGTACTTCGCGGGATCGAGCCCGACGTACTCCCGCACGTTCACCTCGGCGCCGAAGGTGAGATCGGTCTTGCGAATCAGCCCATACGATCGGCCGATCTGCGCGCCGCCCGTGAACCTGCGCGAGCGGTACGCGTCGGGGATCCGTTCGACCTCGGGCGTCGAAGGTGCGTCGAAGAGCGCGACG
This sequence comes from Labilithrix sp., assembly GCA_044227045.1. Classification (GTDB taxonomy): domain Bacteria; phylum Myxococcota_A; class Polyangia; order Polyangiales; family Polyangiaceae; genus Labilithrix. Next base: position 75,295 of record JBGAFW010000012.1, read on the forward strand.
TCGGCGTTCACGTAGCGGCGAACAATCTCGTTTCGCCATATCGAGTTGACGCCCCAGAGCCAGGTCTGCCGCGACGTCACCTGCGGAGTCCACGCGAGCGCCTGCCCGAACGTACCCTCCGCCAAGCCCGACGTCCGATTGACGATCACGTTCGCGTCCGCCGCGAAGTACACGCGCCGTGACTGGAGGCGAGGAATGTACGCGCCACCTCCGAACGTCAACGTCTCGGGATAGAGCTCGAAGCGACCAAAGACCGAGTTGAGCGTGCCGCCGAGGTTCCGCTCGGTGGGCTCGAAGCGAAGCTTGTCGAGGCCGCCGGCGCCAAGACCAATGTCGGTCTGCGCGCGGAGGCTCCAGACGTCCTTCGTGATCACGAGCAAGCGCACCTTCTCGGGCGACGTCTTGCTGCGAATGGGCACCGCGATGACGAGCGAGAGCTGCCGGTAGAGACGTAGCGACCGCACGGTCTCGTCCACGAGGAACTGCCGATACGGCTCGCCCACGCCGAGGAGCACCTCGCGACGAACGACATCCGTGCGCGTCGTGACGTGGAGTCGATTGAGGAGGTTCGGCGCAGGATCCCGCTCCTCGATCACCTCGAGGGTGACGATCTCGACGTCTTCGAGGATCTTTCCTTCGGGGCTCGGGTCGATGACGCTCGCCGTCACCGCGAGCGCGTTCGCGAGGCTCTCCTGCTCGTAGGACGAGAGCGGCCCCTCGCTGCTCGTCGTCGGGAGGTTCTGCGCGTCGTTCTCGCCGTTCGCGTCGGCGTTCGCGTCACTGGTCCTTTCGCCGTTCTTTTCACCAGTGGGAACGCTCGGGACGTCCGTGGCCGGGCCAGCCGGCTCGGCGTGCGTGCTCGACGAAAAGGAACCAAGCGCGAGCCCGATGGTCACCGCAAGCCCGAAGCCCGGATGCTTGACGCGTGGGCGGGGTGAAATCATCGCGCGCGGCCGACTTCGTCTCGTCGTCCCGGCGCGCGATCGTTATTCGCCGCGGGGGTTCGGTGGGATCGAGCTCGAGTGACCACCATCACCCGCAGCGCCGTTCGCGTGCGGTGCGAGCGGCGGTGGTGGGGATGAGGCGCTCTGCACGATTTGATGAGGTGTCATACCGCCCTTCGAGGCGTGGTAGCCGTGATGAGGCTGCAGATCGATGAGCCGCGCGACGACCCTCGTGACGAGGTCCTTGTCTCCGGGCTCGACGGGCACGCAGCGAACGTTCGCGCGCTCGCACGCGAGGCGCAGCGCGGCGAGCTCGGCGGCGCTGAGCTCCACGACACGCGTGAGCCTCACCGCAGGGATCTGGTAGCGGAGCACGAAGCTCATGAGGCCACCGCCGCGCTCCTCGGAGGCGATCGTCACGGCGGTCGCGCGCGCCAGCTGAGGCAAGATCCCGCGAACGACGCCGGCTCGCGTGCGCGCGCGGCGTCCCGCAGGTGACGAGAGAAAGTCGAACATTCGATTTCGCGCATAGACGCCCGGCGCGAGGATCATCGCTACCGTCAGCGCCTCCACCTGCGCGTCGCTCAGATGCTCTCGGACGGCCTGCCGCTCTGCCGTGGTGGGCTTGGCGCGCCCGTTCGAGCTCGCGTTCGGGTGACGCGTGGGCTTCATAGGTCGTCGTCGTCTCCGGACCCGCCAGAGAAGAGGCCGCCGAGCGCCGTGCCGCCGTTCACTTGGTTGAGGAGCGCCGCCTGGCGATGCGTGCGTAGCGCCGTGATGATCTCGTCGAGATCACCTTCGATGATCCGATCGAGCTTGCTCAAGGTCAGCTTGATGCGGTGATCGCTGACGCGGTTCTGCGGGTAGTTGTACGTGCGGATCTTTTGGCTCCGCTCGCCGGTGCCGACCATGCCGCGACGTTCGGCCGAGAGCGCAGCCTCTTGCTTCTCGCGCTCCATGTCGAGGAGGCGGCTCTTCAAGACCTTGAGGGCCTTGGCCTTGTTCTTCAGCTGCGAGCGCTCGTCCTGGCATTTGACGATGATGCCCGTCGGCTTGTGCTGGATCTGCACGGCGCTGTTCGTCGTGTTGACGCCCTGGCCGCCGGGGCCACCGCTCGCCGCGATCGAGATCTCGAGATCCTTGTCATCGATCTGAACGTCGACGTCGTCCGCTTCGGGGAGCACGGCGACGGTCGCGGTCGACGTGTGAATGCGGCCTTGCGTCTCCGTCGCCGGCACGCGCTGGACGCGATGGACGCCGCCCTCGAACCGAAGATTCGAGTAGACGTCTTTGCCGCTGACGAGCGCGATGCACTCTTTGTAGCCGCCCGTCGTGCTCTCGCTGAGCGAGAGGACCTCGATCGCCCACCCCTTCGTCTCGGCGTAGCGGGCGTACATGCGAAAGAGGTCCGCCGCGAAGAGCGCGGCTTCCTCGCCGCCCTCACCGCCTCGAATCTCGAGGATGACGTTCTTCTTGTCGTTCGGATCCTGCGGCAGCAGGAGGAGCTGAATCTGCTTCTCGAGGTCCGAGAGCGACGCTTGGAGCTCGGGGATCTCCGCTTCGACGAGCTCGCGGAGCTCCGGATCGGCCCGCGCCTCTTCGTCCTCTTTCAGCTTCTTCTCGACGTCGCGGTACCGGCCGTAGGCCGCCACGAGCGCCTCGAGGTCGCTCCTCTCCTTCGTCAGCTTGCTGAGCTGATTGCGGTCGCCGAGCACGTCGGGCCGGCACATGAGCTCATCGAGCTCCGAGTAGCGACGCGTGAGTTGTTCGAGCTTCTCGAGAGGAAGCATGAAAGTGCTCCGAGGCTAGCACGGGAGGCGAGCAAAAGGGCTCCGCGCCTGCGATCCGCGCCTGCGAAGACCTGCGGAGATCTGCGGGTCGTCGTGGCGTGCGTGCAGGCGCTAGGCGGCTTGACGGCGAAGCTTCGGCGACGTCATGAGCGCGTCGAAGTTGACGTAGCGGACGTCGTTCGTCGTCTTGGCGGTCTCTTCGCCGGTCTCGCGGAAGAGCGTCACGCGCAGCGAGGCGAGCGCGACCTCGAGCTGGTCGTCGTTCGGCTCGATCGTCGTGATCTTCTGGCAGAGAAAGCCAGGCCAGAGGAGAGCGCGGAGCGGCCCCGTCGTGCAGTACTTCGCAAAGAGGCGCTGGATCTCGAAGGTCACCGCCGCGATGAGCGGAAGGAACGGGAGCTTCTCGAGGAAGAAGACGACGTTGTCGAGGACGGTGTTGCCCGTCTGAATCTTCGGAAGGAACCCACCGACCGCCGTGAAGACGAGGATCGACACGAGCGCCACCATGACGAGGAACGTGGTGCCACAACGCGGGTGAAGCGTGGTCTTGGCGCGCGCGTTCTCGACGGTGAGCGCCTCGTTCGCCTCGTAGGTGCTGATCGTCTTGTGCTCGGCGCCGTGGTACTGAAACACGCGGCGAATGTCGGCGAACACGTTGCGAACGAGCAGCAAGTAGCCGACGACGATCGTGAGCTTGAAGGCGCCGGTCATCGCTTGAAAGCCGGGCGACTGAACGTCGAGCCCGAGGTGGAGCCAGCGATTGACGCCCGCCGCCGCCGCCTGAGGAAGCGCGATGAGGAAGCCGACCATCAAGATGACCATGAAGGTCATCGGCGCGCGTGAGCCCTTCTTCTCTTCTTTCGGGGCGGGCTGCTCGACCGGGAGCTCGCCCTTGACGCGGTATGGTGAGTCCTTCGCGTCTTTCGCGTCCTTCTCTTTGGCGCTGGCGTCGCTCTTGTCTTGCGCACGAATGCCATCGGTGTCGGCGTCTGCCGTCGTGAGGAGAAAGAGCGTGTAACCGATCGTGCGGAGGACGTTCAGCATCGTCGTGCTGATCCCGCCGCCCTGCTTTCCGCTCTTCTTCTCGGCCTTCGTCTTCTCTTCGTGCGCGGCGAGAAGCTCTTCGGCTTCCATGTCGCGCTCCATCTGCTCGGCGGAGAACTTCAGCGACTCACTTCCGAGACGCAGGCTCTCACCGAGCGACATGACGCCACGGAAAAACGGCAGCTTCGCGAGGCCGGTGCGGGTGTCGACCATGGCGCGCTCGCGCACGTGAAGCGACCGGTCGCGCCGACGCACGACGATCGCAAACGACGTGGGCGCACGCATCATCACGCCTTCGAGAACGGCCTGCCCACCGATGTAAGGTCGCGTGGGCTCTACCGGAGAAGGCTGTGAGGAGGAATTGCTCGCCATGGATCGACAACTCTACGCACGAGAGTGCCGCGCGGCTACTCCGAGGCTTTCGAAGCCTCTGCTTCGGCTTTCGCGGCGTCCGCCTTGGCGGCCTTCTCGGCCTTCTTTTCGGCTGCGTCGGCCTTTTTTTCCGCAGTCTTGTCGTAGCGCTTGCGGAAGCGGTCAACACGACCCGCCGCGTCGATGAGCTTCTGCGTGCCCGTGTAGAACGGGTGGCAGGCCGCGCACACGTCGACCTGGAAGTCGCCGCGCGTCGAGCGCGTCACGAACGTGTTGCCACAGGCGCACGACACGGTGGCCGGCGGATACTCGGGATGAATTCCTTCTCGCATGGGATCCTCAGCTCCTCCGTGGGCCAAGCTCTCGACGTGAGAGGGGGTGGCAATAAGAGGAGGGGACGGCTTTTAGCCAAGGGACCCCTTTGCTGCAAGCAGAACCCTTTCGATTCGAATGCTTGAGCCTGCTTTGTGCCCTTCCGGGCGCGAGCGGCCGCTGAGAAAAGGCCCGAATGCGCTCGCATCCGGCCGCGCGCGCCAGAAGGGTTCGATCACTTTCAGTCGGGGGCTTCACCCTTTTCAACCAGGGCAACGTCACTGACGCGGCGCAATCCACTTGATTCAGCCTTTTCGACCAGGGCAACGGTCGTCGAGGCCTGCTGCTTTGGGTGCGAGCACTGCCCGCGTCGCAATCCCGAACCTTGCGCGCCCGTCGTTCGTACTGCGGGCGCCCGCAGTGAGCGCGGTTTTCTCCGCGTTTCGATTCACCCTTTTCAACCAGGGCAACGTCCAGGCCTCGCTCGCGTTCGTCGCCGCCGAATCACTGCGGGCGCGAGCACCGTGCGCCACGTCGCAACGTGGCGAACCTTGCGCGAAGGTGCCTCGTTCGTACTGCAGGCGCCAGCAGTGAGCGCCGTCTCCCTTCAGGTTTCGATTCACCCTTTTCAACCAGGGCAGCCTCGTCCAGGCCGCTCGCGTTCGTCGCCGTCGGGCGAACCTTGCGAGCGAAGGTGCCTCGCGTACTGCGGGCCAGCACGGAGCCACTCGACGAAGTCGAGGACGTCGGCATTGCGCCACATCCATTGAGGAAAGCGCTCGTAGCCCGCCGCGGCTCCGTCGGCGTCAGGGCTATGCGCTTTTGCGGAAGCCAACATTCCTCACGTGACGGTTGACGCGATAGGCATCCGGCCAATCGGCTTCGATCGCGATCGCGTCGAAGCCCTTCTCGACGATCCGCTTCGTGATCCCCGCGCGCAGTGAGCGCCGTCTCCCTTCGGGTTTCGATTCACCCTTTTCAACAAGGGCAACGTGTCGTGGCGGCTCGCCCGCCGAGTCGCGGCGCGAGCACCATGCTGCGTCCTTCGCTGCGGATTCACCCTTTTCAACAGGCGTAGGGCTGGCTCGTCGCCAAGTCACTGCGGGTGCGACCATTTTGCGTCGCGATCCTCTCGATTCACCTTTTCAGCCAGGGCAACGTGAAGCCGAACCTTGCGCGACCAAGGTAGCTTCGCCGTTCGTTGCCGGGATCGATCACCGCGGGCTGCCGTCCCCGCGCGGGTTTCGATTCACCCTTCCTGGCTCGCGCGATTGCGACGGTCGCGCCCGCAGTGGCTCGGCGGTGAACCTCTCGATTCACCCTTCTCAACCAAGGCCGCCGAATCTTAGCCAACACCGTGAGCCGTGGTTGAGAGGCCTCCTCGAGAAGGGCGGGGCGTGTACCAGACCCACGTCTAACCGCTCGTGCGTTTAGACGTGGGTCGCAGGTTAGCCTCGGCCCATGAGACAGAAGCGCGGCCATGATGCATACGGGAACCGGTGCACGGGTCCGCACGTTGCCACGACGCCTTGGGCTCTTCGTGGCTGAGGGAACCAACATGTTCTCCACAGGATTCGCGAAGCAAATCATGGTGGAGAGTGGAGCAAAGAGGGCCTGGGAGCGTTGACTTCGGCTTTGCTCCGTACGAGGAGAGCGTCTGTCTTTGTCATTCGAGAGAAGAGAGAAGAGAGAGAAGGAGCATCGCGATGGCGGAAGGTCTTAACAGGGTCATGTTGCTTGGCAATCTCGGCGCGGACCCCGAGCTGCGCGTCACGGCGGGTGGACAGGCAGTCCTCAAGCTTCGCCTTGCGACGACCGAGACGTACCTCGATCGGAACAACACGCGCCAAGAGCGAACGGAGTGGCACTCGGTCACGCTTTGGGGAAAGCGCGGCGAGGCTCTCTCGAAGTTCCTGTCGAAGGGCGAGCGTATCTTCGTCGAAGGCTCGATCCGCACGTCGAGCTACGAGAAGGACGGAGAGAAGCGCTACCGCACCGAAGTCGTCGCGAGCAACATCATCCTCACCGGACGCGGCAAGGGCGAAGGCGCCGGCGAAGGCGGCGGTTACGCCCGCTCGGATCGTCGCGAAGCTCCTCCGGCACGCGCGCAGAGCCCAGCCCGTAGCGGTGGCGGCGGTGGCGGCGGTGGCGGAGCTGGCAACGACTCGGCGCCGCCCCCCGAGGATTTCGGCGACTACGCCGGCGGTGACGACGACATCCCGTTCTGAGCGCGTCCAGCGTCGCAGCACGCGCTGCTCGAAGTGCGTCCTTGATCGTGATTGCGGCCGTCCGTTGCGGGCGTCCGCAGTCACGCGCAAGCTGCGTCTGCGCGACGAATCCGAGGACCAAGACGATTCGGTCCACGATCACTGGCACCACTAGCGCCGACCGCATCACCTGATCAACAAAGGGAGTTGGCGCAACCTTGGTCAACCAAGGTGATGTCGCCGAGCCACGAGCGCCACGGGCCGGTCAACCAAGGTGATGCCGAGCCAGGAGCGCCAGACGCCAGCCCATTGGTCAACCAAGGCGATGTCGAGCCAGAGGCGCCGCAGTCCACCTTGGCCAACCAAGGCGATGTCGCCAAGCCAGAGGCGCCACAGTCCACGCCGAGCCCACCTTGGTCAACCAAGGCGATGTCGCCGAGCCAGAGACGCCACAGTCCACCTTGGTCAACCAAGGCGATGTCGCCAAACCAGAGGCGCCACAGTCCACGCCGAGCCCACCTTGGTCAACCAAGGCGATGGCGCCGAGCCAGAGACGCCACAGTCCACCTTGGTCAACCAAGGCGATGTCGCCGAGCCAGAGACGCCACAGTCCACCTTGGTCAACCAAGGCGACGTCGCCAAGCCAGAGGCGCCACAGTCCACCTTGGTCAACCAGGGCGATGGCGCCGAGCCCACCTTGGTCAACCAAGGCGATGTCGCCGAGCCAGGTGATGGCGCGAGCCAGGAGCGCCAGCCGTTACTTTGGCGAGTCGATGACCTGCTTGACCTTTTGGGTCTGCATCATCTGCTGCTTGCCGCCGCCGCCGCCTTGCGGGCCGCCCTTTTGCTCGGGGACCTCGATCTTCTCGTTGACGGTGAGCTCGCCCTCGACGTGCGTGGCCGTGCGATCGAAGCGGAAGTTGTACGTGTAGTGGCCTTTGCCGTCGACCTCGACGAACATCGTGCCGCCGCGCGGGCCTTGCGCGGCTCGGCGCGGGACCTTCACGTCGATGTCGGCGTCGATGACGCCGCCTTCGGCGGTGAGCTCCTTCAACGTGAAGCGCTTCGTGCCTTGCTCGGGCGCGTCGGGTCGCGCGGTCGCGCCGAGCTCCCACTTTGCGCCGACGCCGATCGGGGCGTCGGGGAATGGCGCGAGGAGAAGCTGCACGGCTTGGTTGAGGCCTTGGACGACGCTCTCGGCCAGTTGGTTCTTCATCTGCTGGTTCGCGGTGAACGAGACCTCTCCGGCGATGCCGCGCGGGTTCACGTCGAACGTGCCGGTGAGGCCGTTCATCGACGCGAGCATTCCGGCGGCCTGAGGAGGCGCTCCGGGCAGGTCGATCTTGGTCAGCTTGGCCTCGATCGTCGATCCCGTCGGCTTCACCGCCTTCGGGGTGAGATCCAGGAACAGCTTGAGCGTGAGCTCCTGGCCGGGCGCCGTCTGGCCGCCCATGCTCTGGGTGACCGACTGCGTGATCGTGAGAATGCGCTTGTCGGTGCGATTCGCGACGAACGTGTATTTTCGCGAAGCGCGCGGCTCGGCGCCGGGCTCGACCACCTTGAGCTTCTCGTCGCCGGGGGAGCCGGCCGGACCGTTCGGCTCGCCGGGCTCGCCACCGCCGCCACCCACCGCGGCCAGGCCGCCCTCGAGCCCGGAGTCGCGAACACCGAGTCTTTGCGCGGTTTCGCCGTTGACCCAGTCGTTGAACACGAGGTTCGAGGGAACCGGGGTCGGCTCGACCTTCTTGTCTTCTTCGGCCTTCGGTTTGTCTTTGTCACAACCGGCCGACGCGGCCCCAAGGGCCGCCAAGGCAAGAACAAGGCAAAAATTGCGGTGAATGAGGCTAGGTCCTCGCTGTCTCATTGAGGCGGACCCTACTAGAGCCGACTTGGCGGCGCCACCTCGCCCGTACTAAAAGGGCGCTGCTTTTTCTTTCTGCTTCTCTCCGGAAGCTCCCCCATCTTCTTTTCTGCGGGAAGCGTCCCCATCCCTTTACCGCGCCCAAAAAGACAACATGGCCGAAGCCACGCCTCGCATTTCGATCGTCATCCCCATCTACAACGAGGAAGCGATCCTCCACGCGGCGGTCGTCGACGTCCGTGAGAGGCTGAAGCCCTTCGGATGGACGTACGAAATCATCCTCGCGGAGAACGGCTCGAAGGATCGCACAATCGAGATCGGCCAGGAGCTCGCGCGCAAGTACGGGAACGCGGCGGATGGTCAGGTGAAGATCATCAGCATGGGCGAGCCGAACTACGGCAAAGCCCTGAAACAGGGCATCCTGCTCTCCCGCGGGGAGCTCGTCATCTGCGACGAAATCGACCTCTGTGACGCTGACTTCCACAAGCGCGCGGTCGACATCCTCGAGAGCGGCGAAGCCGACCTCGTCATCGGGTCGAAGCTCGCCCAAGGCGCGGAGGACGATCGCCCCGCCATCCGTCACGCCGCCAGCATCGCGTACTCGACCATGCTGAAGGTCATGCTCGGGTTCCGCGGCACGGACACCCATGGGCTCAAAGCATTTCGCCGCCTTGCGCTACTCGACATCGTACGGTCGTGCCTGGTCGACAAGGACGTGTTCGCCAGCGAGCTCGTCATTCGCGCCGATCGCGGTGGGGTGCGGACCAAGGAGATCCCGGTCCGGGTCATCGAGAAGCGCCCACCCTCGATCAACCTCTTCAAGCGCGTCCCCAACGTGCTGAAGAACGTCGCAAAGCTCACGTACGCCATCCGCATCCGTGGTTGATGTAGACTCTCGTTCCGTTCCGTTCCGTTGTCTCCCTTCGTAGCTCTCCAAAAACCCGTGGACGATCAGGTATCCAGGCGAGCGGCGTTCCTCGCGTCGATTGCGCTGCTCACCTTCAGCGCGTTGACCGGGTTTGCCCTCATCGGGTGGTTTGCACGCGCGGAGGTCGCGTGGAGCTGGAAGAGCGTGCTCGCGATCGGGTGCGCGGTCCTCGCGGTGACCACGAGCGCCCTCGTCTGGCGAGCGCCCACGCGCATGCACGCGATCATGGGCATCGGCGTGATGCTCTTCTCACTTCTCCGCATCGGCCCGCCCGGCGACTGGACGTGGGTGAGCTTCGCGCTCGTCGCCGTAACGTTCATCTTGCTCATGCCGCTCGTGCACGCCGCGATCGTGCTCCGCGACGAGAAGGAATAGCGAGCGAGCGTGCACGCCGTCGGTCGAGTGGTCGACACCCAACGGGTGATGACGTTCCCGCCTGCGTTCCCGCCCAGCAAGATGCGGAGAGAAGAAGACGCGCGAGCGAAGAAGACCGCGAGGAGCTAGCGGGCGAGACCCGTGGACTTCGTCGTCATCTGCGCGCGTAGCATCTGGTAGCCCACGCGGAGCACCACGTCCGTCGACGAGGACGGGTCTTGCGGGATGTCGCGGGCAAGCGAGCCGGCGACCTCGTCTCCGGCGGAGGCGTCGACGCGCATCGTGCTCGCGCCTGCATCGCCGCGCGGGACGCTGCCGCCCTGCGGACCCTCGGCCGGGAGGTGCCCGGGGAGATCACGCTCGCGCACGATCTTCGGCGACTCCGCGGGCGCGCGCGTGCCTGGCTCGAGCACGACGTCGGGATGGATCCCGTCGGCCTGGATCGCGTGACCGCTCGGCGTGTAGTAGCGCGCGGTCGTGAGCTTCAGGCCGGCGCCGCTCGGCAGCGGAAGGATCGACTGCACGCTCCCTTTGCCGAACGTGTTCGCGCCCACGACGGTCGCGCGTTTGTTGTCCTGGAGCGCGCCGACGAGGAGCTCGCTCGCGCTTGCGCTCCATTCGTTGACGAGGACGACGACGGGCAAATCGGCGAACGCGCCGCCAGGGCGCGCCTTGAGGTCCTCGATGATCTGTCCGCGGTGGCGCATCGAGTAGATGCCGCCGGTCGACAAGAACTCGTCGGCGATCTCGGTCGCCTCGTCGACGAGGCCGCCGGGGTTGCTTCGAACGTCGAGCAAGATGCCCGCGAGCGATCCTTTCCCTTCGGCGCGCATCTTCGCGGCGCCTGCCATCAGCTCTTGGTGCGTGCGCTCCTGGAACTGCTTGATGCGGAGGTAGCCGACGTTGCCGTCGAGCAGCTTGTGGAGGACCGCGCTGACGTGGATCACCTCACGCGTGAGCTCGAAGGTGAGCGTCTGGCCGGTGCGCTCGGGCGGAGCGGCGTCCGCGGCTGCGCCTGCGTCCGCGTTCTCTTCTTTGAGCTCTTTTTCCTTCTCTTTGTCTTTCTCTTTGTCTTTGTCGGACTTGCTCTTCGACGACGCTCCGCTCTTCGACTCACGCAGCATCGTGATCTTGACCTTCGTGCCCGCCGCGCCGCGCATTCGCTTGACGACTTTGTCGAGCGGTTGGCCGATGACGTCCTCGCCGTCGACCGCGACGATCTGATCGCCGCTCCTCACACCTGCGCGCTGCGCGGGCGAGCCTTCGATCGGCGCGATGACGATCAACTTGTCGCCGCGTCCGTCGACCTCGAGACCGACGCCGCCAAACTTCCCTTCGGTGTCGCTCTGAAATTGCCGCCACTCTTCCGGCGGCATGTACGCCGAGTGCGGATCGAGGTTCTCGACCATGCCTTTGATCGCGCCTTCGACGAGCTTCTCGCGCTCGACGGGATCGACGTAGTGGTTCTCGACCTGCACGAGGACACGTCCCATCTGATTGACGGCCTGGTAGGGGTTCTCGCGCTCGGGCGTCGCCTCGGCGCGGAGGCCACCAAGAACGACTCCACCAGCGAAGGCGGCCAGCGTGGGAAAGAGGATCCGAAAAAACTTCACGGGGTCAGCCTAGCGGGTGCGCGTGGGCCTGTGTCAGCGCTCGAAGGCTTTGCACGAGGTTCGCGCCCTCCACGGCCTGCGCGCGTCCACCTACGAAAATGCATGGAAGGCTGGGTTTAAAGCCCTTTTGTGAGCGGATTCCCCAGGCACTGCACATCTGGCGACACAAAGCGCCTCTTATCGAAGCGAACCCGTTGATGCGATAGCGGAATTGCTCTTTGCCCGGAGAACCTGCACGAACGAAAAAACGTGTGGACGGATTCTCTGCAGACGTGGATCATTGTCGGTGCACGGGGCTAGAGGGCCGATAGTGCGTTCCGGTGGCCCTCATCACCACCACAGGAGGCCTGCCTTGGCCAACGACAAGGACTCGATCAGCAATCTGCGTAGCGAGAGCTCGAAGACGGACAAGAGGAAGCAGAGCCTCTACTTCCCCGAGTCGATGCTTCAGGAGATCAAGGAAGAGGCAGCTCGCCTCGACCGTTCTCTCTCGTGGGTCGTCCAGCGCGCCTGGAAGATCTCACGACTCGAGATCAAGAAGCTCCCGAGCGTCAACGAAGTCGACGGCGGCGACGACGACGACGAGGGCTGAAACTCAGCCGCACACGTGAAGCGACGCCCACTTCGTGCCACGAAGCTGGGCGATCGCTGTTCGTGTGCCCAGCTGTGTGTGCTCTCGCAATACGTTCTGGCGTGAAGATCACACCTTCCATCACGGAGTGCGTTTCCTTTGAGTAGTGACGCACGTCCGCCTTCGTTGCCACCACCGCCTTCGGGTCGGCCACCACCGCCCGATCCTGACGAGAGTCACCACACGACCCTCGCGGAGGACGGCACCAGGCTCTTCGTGCGTACGAAACCGAAGAGCACAGACGCGCCGACGAGCGCGAGCAAGCTCGGTATGCGCGCGATCTTCTGTGATGGCGTCCTCTGCGACGGCTTCATCTGGAAGTATCTCTGGCGCGAGGTCGCCGAGATCTGTGATGTCGCTCACTGGCACTACCGCGGCCACGGTCGAAGCGCGGCGCCGGTCGACAAGGACCGCGTCGACATCGCGGCGCATGCCGCTGACCTTCGGAAGGTTCGCGACTTCCTCACCGATCCGCCCTGCGTCATCCTCGGTCACTCGATGGGCACGCAAGTGGCGCTCGAGGAGTGGCACCTCTACCGAAAGAACGTCAAAGGCCTCGTCCTCATCTGCGGCAGCTACGGCAAGGTCACGCAGTCGTTCCGGGGGATGCCCATCCTCGACATGATCCTCCCGAAGCTGATGGACATCGTCGACAAGCAGCCCGACATCGCGCGCGCGATCTGGTCACGCATTCCGCCCGAGGTCGCGTTCAAAGCTGCGCTCCTCGCGCGCGACGTCGACCCGAGCAACGTGCGCAGCGAAGACATGATCCCGTATTTGAAGCACATGACGCACGTCGACTTTCCGATGTTCCTTCGCATGCTGCGCGCCGCGGGCGAGCATAGCGCCGAGGAGTGGCTCGCCGACGTGGATGTCCCGGTGCTCGTCATCGCCGGCGAAAAGGACACGTTCACGCCCGCGTCGCTCTCCACCTGGATGGCCGAGCGCATGCCGAAGGCCGAGCTGCTCATGGTGACGGGTGGAAGCCACGTCGCGCCGATCGAGCAGCCCGAGCTGGTGGGAGAGCGCATCCGTGCGTTCTTCGAGCGCGTCGCCTCCGAGGCGTAGGCACGTGCGCGCGTTCGCGTCGGTGCGCTCTCTTCTCTTCGCGGCGAGCGTCGGAGCCATCACCGCGACGCTCGGATGTGACGACAAGAAGCCGTCTCCTCCGCCCTCCCCTTCCGCGCGCGCCGAGGAGGCAGGCATCCGCGTCAGCACGCACGTCACACACGACGCCGCGATGGTCGACGCCGCGATGTCCGACGCCGCCACGGCGAGCACCACGTTCGATTGCAGCGAGGTGAACGAAGGCGATCCGAAGGCAGGCAAGAGCGTCGGCCACACCTCCGTCGTCTTCAAGATCGAGCTCTCGACCGGAAAGAAGTACGCGTTCAAGCCGAACGCCAAGAAGGTCAAGGATCGCTACAAGGGCGAGATCGCCGCGTATCGATTCGCCGAAGCGCTCGGGATCCACAACGTGCCGCCGGCATGCTTTCGGGTCTTCGAGGCCTCGAAGGTGGCCGCGGCCGTGTCCGCGAACGACGCAGGCGCGTCGCTCTTCGCCGACGAGGCGATCGTCGAAGGTGGCAAGACGAAGGGCGCCCTCATCCCGTGGATCGAAGGCCTCGGCTTTTGGGCGATCGAGAAAGAGCCGCTTCGCACCGAGACCCGCGACTGGTTGACGAACGGCAAGATCATCCCCGAAGACAAAACGGAGCTCGCCCGCCAGCTCAGCACGATGCTCGTCCTCGACATGATCGCCGGCAACTGGGACCGCATGAGCGGAGGCAACGTCGGCCTCGACAAGACCGGGGCGACGGTCCTCTTCATCGACAACGACGCGGCCTTCATGGAGTCCCCGCCGAAAGAGGCCCTCGCGAAGAACAAGCAGCTCGTCGGCGCGGTCGACCGCTTCTCGAAGGGCCTCGTCGCGCAGCTTCGCCGCCTCGACGAAGACAAGATCCAGGCGATGCTCGGCGACGAATCACCGGGCACCCCGCTCGTCTCGCGCGCCGTCGTCGCCGCGATGGCCGCGCGCGCGAAGGACGTGATCGCGATCGTCGACGCGAAGATCACAGCGCACGGTCAAAAAGAGACGCTCTATTTCAAGTAGCGATCGTCACTGCGCGAGCGGAGCGACGAACGCCGCGACGGAGAGCGCGGTGCAGAGCGCGATCGCGAAGACGACCCAGCGCGCGAGCCCATCGCGGCGCTGCATGAGCCACCATTCGCGCACCGCGTCGTCATGGGTGACCTCGGCCTTCACGTCGACGACGGGCGTCGGTCGATCGTGCGGCGAGGTCAGCTCCTGCCATCCGTCGTGCTCCTGCGCGAAGAACGCGCGGTCGGGCGTCGCGAACGCGACGGGCATCGGGAGCTTGCGAAGCCGCGGCCCTGACGCGTAGCGCGGGCGGATCAGCGCTTGATCGCTCGGCGTTGCGTCAAGCGTCTCGCGATCACGAGACACGTCGTCGCGCTTCTCCTCGCGCTTCTCCTCGCGCGGTCCGACCGGGATCGAGGGCAACGTCGGCCGCTCGCTGGCGTCGATGTCGTCGTGCGCTTCGTGGGCGTCGCCTTCACGTCCTAGCTTCTGCTCGAGCTCTTCGAGGCGTGCAAGCGTGTGAATCGGAAACGATTGCGCGGTCACCATGCCCTCAGAGTGCGTTCGTCCCGACGAAAAGGATCAACGTTCCTCGCGAAGTCGCAGATGCGCCCGTTTGTCGATGAGCCTTGTCAGGGCATCGTGAAGGATCGGGCGTAAAATCCAGTGTCGAGTCGGCGCGTTCGAAGCGTCGCGTCGAGCGAGCGGAGCCGCACGTCGTAGGTCGCGCCGGAGGCGACGTCATCGAGCACGACGGACCAGAGACCCCAGCTTTCGGTGCTCTCTCGTGGCACGCAGACCTGTACCGTGCGCGGCGCGAGGTTGCCTGCGCGAATCTCGAGCGGTGGGCTGAGCGCGGCCGGAACGCTCAAGCCACCCCAGTAGACGCCTGCGACGAGCACGCTCCGATCGCGATCGGCGATCCGAAAGACACGGGTGGGCATCGCCGCGAGATCGATCTCGGCCGGCTGGTAGTCACGCGCGAGCGCTGGCTCACCCGTTTGGTGGGTGCGCGACGCGAACTCGATCATCTGCGCGGTGGAGGGCTCATCGTCGCCGACGACCCGTATCTCGTTGACCCACTTGATGCAGCTGCAGCCATACCAATTCGGAACGACGAGACGGATCGGAGCGCCGTGCGGTCCGGGGAGCGGCGCGCCGTTCATCTCGAGCGCGAAGAACGCGCGCGCACGCACGAGCTGGTCGCGGGTGAAGATCCAGCTCGCGCCGGGGGTCGAGTGCGTCGACGGATGCGAGTCGTCGTCGAAGCCCGAGATCGAGATCCTCGCCGTCGCCACGAGCGCGGGAGCGCCGATGCGGTCGAGCACGCGCTCGACGAGGGCGCCCCGCCATCGCGCGACGCTCATCAAGCCGAAGCTTCCGCCGCGCGCGTTGCCGGAGCATTCGAGCAGCGTCGTCCTCGTCTCCTCGCTCGCGAGCGCCGCGATGTCGGCGATCGACCAATCGAGATCGCTGGCGAACCCAACGCCACCGACGCGAATCGTCCACGGCTTTGCGTCGTCGATGCGATCGGGCTTGTTCGTCCGCACGTAGAACCGCGCGTTGTCGATCACGAGCGAAGACGCGTCGCTCAGCTTCGTGAGATCGGTGTAAAGGCGGCCATCGTGCCCCTCTCCAACCGGCACCTCGAGCGCCTGCTGCCCCTCATCGAGGAACGGAATGCGCGCGCCGAGGCGACCTGGATCGATCGCGCAGGCGTCGATGGGCAACGTGGCGTCGCCGTCCTCTCGCGACGAGCAGCCTTGGATCACGAAGGCGCCAAAGACCCCTTCGAGGATCGCACGTCGCGTGAGGACGAAGGGCGCGGCCACGTTGCCGTAAGCTTACTGCACGATCACGATGCGACCGTCATCGCGCAGGCTCACCATGCCTTGTTCGCCGGCGCAGCCCCAGCAGGTGGTCCATCGAAGCTCTTTCTTGTGCGACGGCTCGTACGCCAGCGCGACGGGGGCGATGTCGCCGAGGAGCAAGAAGGACGAGGCGAAGCGGTATTTGTCCTTGGCGCTCAGCTGGTCGGCCGCAGACGGTGACGACTCCGGCCAGAGCGCGACGACAAAGCTCGTCTTCTTCGCGCGGCCGGTCGCGACGAGCACCTCGACGCCGAGCTCCGGGCTCCACAGGATCGGCGCCGTGGTGAACGTGATGCCATCCGGAGACGCACCCGAGCGCGAGAGGATGCTCTTCACGTCCGCGTCGGCGTAGAGCTTGACGCCTTCGGCGATGCGCGCGAGCTCGGGGACGCTCGCGAAGATCTTCGCGAGATCCGCGGCGTCGAGGCTCGTCTTTCGAAAGGCCGCGCGCGGTGTAATCGGAGGCATCGCGGCGTCATTGCGATCGCCAGCGCAGCAGCGAAACGCCGCGCTGCCGATCGGCGTCTTCGCGCCGCGCGAGCGCATGCGCTGGCGACCGGCGCAGCGATGACCGGCACCCCCACGGAGCACGGGCGCGTTCTTCTCGCCGTCGAACGTGCTCGATGTCCACTCGCGCATGAAACCCATCGCGCGCACGCCGAAGCCGGATGCGCATCGCGACGGGAGGCGGTCGCAGTCGCTGTTCCACGACGCGCCGGTGGCGAAGGCGTCGCCTTCGGGACCTTTGCATGCGCGCTCCCACTCGAGCTCGGTGCAGAGATGCGCGCCCCGCTCCTCGCAGAGGCTCGACGCTTCGCTCGGCGACGCGGCCATCGTCGGTGCGGCGGACGGATCGTTCGGATAAGGAAGCGCATCGATACGGAACGCGCCAAGCTTGATCGGCACGAGCGCTGGCTCGAGCGCAGGGTCACGACCTTCGTCTCCTTGCGCGCTCCCCGCGAGGAGCTCACCGGCGGGGATGTCGAAGGCCTGCGCGGTCGTGGTGGCTTGCGAGGCGAGCGCGCGCGACAGTCCTGCGTCCGCGGCGCCGCTGGCGCCGAGCTCCGTCGCCGCGCTGATGAACCCTGCGTCACCCGACGCCGCGTTGTCCGTGACCGTCGCCGCCGTCGTGTGAGCGACGCCGGCATCCGAAGACGGCTCGCCGCTGCGACGCGAGCAAGCCCCAAGAGCGAGCGCGAGGACGAAGAGGCCGAGTCGTGAAGGCACGGGGTCCGTCGTCCGTTCTACTCCGCGCGGTCTTCCGTAGGCGAATTCCAGGCAATCCCGCCCCGACGCGATGATGGAGGCACCGCCGCTAACTCGTTCGGGATAACCACGCCAGGTCTGGTGGATCCTCGGGAGCACAGGCGAGCCCGCTACCCCTCAATTTTGCGGGGGATCGCGCGTGTTGTGTCGCCTAGTTACATACATTCAACTACAGGCATTTGTCTTGCAGACGCACGCCTCGACCGCCCGTCTCGAAAGGACTCTTGCCCATGCGTTCCTCTCTTCTCGCTGTTGCCTTCTTCTCCCTCGCCACCCTCGGGCCCATCGCGCTCATCGCGTGCACCGGTGGTGACGACGATGGGACCTCCGACGACGGCAGCGGCTCGCCCTCCGAAGACGAAATCAAAAAGAAGAAGGCGGGCGAAGAGGGCGCCGTGTGCAACGCGCAGAAGGCATGCAAGACCGGGCTCCTCTGCAAGCAGAAGTCGACGGCGCCGCCGCCCGGCGCGCTCGGCATGCCTCTCCCGTCGAACACGAGCACCTCGTCGGGTCCGCCACCTGGCGCGCTTGGCATGCCATTGCCGCCGAAAGACGGAACGTGCCAGAAGCCTTCGCCGGGTGAAGAAGGGGGGACCTGCAGCTCCTCACAGCCGTGCAACGCTGGCCTCGACTGCATCTATCCGAGCTCCTCAGGCAGCTCCACGAGCGGTGGACCGCCGCCCGGCGCGCTCGGCATGCCGATCCCGAAGACCGGCACGTGCAAGCCCTCGAGCGGCGGGAGCTCGAGCGGAAGCGGTGGTCCGCCTCCGGGAGCGCTTGGAATGCCACTTCCTCCGCACACCTGATCGTTCCGTCGGATCGCGTGACGCACGCTAGGATCGTCGACTCGTTCGAGGCCCTTCGTGCGTCTTCATCTCTCGGCAGCCGCGTTCGTGATCGCGCTCGTCATCATGACGAAGCCGTCCGTGCCTGTCGTTCGTGCCGAGCCGCTCCTCCTCGATGATCCAAGCGCGCTGATGGCGCTCGAAGATCGCGGGCTCTCGTTCACGCGTGTGGTCGGCCCCGATCGGCTCCGGCAGATCGCGAAGGTCGTCGAGCGCGACATGCGCGAGCTCACGCGAGGGCATCCCAAAGACGACCCGCGACGTCCCTTCGATCCGAAATGGCTGACGCGCGGTCGCTTCGAGCTGACCGGGCTCGTCAACCGGATCGATCGGCGTCGCTTCGACTCGTCGACGTGCGGTGAGGCGCGCCTCGTCTACCGGCTCGTGCTCGAGAACCCACGCCGTCCGCCGACACGCCTGCCGATGACCGTCAACGTGCGCATCCCGCAGCCGATGCTTCGCGGCGAGACGGATTGCCGAATGGTCGCGAAGCGATGGCTCGATCGCGAAGACGCTGTCGCGATCGTTCGTTCGCTCCCGCCGCCGGCGCAGATCGAGATCAACTTCCAGTCGCTTCATGCGCCGGGCGCGCGTCGTGACATGGATGACAGCGCAGGGTACGTGCTTCGTTCGTTTGCCGTGACGGGTCCGACGTCGCTCGAGGTCGATGGGCTCTTCAACACGCCGCGCGCCGACATCGCGCCGGGCAAGCTCCTCGGCTGGGCGAAGGCGCATGCGGAGGAGATCGATGACAACCGCGCGGTCCTCCCTCGCGAGCTCCTCGCCGAGCGCGTCGTGTCGGTCTCGCCACGCAATCTCACGCAGCCCAACAACCGTCCGTTCAGCACGGTCATGACGGCACGCGACCTCGAGAACGACGCGGCTCCCCACACGATGAAGGTCGCGTCGACGCCCGAGCTTTTTCTGCGACGCCTCGACGAGATGACGTGCGTGGGTTGCCACCAGTCGCGTGGTGTCGCCGGCTTTCATCTCCTCGGCGAGGAGCGGACCACGAGGTCGTTCAACGCGCTCGCGGTAGGTCACTCCCCTCACCTCGGTGACGATCTCGAATGGCGCGCGATCGATCTCGCACACGCACGCGCCGGCACACCCTCACCGCCACGTCCCTTCGCGAGCTACCCGAAGGGCGCCCTCGGCGACGACTGCAGCGTGATCCCCGGGCTCGCGTCGTTCGGTTGCAAGCCAGGCCTCACCTGCAAGGACGCACACGTCACGGGCATCGGCCTGTGCGCCGAGCCGTATTCGAAGCGGCCCGGCGCGCCGTGCGAGGAGCTCGCCGAGATCGTCCCGAGCGATCGCGCCGAAGGCCCGATCGTGACGACGTCGAAGCCCGACGAGGCTTGCCCCGCGCCCTCCGGCGACCAGCTCACGGGGGCGTTCTGTGCCCCGAACTGGCTCGGCTTCACCGGCGGCATGTGCAGCGAGCGTTGCGACGCCGGCGCGATCGGAGAGCGACGCGCCGACGGATCGATCTGCGCTCCGCTCCCGGCCGCTGGCTACGAAGCCGACTGCTTTCTGTCACGCGAGCCGATCGAGCGATGCATCGATCGCCACTTCGTCACCGCGTGGGTCGCCTCGTGCGACGCCCATCACCCATGCCGCGCTGACTACGGATGCGCGCGCGTGCCGAACGCACCGCAAACCACCGGCGCGTGCGTCCCTCCATACTTCATCTTTCAAGCGCGCGTCGACGGCCCGCTCCTGGATCGTTGAGCAGCGCGCGGCGTTACTTCTTCACGAAGGAGAGCGGCGGGCTGAGGTTCTTGCCCTTCTGGTTGGCCTTCGGGATGCCGGCGAGCTCGAGCGCGGTCGCGTAGACGTTGCCCGCGTTCGTGACGAAGCTGTCGGGCGCTTTGTTCTGGCCCGCCTTCAGCACACCGGTGGCCGGATCGTAGGACGGATCGAGCGTGCCGTTCGGCATGATCGGGATCGAGTCGAGCGACTGATTGCCGACCGCGCCCCACTGCGTGTTGCCCTTGACCGAGCCGCCGAGGAACGCGACCGAGCTCGTGTCCCAGTGCTGGCATACGTCGTCGTCGCCGCCGGAGACGGAGCGGCCCATCTCGGACGCGAGCACGATCGTCGTCAGATCGAAGAAGCTCTTGCCCGATTGCGCGTACTGCGTGCTCTTGAGGCGCTTCACGAACGCGGAGAGCGGCTTCCAGAGCTCCGTGTCCATCTGGTTCTTCTGATCGTATTGGCCCTTATTTTGAAGGACGAACGCGCGGTTGCGGTGCGAGTCGAAGCCGCGAATGCCGCGTGACTCGATCCAGAAGCCGCAGCTCACGCCCTTGGTCATGAGCTCATAGGTCATCAGCGCCTGCACGTTCGTCGCGGGCGAGTTCTTCGAGCGCGCCGGGTTGCCGTTGACGGACGTGGACGTCGTCTTCTCGTCGGCCGCTTGAATGTTGAACTCGCCGCGCAGCGTGGCATCCGAGAAGAGCGTGGTGGGGTTGATCGTGGAGCCTGCGCTCACGAGCGTCTTGTGCAACGTGACGGCGGCAGCGAAGGCCTTCACCGTCTCGCTGTTCTTGTCCTTCATGAAGTTCTCGTGAAGGTTGCCGACGAACTTGTGGATCTCGGCGTCACGACCGGCGCCCGCGCTCGCCGCGATCTGCTGGATGCGCTGGCGCATGACGTCGGGGATGTTGCCGTAGATCGTCTGGGCGTATGCCGGTCCGAGCTTCTCGTAGTAGCCGGTGCCCTCCGGGTAGTTCGCTGGCGAGAGCTCACCATCAGAGAGCCAGCTGTGCCAACTGATGTGCGGGAGCAAGTAGCTCGCCCCATACGCTTCGCAGAACGCTTGCATGACCGAGCGCTCTTCGGGCTTTCGCGCCGCCGATGGCGAGAACTGGTACGTGCCCATGTGGTAGTTGAGGCGGCTTCCCGAGTGGAACGTGCCGCCGTGATGGCTCGACACGACCGCCATGTCGTTGAAGAGCGACGTGCCGCCGGCCGCGATGTGGCCGTAGCTGATGTTGCCCTGCTTGTTGATCGGATAGAGCCCGTTCACGAGCGCGATGTTCGGTCGATAGATCTGCTGCTCCGGCGGAGCGGTCGCTCCTCCCGTCGCGTCGTTGCGCGTGGCGACGGGGTTGAACATCGAGTAGCCGTCCCATCCACCTTCGAGGAACCAGTAGACGAGGAAGCGCGGCTCGCCGACGACCTGCGCGGCCGCCTCGGCGATGCCGAGCTCCTTCGCCGTGCCTGGCACGCCGTTGCGCCGGAAGAAGCGCAACCAATCGAGCATGCTGATCGCGTACGTCGCACCAAGACCTGAGAGAAAGGCTCTACGTTTCATGGCGGTTTTTCTCACTGCCCCAAGTAGGTTGGAACGTTCGCGACAATCTTGATGAGCTCGCGCATGTCGCCCTTCTTCTCGAAGGTCTTCAGCCACAGAGCAAGATAGACGGTGCGCTCGTCGAGGTCGTAACGCATGGGTCGGCCCATGAAGAAGAGGAACTGCGATTGGAAGGTCTGACGAAGGAATTTCTCCTTCTTCACGGCCTGCGTCGCGAACGCCTGCATGCCCTGACCCTTGAACGGATAGTCGGGGACCATGCCGCGATCGGAGTCGTCGATGTTGGCGCCCTTCTCGTCGACGGTCCGGTACGTGCCGTCGTCGGCCCAGCGGAGGCGCTGCGTCTCGAGCGGCGTGAGCACGCCGTGGCAGCCAATGCAGACGCTCCCGGGCTCGACCGTCGAGGCGACCGCGCCGGGGACGCGCATCGCGATGATCGACTCGGGCACCTCGAAGACCTGACCCATGAAGTCGGTCATGACGCGCGCCGCGTAGTTGTAGTGCGGCAGGCCTGGCTTCGTCTTGATGTAGCCCGGCATCGTGAGGAGGCCGGTCGTTCCGTGCTCGGGGCCTCGCGGCACTTTGTTGAACGCCTCGTCGACGGAGTAGTCCGCGGTGAAGAGCTCCTGGAGCGGCGCGCCGGTCGTGACGAGGTACGTCCAGAGACGTGCCGGCTCGCTGCTCTCCGGGGTGCCGATGCTCTCGGTGCGGACCTGCACGCGATGCAGGTAAAACGCGCGGAAGTCGGGCGTCGCGATGAAGTGGTCCACCTTCTCGTCGACCGTCTTGCCGGCGAGCTGCATCATCTCTTCGGGCGTCGGCGGGCGACCCACGAGATCGTTGGCGAGCTTCACGAGCTGCATGCGCTCTTTGTCGACGCCTTGGAGCGTCTTCACGCTCGGAGGCAGCGTGAAGATCGAGTCCGGATGGCGGACGAGCGCTTCGCAGACGCCGGCCCATGCGTCCGTCTTCGACGTGGTGAGCGGAACGAGCGTGTTGTAGAGGCCGACGGTGTCGGTCGTCTCCTGCGCCGTCGGCGGGCGGAAGAGCATTCGATCGTAGAGCTGGCCGACGACGCCGCTCGGCCCGCCGGGAGCGTCGGTCGCCGGGTCTGCGCCCGCGAACGGCCCGGACTTGTTCGTCGCCGCGCGCGCGCACGCGTCCTTCGCGACACCGTCGAGCGCGAGGAGAAAGTCGGGCGTGATGTTGCGCGCTTCGCTGAAGTGGGTGACGAAGTCGGCGCCGCCGAGGAGCGCGATCTTGTTCGCGAGATACGTCTCGGTGTTTCCCCCGATGCCGTTGTCCGCGAACACGCGGTTGATGCGTGCCTTGAGCTGGATGTAATTGACGTTCGTGTTGTCGTAGTAGTCGATCGGCGGACCCGTGTAGGGTGCAAGCAATGCCGGCGGGAACTGCTCGTCCGGAAGATCGCCGCCCGGGACGACGATGCCCGCGTCTGCGCCGGCGCCGCCGTTGTCCCCGACGCGCCGGCCGGTGCCCGGATTTTCGTCTTCACCGCACGCGGCAAACATCACCGCGAGGGGCACCGCGACTGCGAGCAGGGGAAACCTGTAGAACGAGAGTGGCCGCATTCTCTTCCATCTCCCACGTGAACGGTGTGGGGCTCGCTTTCGGCTCACCATCACACCGGTTAACGCGTCGTTGTTGGGGGGTAAGCTCCCCAACGTGGGGGATTCACCCTGCCAGCTCGTGACTCGTGACCGCGAAAGCGTCGCACAGCGCGACGCCCGTTCGCACGAGAACGCAGTCGCCATGCCAAAAAAAGTGCCCGATTGTGCCGATGCTTGATGCGTGGTGCTCGCATGTGCGCGGATCGCCCATTTTCGTCCGTTATTCGTGCAGAAATCGATATATGCATCCTGCACATAACAGCGTTTGGAGGTCGATTTTGCGGTGTAGTGCCCGCAGTCGCTCTTTTCTTGTCACACGTCGTTCTTTGGCGCGTCATGACGCCAGAAGCATGTGGACCTTGATTCGAAACGGCGGCGTTCCGCCGATGCTCTTCATCCTCCTCACGGGCATCGTCGGCCTGCTCGCGGCCTTTCACTTCGCGCTCCGTGCGAAGAAGCAGAGCCTCGGCTTCATCAAGATGATGGGCGCGGCGACGCTCTTCGGGACGCTCGCCGCCTCGTGCGCCGACGTCGGGGCCACGCTCGCGGCGGGCGAGCGCGCGTTCAGCCACACAGGTCACGGCGCGGAGCCTCGCGCGGAGGAGGAGACGCCGGTCGACGTCGAAGCGAAGAACCTTCCGCGCGCGTTCCACATCATGACCGAAGGGCTCGCCGAGTCGACGAGCCCCGGCATCCTTGGCTTCTCGTTTCTGGCGATGTCGTCGATGCTCGTCGCGGTGGGCCGCCGCCGTATGGACGAGCGCGCGGCGGCCGAGAAGGCGTGATGGCGACCACGAACGACGCGAACGACACTCCAAACGGCGAGCCGAGCGCGGAAGATCGCGCGCTCGTCGACGGGCTTCGGCGCGGCGACGTCGTCACGTTCGATCGCGTGTACACCCAGTACAACACACGCATCTTTTCGTTTCTCCTTCGCCTGTCGAATCGCCGCGACACCGCCGAAGACCTCGCGCAGGAGACGTGGATCAAGCTCGCGAAGGCAGCGCCTGGCCTCCGCGAAGACACGCGCCTCGGCCCGCTCCTCTTCACGATCGCCCGCAACGCCTTCTTGAGCCATCGTCGGTGGGCGATGCTCGACCTCTCGCGCATCGTGACGATGGGCTTCGAGACGGTCAGCGCGGCGTCGCTCGAACCGATGCCGGACGAGGCGCACGAGCATGCCGTCGCGCTGCGTGCGCTCGAGACGGCGATGCAGAGCATTTCCGTCGGCTCGCGTGAGGTGCTTCTCTTGATCGGCGTCGAAGGCATGGATCAAGAGGAGGTCGCCAAGATCCTCGGCATCTCGTACGAGGCGCTTCGAAAGCGACTCAGCAGGGCACGGAAAGAGCTGACGGACAAGCTGGCGTCGCTCGAACGAAAAGGATCCTCGTCGGCCTCGCCGGCGAAGAAGAAGGCACACGGAGAGTTGGTATGAGCAGCACGAACACGGACCGCAACAAGGTCGACCCCGAGGCGGACGCGACGGACGGCGACGCCTTGCTGCATGCGCTTCGCGAGCTACCTCGGCACGCACCGTCACCCGAGCGACGCATCCATGGCGCGGCGCGCGCGGCGTTCCTCCGTGAATTCGAAGACGTGCCCTTCTACGTGAAGCTCCTTGGAGGAGCTGGGCGCGCGGTCGTTCCGGTCGCGCTTGCGAGCGTCGTTGGGCTCTACCTCTTCTGGGCCTTTGCGGTCGCGATTTCGCTCAATCAATAAGTCTTCGGGAGGGGTTCTTCGACTTCTCGCATCCTCGATCGGGTCCGAAAACGTGACGGACCACGCGCCGAGTGGAACGATGATGTCGTGAGCACTTCCTCGTCCTCCTCGCCCGTCTCCTCGTCCTTTCCGCTGAGCCATCCGACCGTCGAGCGCTTGCTCGCGATCATGGACCAGAAGCATCACTGGGCGTACCCGGCCTTCACGAAGCCAGGGCTCACGCGCGCGCAGCTCCTCGTGCACTTTCGCCACGAGTACGCGGTCTACGTGCGTGACTTTCCGGTGCTCCTCGCGCGCTGCCTCGGGCAGGTGCCGGACCTCATCGACGTGCGACGCGCGCTCGCCGAGAACATCTACGAGGAGCAGACCGGCGGTCTCTCGAAGAGCGCGCCGCATCCGGAGCTGTTCCTTCGGATGATGGAGGGCCTCGGCTATTCGCGCTCGCAATTCACGAACGAAGAGGATCTTCACCCCGCCGCGGCCTCGTACAAGGAGTGGCTCTTCGAGATGTCGGCGAAGGGTCCTTGGCAAGCGGCCGCCGCGCTGCTGACGATCTTCGTCGAAGGAAGCGTGAACGAACGCGGCGAGCTCGCCGGGACCTACAAGCGCCCGCACGGAGACGCGGCCGTCGAGCGACACGCCCTCGTCGTCCACTACGGCTGTCCGCCCGCCGCGATGCAGCTCGTGCGCGCGCACGGCGACGTCGAAGGAGGACACCGCGGCGACGCCTGGAAGATCCTGCTCGACAACGTGACCGATCCCGTGACGACCAAGATCGTCGTCGACACGTGCATGGACGCGCTCGTTCGCTGGCAGCGCTACCGCGACGGTGTCGTCGAACGGATGGGGATCGTTCGTGATCATGCGACGACGGCCGCCCCGCCCGTCGTGCGAATGCAGCGCGCCGGCTAGCTCGCTCGTCCCACGCGCGCATCCTGGTATAAGAGGGGTATGCCGCTTCGCCCCTCGCCCACGGCGCTCTTCGTCTTCGGTGCGCTCGCGCTCGCGGCAGGCGTCGGTGTGCTCGCGACGCGTCAGGCCGAAGGCGCGGAGAAAGACGTCACCCTTCCGAGCGACGCCACGGCGTTCGGCTTCGCGATCCGGAGCAACGCGAACGGCGTCCCGCTCCTCGAGTCGACGAAGCCCTTCGAGCTGTCCTTGTCGAACGGCCCCGTGCATGGCACGCCGCCGAGCGCCGCACAGCTCAACGTCGCGTCGCGTCTCGTCGCGCGCGAGCTCGATCGTTACCCGCCGTCGTTCCTCAAGAAGATCCGCCTCGCTGGTGTGGTCTTCGCGAGCGATCTCACAGAAGGTGTCGGGCCGATCCCTTCCCTCCCCAACGTCGGTGGCCTTCTCCTCATCGACGCGACGAGCGTCGAGAGCGATCTCGTGCGCTGCTTCCATCACGAGGTCTTCCACTTCTTCGATCTGATCGACGATGGCGTGGTGTCGCCCGACGCGTCGTGGGAAGCGCTCAACGCGCCGGCGTTCTCGTACGGCTCCGGCGGCCGCACGCTTCGCGGAGCATGGGCGGCAAAGACCACGACCGAGATCCCAGGCTTCCTCTCGGCCTATGCGACGAGCGGCGTCGAAGAAGACAAAGCGGATCTCTTCGCGTATGCCGTCGCGCGGCCCGCCGTCACGCGCGAGCACATGCGAGACGATCGGTTCCTCACCGCGAAGGTGACCGAGCTGGTTCGTCGCGTCGAGGCCGTCGACCCTGAAGCGAGCCGGCGCCTCGGTCTCGACGCTGTCGTCGCCAAGTGATCGCGCTCCGGATGGGCTGATGACCACGCCGCGCAACAAAGAGCTCGAAGCGGCGATCGTCGCCGATCCCGAAGCGCCCGACGCGTACCTCGTGTACGGCGACTGGCTGCAGGAGCAAGGGGAAGACCTCGGCGAGCTCGTCTCGGTGCAGGCGATGCGCGCGCTGGACGCGTCGAACACCGAGCTCGCCGCCCGCGAGCAGGCGCTCCTCGCACAACACGGACGTCGCTGGCTCGGCTACTTCGCGAAGTACCCCCATACGTGGCGCTTCGGCTTCGTCGATAGCCTCGTCATCACCGAGGCCACGCGTGAAGACTTGGTGGAGCTGCACAACCTCGTTGCCGCGCGATTTCTCCGCGCTGTGGAGCTCGAGCTGCTCGGACATCGCACGTTCGAGAACTGTAACCTGATCAGCGCGCTCGCCGAGGTCGGGATGCCGCCGGTCGTCCGCAAGCTGACGCTCGCGCCGTCGACGTCGAGCCCACGCGCCATCGACGTCGGGAGCTTGCGCGCGATCTGGCCGCGGCTTGCGCGGCTCGAGGAGCTCACGATCAAGGCTGGAAACGTGGGGTTTGCGGACCTGGCGCTGCCGAACGCGACGTCTGTCTGGATCACCACGAACGCCTCGCGCGAGGTGCTCGCGCCGCTCACGAACGCCGTGTGGCCGAAGCTCTCCTCGCTCACGATCGAGTTCACCGCGTACCCCTACGAGCGCGTGGAGATCGCGATCCTCGAGCCGCTCCTCCTCGCGCTGAGCGAGTCCTCGACGGTGCGTCACCTCGCGATCACGCAGCACGACCAGGCGAATGCGCTCCTCGAGCTGCTCGCCGGCGTGCCGCTGTTCAAGTCGCTCACCTCGCTCTCGCTCAGCCAAGGCGGAATGAACGCGGAGGGCGCAAAGCTTCTCCTCGATGAGAGCGCTCGCTTCGCCCACCTCGAGAAGATCGATCTCAGCGAGTGCTACCTCCCGAAGGAGACGGCCGAGGCGCTGAAGAAGCGTTATGGCGCGCGCATCGACGTCGAGCGCCAACGCGAAGGTTACCCAGCGTATGGCGAAGGCGACGCGGGCGACGGTGAAGGCGAAGGCGAAGGCATGGACGACTACTACGACGGCGAGGCCGCGCTCCCGCCAGCGCCGGTCGCGCCCGTCGCGCCTGCGGGTCCACGACCTCGCACCGGCAATCCGGTCGACGACGAGGACGACTAGCGCGTCTTAGAACGACCAGCCGGCGGCGAGGAGAAGCCGCGGCAAGAAGTGCGGCTCGGCCACCTTCGGAACGTCGACGCCCGCGGGCGGCGTGACCGACTTCGGCGGCTCGTACGCGAGGTACATGCCGCCGATGCCGCCGCCGATCGTGAAGCCGGCGCTCGTGATCGCCTGGACGCCCACGTCGACCGCGCCGCCGAATCCATAAAACGAGACGACCTCCGACTTGAGGTCTTGGTTGAGCCGCGGATACGCGAGCGGCATCGCGACGCCGGAGATGCCGGCGAAGAAGCCATTGGCGCCGTCACGTCCCGAGTAGAAGCGATAGCCAAGCTCACCGCCGACCTTCGCCGCCGCGCCATGGCTCGTGTCGACCGCCTTCGGCATCAGCACGCGCAGCATCGCGGGCGTGAACGTCTGGTAGTACCCGCTCGCCACGATCGCGTGATGACGAAAGGGCACGAGCTCCACGTTCATGCCGTAACGACCGGCGATGATCGGCGCCGGGTTGATCGTGATCGAGAGATGCCTTCGAGGCGACGCCCCGGGCTCGAGGACTTTGTCTTTGTCGGGGCTCGCGAGCGCGATCGGCGGCGCGCTCTCTTGCGCCGTTGGCTCCGGCGCAGGCGCAGGTGCGGGCGTGGGCTCGGCCGGCGCGGGTGCTGGTGCAGGAGCAGCCGCTGCGTTGGCGTTCGGCACGGCCGACGCGAGCGGCGTGTCGAGGCCGAGCGACTCCGCGGTGAGAGGCGGCGGCGCGGAGTAGACCTTCTTCCCTGGCGTCTTCGGCGTCGCCTTGGGTGAGGATGTCCCCTTCTTCTTCGCGGCGGCCTTCGCCTTCGCGCTCACGGCATTCTTCTGCGGAGCGGCCGTCGCGACGGAGGGCGCGCCGAGGATCACCAAGGCAGCACCAAGCGACAGAGCGCTCGCGCAGGCTTGGAGAAAACGACGCATCGATAAGCGTCAGTTCAAGACACGTGCCGGCTCGCGAGCGACCTGATCCCGCACACCTGAACGGGTCCCCTGGATCTCACCTCATCCAGAGCTGAGCACGAGCCCCCTCATTCGCTCAGCGCTCGCGCTGGCGCTCGATCGTGACGTGAGGATGGCGCTTGCGGACGCGCCGATAGCCGAGCGCGTGGAAGACATCGGCCGGGTAGACGCGCGACGCGAGCTCGTCGACGACGAGACGTGTGTGTGGCTCGGAGGGATCCTTCTTGATGCCCGGAAGGAACTCGAGGAAGCGATCGACCTTCATCGTTCGCAGCACCTCGGACACGCGCAGGCGCGCGGGGCTCACCTCACGGCCCCAGAAGAAGCCGTCGGCGCCTTGCCCTTGGTAGAGCGGGAGGATCACCATGCCGTCTTTCGGCGCGCGGATCTCGCCGTTGCGATCACGCGCGAGGAGCTGACCTTGCTTCGCGCGCGCGAGGTTCTGGAAGCCGGGCTCCATCCGGAATTTGTCTTCGGGCGTGATCGCGCGGCGCGAGATGACCTCGAGCACGCGAGGTATGTTGCCGCGGCGACGCTCGAGGAGCGCATACGCGTTCGTCGTCTCGGTGATCACGCCCGGGCCAAAGAGCCCCGCGGCCTCGGCGCCGAGGAGGAGGACGGCCTCGAGGTTGTCGATCGATCCGGAGTCTTCGTGCTGCCCGCCTTCGACACCGCAGGTGATGCAGCCTTGCGTCGTGAAGTAACCCGAGAGGACGCCGTCGACCTGCTCTTCGAGGCCGATCACGATCGGGATCGGAAACGCGCTCGTGAAGCGGCGCTGCCGGAGCGTGTCGCCGAAGAGGACAAACGGCAGACCATGCGCGCTCGTGGTGTGCAGGTCGATCAAGTACACCGGCCCCCGTGCGCGCTTGATCGCGCCGCGGATGGACTCGAGGAGATCGAGCTGCTCGATGTGCTCTTCGTCGAGGGACTTCGGATCCGTCTTGGCGCGTGCCTCGAGGTCGGAGACCTGATCCTTGGTCCACACGCGGTTCATGTCGCGATGGCGGTAGCGGACACGGAGACGCATCGCGCCGAGGTTTCCGGCGAAGGCCACCATCTCACCACGCACGCGATCGACGCGACGCTCGAGCACCGAGAGCACGCGACGCGCAGCTCCGACGCCTGCGCGCTCGTTGCCATGGATGCCGGCGACGGCGATGAGCGTGGGACCCGCGCCTTCACCGACGATGCGCCCGATCTCACGCCCGTTGGGAAGAGCGTTGAACGAGACGTCGAGCTCGGCGCGATCGTTGAAGTTGAGCGCGGTCTTGACCGACGGCGGCGGGATGGACGGCGGCCTGACGCTTTTTGGACCTTTGCTCACGTTGCTCCAAACCTCTCTTCGAGAAGCTCAGCCGCGAGGCCCATGAAATCCTCTTCCATCACCATCGCTACGATGCGGCCATCTTTGACGACAGGCAAGCATCCGATGCGGTGTTTTCTCATCAACGCGATCGCGTCGAGCGTCGGTGTATCGGGCGAGACGGTGATCACCTCACGACGCATCACGTCAGCGACGGACACGTTCTGTGGAGGAGGAGGCGCGCTGCCTCCCTTCACGAGCTCGGAGATGAGCGACGTCGAGCTGTCGGTGCGCGCGAGCACGGAGGCTGCGGCATCTGCGCTCACCGCGGCGAGCGAGGCTGAGCTGTCGACGCGTGCGCCGGGGAGGTTGGCGAAGTGGCGGAGCACCGCGCGTGACGTGACGAGGCCGACGAGCTTGCCGGTCTTGTCGTCCTCGACCGGGAGATGGCGGATGCGCTCCCAGCTCATGATGTCTGCGGCGAGCTCGACCGGATCGTTCGGGTGAACGATGATGAGGTCGGTCTGCATGTACTGCGAGACCTTCGCGTAGCCGGTGCGTCGCGCGGGAACTTCGTCGAGACGCGCGCGCTCCCACTCGGCGACAGGCCGCCCGGTCTCTTGCCGCGCGATCGTCGCCGCGACGATCGCGGTGAGGTGCTCGCCTTGCGTGCCCTTCGACTTCATGTCGACGAGCGAACGGAGCGCCCAGCGTGTGCCGGTGTGGAGCGAGCGGACACGCTTCTCGATCACGCCGAGGTAGCGCTTGATGAGCGTGTCGTCGACGCCGCCACGCGCGAGCCCCTGCTCGGCGAGCGGGAGGAGACGATCGAGCACGAAGGGCTGAGCGATGACCTCTTCGCCGTCGAGCCACGTGAAGCGCGCCGAGAGGCCGTCGCGCGCGGCGTTGTAGAAGTTCGCCTGCGCGTGATCGAAGTCGATGCGGCTCGGTAGATGCTCGACCGTGGCGGTGAGCTCCTTCATGAGCCCGAGCCAGAAGGCGGCGTTCGCGACCTCGTCGATGATCGACGGCCCCGAGGGCAGCGCGCGCAGCTCGATCCGAAGATGCGGCTTGCCGTTCTCGGAGATCCCGTAGCACGCGCGATTCCAGCGGTAGATCGTGCCGCTGTGGAGGCGGAGAGCGCGGAGATCGGGCACGCCCCCGGCGTCGAGCGTCTTCATCGAGTCTTCCTCGACGCTCATCCCGACGAGCGGACGGAAGCGCGTGACGTTCTCCTTGAAGATGCCGACCACGCCGATGTCCGAAGCCCAGCCCTTTCCGAACGACACACGCGGCGCGTCTTGGCGCGCGTGGAGCGTGCGCGTGCGGATGTCGCAGGACTGCTCGAACAGCGCAATGCGCGTCTCGGACCAGAGGCGCTTACCGAGGACGAGCGGCGAGTTCGTGCTGATCGCGAGCGTCGGCGCGAGGACGAGCTGCGCGATGTCGTAGTCGTGCCCGAAGCGCTGCGGGTCCACCGACTGAAGGTGAACCTGGAAGCTCGCGTTGCATGCCTCGAACATGAGCGAGTCGTGCTTGACCACGAGCTCGTCGAAGCCCTTGATCGAAATGTCGTAGCCGTCGCCCTTCGCGGCGCGCATCACGCGGTTGAGCGTGAGGTAGCGCGGATTCGGCACCATGTTCTCGAGCGAGAGATCCGTCCGCGCGAGCGTGGGGAGGATTCCGGCGAGCACGGGGTGGATGTCGAGCGGCGACGTGACGTCTTTCACGCGCTTGTAGAGATCGTTGAGCTGCGCCTCGAGCTTCGCGAGCCCATCACCGCTGAGCGGTTGCGGGTCGGCGTTCATCTCGAGGTTGAAGAGCCCGAGCTCGGTCGTGAAGTGGGGATCGTTCACGCGAGAGATCACGTCGAGCGCCGTCGGAGAGGCGTTGAACGCGCGGTCGACGAGGAACATCTCCTGCTCGGCGCCGATCCGCGACACGCCCTTCTCGAAGCGATTCTCGGCGAGCATGCGCTCGAGCGCGCGAAGATCGTTGAGGAGCGCGCGAACGTAGCGTGCGCGCTCCGGTCCCTCGAGCTCACCGGCCGAGGTTTTGTCGTTCTTCGATAGGGCCTCGCGATCGCTCGAAAGCGGCGCGCTCTCGTCTCGCTCGATGGGCTGCATGGTCGGTGGGCCTCAGCTCTTCGCTTGCTGTTGCTGCTGCTGCTGTTGCTGCTGCTCACGCGCCTTCAGCTTGGCCTGCGCGCGCGCCTCTTCCTTTGCTTTGTACTCGGGGCTCGTCCACTCCTCGAGGTACTTCGGCATCTTCGCGCGCCAGGTGACCCAGTCGTGGTCCCATTCCTTGCCCCACGACTCGACCCAGTTCGGGATGCCCTTGTCGCCGAGGACCTTGCCCATCCGGAAGCTCTCGCCGATGTTCTCCCACTTGCCCTCGCCCGTCGCGAGGTGGATGTAGCGCGTGCGGAGAAGATCCAAGTGGCGCCCCGCGAGCGTGGGCACGAAGAGCAGCGGTGACGAGACGAAGTAGTACTCCGTCGGATCCGGCTTCTCGATGAAGCGGAGGAGATCGAAGGTGCCGCTCATCGCGAGCGCACGGCTGAAGATGTCGGGGAAGCGGCACACCACCGCGACCGAGTGGAACGCGCCGATCGAGGAGCCGGCCGCCCAGATGTCGATGTCGGGGGTCTTGCAGTCGAGACGAATCGCGGGCGCCACCTCGTGCTTCACGTACTGGTGAAACTGGTGCTGCATCCACATCCGATGCTCGGGGCTGCCTTCCTTGTTGAACCACACGCGACCCGCGACGCTGTCGCACGAGTAGATCTTGATGCGCCCGGCCGCGAGCAAGGGCTCGAGCACGTGGATCATCTTGAAGCGCTCGATCTCCTCGGCGTCACCACCGGCGGTCGGGAAGACGAGGACGGGCTGCCCCGAGAATCCCCAACGAACGAGCTGCGTGTTGCACTGGAGACGCTGCGAATACCAAGAAGACTTCTCGAACATGACTTGCTTCGACCGACCTGCGAACGCGCAGCCGCGCGCTCACGGTGAGATGGGCTGACTCGAACGAACGTTGACCGCGTCTGGCCCTGACCCCAGGCCCAGTCGGTCAGCGGAAGGGCTTAGTGGTCCTTCGGTCCGGTCGCAAGCAAACGCGTCGAAATCGCTGCTTTTCAGGGAAATCTCGAGGTTTTGCTGGCTGCTTACTGAGGCTTCTTCTGGAGGTCCGCCAGCGCCTTTTCGACCTCCTCTTTCGAGAGCGGGTGACAGGGCTGATCCGGCGGATGGTTGTGCGCGATCGTGATGGCGGGAGGCTGCGCGGCGGCGGCGCGAGGCTCCGCTGCAGCAGGCGCCGCGGCGGCCGCGGCGGCTCCCTGTCCTTGCGCCGGAGCAGCGGCTCCAGGCGACGGGGCCTTTGGCTTCGGTGAGGACGACGACGGGTTCGGCACCGGCGGAGGCAGCGCGACCGCCGCGCCGCCGAGCATCACGGGGATGTCTTCGTTGCGCTGAATGACGATCGGCCCCTTACCAGCGTCCACCTCGGTCTTGTCTTGCTTCTTGCAGCCGGTCACGAAGAGCGCGGGGGTCGTCGCCGTCGCCAGCACGATCGGAAGCACCGGAAGAAGCTCGGTTCGGAATCTCATCGGCCCATCGTCTCCTTCTCGCTCGAGGCTGACTCCACCACACGAACGAGCTCGTATTCTGCACGCAAGAGCGCGTTCACGCGAGCGCCGATGTCCTCGAGCACGCGATTGTGATGGAGGAGCACGGGCCCCGGCGCGCGCGGGTCGCCCGTCTCTTCGGCGCACGCGCACGCGCAGTGGTCGGAAGGTGTTTCGCTCGCGGTTCGATCGCCGGGCGGCCCGCTCGAGGAGGACACCCACACAACGTCCTCGGACAGATGCCCAAGCGCGCCTCGTCCTGTGTCCTCGCCGACAGCGCGCGGGCATGCGTAGACGCGTCCGCTCGGCGCGACGGCGACGCGCTCGGCTCCCGCGCGGCAGTGGGTGCGGCTGCTGCTCGTCTGCATGACGCCTTCGAGCGGCTGAAGGCGTACGTAGCGACCACGACGTAGCCATGCGACGAACGTCGCGGCGACGCGCTCCATCTGCGCCTCGAACGTCGCGAGCGACTCGTCCGTCCACGCGCCCGACCAGTTCATGTTGAGCGTGATCGAGGTGACGCCTTCGTTCGTGAGCCATTGCACGCTCTCCGCCAATGCGTGCACATTACATGGGTCTACGACGGCGATGATGTCGAATGGCTTGTCGCGTTCGAGGAGAAGCGCGAGCGCTCCCCTCACCTGCTCGAACGACGATCCGCCGCCCGCGAGCGGACGTCCTCGATCGTGCGACGCCTGCTGGCCATCGAGGCTGAGGGTGAGATGAACGCCGAGCGCGTCGAGCCTCGCGAGCAGATCGCGATCGAGGAGCGTGCCGTTCGTGGTCGTTTGCAGGAGCAGCTTCGTCGCGGGCGCGGCCCGGCGCCGAGCCTCCGCGGCCACCTCGAGGAGGAGGCGGCGTCGAGAGCGCGCATCGCCATCTCACGACTCATGCGAACGCGCTTCTTCTCGCCCGTGTAGCAGTACGTGCAGGCCAAGTTGCACGCGTGCGTGAGCACGAGCCCGACGTCGAGCATCGGCGAGGTGAACGCCGCGGGGAGCGCGCGCTTGCGGAGCCCGAGCGACACCAGCCCACGCTGCTCCTCGTCGTGTCGCGCGCTTCGCATCCTCGCCGAAGGTAGCGCTCTTCCTCCGCAGCAGGCTCGCGAAGATTCGCGCCCTCGCTCGTGCCGCCTTGACAAATCATTTTACAGTGTAAAACCATCGCGGCCATGCCGCGCGCTGCCACCTCCGTCACGAAGGCCTCGCCTCCCACCTCCCCTCGAACCACCACCTCCCGAAGAGCGAAAAAACCGCCTATTCCCAACGGCTTGAGCTCCTCGCAAGCAAAGCGCTTTCTCGAGCTACTTCGTGCCGACGAGATCGATGCCTGGGAGTACTTGGACAACCGGCGCACCAACCAGGAGGCGGTCTCGTACGACCAAGCGAACGCATGGATGAGCCTGTGGGCGTTGAAGAGCGGCTACCCCTTCAGCCTTGGGGATAGGTCGTGGTCTGAGCACTACACGAGCGAGGAGCAGCTCTACGTGTTCGAGCACGGCAAGGACAAGATGGAGCTCCCCGATCGGGAGGATCCCATCCACTACGCCGAGACGTACGGCGCCTTCTTCGTCACCCATGCGTCCACGGTGAGCGAGATCGTGGCGAAGCATGACCGCGCGATCGATTGGCAGCCTTCGCGCATTCGCGGCTTTCGACTTCTGTCATGGCTCGTCGACGGGCCTCCGCTCGCACACCACGAAAAGCTCGGGCTCGTCCTCGCGCTCGCCAAGCGGCACGTGTGGAGCCCGGAGAGCACCATCCACCTCGACGAAACGCTGCTCGCGAAGAACGGCGGCAAGCCTTGGTTGCCTCGCGATCTCGCGCTCGCGATCGGGACGATGGAGATGTGGACTGACGCCTTGATGAAGCTCGAAGACGAGCACGGCTCCACGAGGCACCACCTGTATTCGGTGGCCATTCGCTTCCATCGCGTGAAGGACATCTTCACGACGATGCCTCTCTCCGAGGCCGAGCGCTTCCTGCCCGACTACGACGCGCAGGCGCTCGCAGATGATCTCCTCGCGCTCGAGACCTTCTTCCGCGACGCGAACCTCGGCGCGTCCGAGCTCGTTCGCGTCGCCAAGGGGATCGCTGGCAAGCGGGCGTCATCGCCGCGGTCGACGTCCTCTCGCCTCGTCGACGTGCTCTGCCTGCTCGCCCTCGAGAAGGAGCCCACGCTCTCTGCCGCCGACGAGCTGCTCTCCTTCAGCCTCGCGGACGACGCATGGGCGGAGCGGTACATCAGCGTCCTTCGCACGGTGTCGCGAGATCGCCGCCTCTTCTTCTTGCTCCGCGATCTCGAGGCGGGGGCGGATGGTCATGGCGGCGGCTTGCTCGCGATCGCCGCGGATCCAAGCCTCCGGATGCACCTCGACGACTACGTCGCGAACGGCCTCGACGCCTCGAGCGTATGCCCTGCCTTTGCGCGAGCGCTCGCGCGCCACGTCGACATGGGCAGCGCGTTCGGCGCAGCGCCACAAAAGCGTGTCGCGACCGATGTCCTTCGCGGGCTCTCGTGCCTGAGCCTCCAGAGCATGCTCGAGCCCCTCGCCGATGACCGCCGGCAGGACGCCACGTTGTTTGCCCGCGAGACGCTCTTCGTCCTTCTCCGCTGGCCTGCCACGCATCCGCGCGTGAAACCTCTCCTCGCAGAGATCAAGCTTCGCCTCCACCTCGAGGCGTTCAAGCCGCTCATCGTCGAGCACGACGATCCCGACACGCTGCTTGGCGTCCTCTCGGAGCTCCCGGCCTCGATGGATATCCCGTCCGACAAGCCGGCGGCCTTCGAGCTGTTTACGACACTGAAGAACGCCGATATCGACATCGATCCCACGCGACTCTCGGACACGTGGAGCAAATGGCGACGCGAATGGCGGCGGAGCCCGACAATCGAGTAGCGCTACATGCTTGTGGCGATGGGCAAACACCCAAGCGGCATATCAGTGCTTTGACACGTCGAGCACGTTCGGGCTCTCTCCACACTTCGACGTGATGACTTGCTTGTATTGACCTAGCTCGTCGCGCCAGTACTCGCCCGTGAACGGCCAGAGGACGTGCTCGTCTCCGTCGTCGAGCGCGCGGATGTGTCCGTCTTCCTGCGACGTAGCCCCCACCTCAGGACGTCGCTTTCGTGCGCTTGCGATGTCGAGCAGGAGCTTTCGGCTCGAGAGCAGGTGCTCATCGAGCTCCGAGAGCTTTCGCTGAATGCGCTCGCGCGCGAGCTCGTTGGCGTTCTGCAGCGCGAGATCGTGGGCCAAAAGAATGCCTTCTTTGAGCTCCTCGCCGAGGGCGGAGTCGCGAAACGACGGCGGCATCCGCTCGATCTTGCGGTGCTCGTCATCGAGCATTTGGATGTACTGCAGGTGACGCGACAGATCGCGATCGGTGAGCGTCATCTCGGCGAGACGCCGTAGCCGATAAGGCAGCCGCACGCCCGGCTTACCGTCGCGCGATCCAGGCTCGTCTCGACCGTCGCGAATGCTCTTGAGAAGCTCCACCCCCACGCTCGCGGGATCTTCGTCGCGAAAGCGCTCCCTAAGCTTCAGGAGATCGTCTCGGTAGGGCTGCCACGTCTGCTGAAAGCGAAAGGTCAGCGTCTCCGCGTCCGTGTAATGACAATTCACGTAATACACGAGCGACTTGAGGATTCCCGCCTCTGGGAAATACGAGCGCGGGAAATACGGTGCGTCGAGCGTATGAATGTTACCCAGCACACGCTCGTAATCGCCGAGCCAGAAGCGCGCCCACGACTCTTCGAAGAGCGCGTCGAGCCAGAATGGGCCACCTGCGTCGACCTTGTTCCAATACTTGATCGCCAGCCCGAGACGCGCCTGATCGGTGATGATCCCCGCGGACGATCCGCCCTCGACGATCGCGGCCGTGTAATACGTGCGCGCCATCGAGAGATAGGCGAGGTCGCGGAGGCGATCGTCGTCCATCGTCGTCTCGGCGCCCTCGTCGGACGTGGTCACCGCATGCGTGGACGCGCGGGCGTCGAGGACCCGAATGATGCGTTGAAACGCAAGCACGGCGGGGACCGGTTTACGAAGCTGAACACTCGCTAACCCGCTGAAGAACTGTGCCTTCACATAACGCGGTGAGCGGACATCGATCTTCGCCATGACGCGCGCCGCGCCCTCGAAATCACGATTTCGATATTTGTATCTTCCAAGCAAATAATCGAGCTCGGAGTAGAAGAGCGGGCTCTCGGCCGAGCTCGTGGTCGTCGCGCGAAGGGCGCGCTGCCGCGCGGCGTCGATCGCGGCCTCTTCGTATTTGCCCACGCGCTCGATCACGTCGGCGGGCTCCGGAAGATGCATCGACAGCCGGCCGAGCCACACGAGCGCCTCCTCGTGCTTGCCATGCATCGGCTGGTCGGCGATCTCCCCGAAGATGCGAAAGGCGCTTTGATGGAGCTTCGCCTGGTACAGCGACACCGCGAGCTCGTACGACGCGAGGTCGCGGTCGCTCCGCGAGAGCGCGGTCGCCTTCCACGCGCGATGGAGCCCTGGCGCGGCGTCGACCCATCGGCGCTCCTCGACGAGCTGCATGGCACGCGCGAGCTCCGATCGCGCGGCGGCGGACAACGGCGCCGCGGTCGGAGGAGGCGCGGCCGGCTTCACCACCGGCGATTGCCCATCGAGCTCGATCGAGCGCGATCCGTTTCCTTCACCCGCGAACGTCGGATGGTCATGCATCATCGCCGCGACGAAGGCGACGAAGACGATGCTGAAGGACGTTCGTCGGTGGCTGCTACGCATCGTAACGAGAGCTTTGAACGCGGGGCGTTTCGACCCCATCGGAACAACAAGAACGCTACCCGAAAGCCGCGACAAGGTGTGCGCGCCGGAGAACCCGATGCTCGCGCTTTCGACGCGCCACGAAGCCGATCCTTTGGCGGGCTTTTTCCGTATGCCTTACCGCGACCACCACCCAAAGTTTGGTGAGCGGTATTCGCGTGATACATCTCGAGAGACGCGCCATGGCGGATGCGAAGGCCCAGTCCTCGGGATGGATCGGTACCATCCTGAATGAGAAGTGGCGCATCGACGGCAGAATTGCGCGCGGCGGCGTTGCGACGGTATTTCGGGCAAGCGACGTTCAGGGTGGGCCGAGCGTCGCGATCAAGATCATGCATCCGGAGTACTCGCGCAACGCGGACGTACGCCGGCGGTTTCGACGTGAGGGCTACGCCGCGAACAAAGTCGATCACCCGGGCGTCGTTCGCGTCATCGCGGACGACTCCACAGCGGACGGCTCCGCTTACATCGTGATGGAGCTCGTCGACGGAGGCGAGGAGCTCGAGATCTTGCGCGAGAAGGCAGGCGGTCGCCTCCCCTATCTCGACGTGGCGCGCGCGTGCGATCAAGTGCTCGACGTGCTCGCGGCCGCACATCAGAAGGGGATCATTCATCGCGACATCAAGCCCGAGAACGTGATGATGCTGCCCGACGGCTCCGCGAAGGTCCTCGACTTCGGCATCGCGCACTTCAAGGAGACCGCGCTCGAGGCAGAGGCGACGGCGACGGGCCTCGTGCTCGGAACGCCGGAGTATATGTCGCCCGAGCAGGCGCTCGGCAAGCGCGGATCGATCGACGAGAAGACGGACATCTTCGCGACCGGCGCGATGATGTTCACGCTGCTCTCCGGGCAAGCCGTCCACATCAGCGACGTGCTCAGCCTGCTTCTCCAAGCCCAGGCGACCCGACAGGCCCGCTCGCTCTACGCGGCGGCGCGCGACCTTCCACGCGAGCTCATCGCCGTCGTCGACAAGGCGCTGATGCTCGAGAAACATCTTCGCTGGCCGTCTGCGCGCGCGATGCAAGAGGCGCTGCGAAAGGCCGTGCCGCAGATGAAGCCCTTCGTGCATGCGCGCGCGAAGCCGATCGCGTCATTCGCATCGATCGCGTCGTCGCCGGATCCGAGCACGCCGGCGAAGCCCGCAGCGCCCAAAGCGGCGGCGTCTATCGACGCAGCCGAGCCGATCACGATGGCGCGTGCGACGGCTGCCCGTGAGGGCGGGCGGGCATGGGAACCAGGCTCGCGTTCCCAACCCGAGGCGCCAAAGCCTCCCTCCCCCAAAGCGAAGCCTTCGCTGCCACCGCCCGCGCCGCCTCCGCCGGCAGGCACTCCGCGAAGCGGCGTCAGCGCAGCCCCGCCACGCCCATCGGCCCCGCCGCGTCCGCGGGGATTCGAGCCCGCGCCGTTGTCTCAACCGACGACGGTGATGGCGCAGCACAAGTCCATCCCGCCCCCGCAAAAGGCGTCTTCGCTCTCATCTCTCTCGGCGGGCGACGACGACGAGGAAGCTTCGCCGCTGTCTGGGCCTACGCAGATCCTCGCGACCGGAGAACGAAGGGCTGCGCCGGACTCCGCGCGCACGGCGCCCACGATCGCGCGTGACATGAAGGCGGGCGCGCCCGCGAAGGCGAAGGACGACGAGGACAACAGCGAAGACGACGACGGTCTCGACATGGACGGCCCCACCGTCGGCATGCTCGGCGCACCCGCCCGTCCGCCGCCGGCGCTCGCGAAGCCCGCAGGCGACGACCCCGAGGCCACGCAGCGTATCCCCTCCTCTCCCGACGTAAGCGCGACCGCGCAAGGCTCGAGCCCCTCGTCGATCGACGAGGCAACACGCGGTCACGATCTTCACGCTCTCCTCGAACAGCAACGCACGCGCGACCTCGGCGCGTTTCGCCCGCCACCGGCTCCCATCACGCCCAACCCGCTCCGCACGCATCTTCAGCAGCACGTCACACCCCATCAGCCCTTCTCCCCGCACGATCCCTCGCAACCGCAACCTCCTTTCGGATCGTGGATGCCTCCGCCAGGGCCCGGCGCTTCGTTTCCTCGGCAAGCCAACACGCAGCCGACGGTGCCCGGACAAAAACGCGACGACGGTCCCTCGATGCTCGTTCTGTCGGCGCTGGCGGCGGTGGTGTTCTTCGTCGTGCTCGTAGGTGGATGTCTGTTCATGCGCCGCTGATCGCGTGCTCCGCATCACCTTGCCCGACGGATCGCTCGCGACGGGGTTCCGGCGCGCACTCAACGCCTCTGCCTGCGTGGTACACTCGACTGACTCCCTTGTCTTCGCGACGACGATCGAGCTTCTTGCGCGGTTGCGCGGTGGTGCTGGCAAGCGCGACAGCGTTCGCGTGCTCGCTCGTCGACTTGAACGGGTATTCGTCGGGAGCTCCCGCCGACACCTCGAGCGACGCGTCGTCGACCACCCCGCCCGCTCCGAACACCGAAGGCGGCTCGAGCGGCGGCGCGGATGGTGGAGCCGACGCGACGTCGAGTGATCTTTACGTCGCCGAGGTGAGCGCGGACCAACCCGTCGCCTGGTATCGCTTCGAAGATCCCGCCGACGCGAACACCGCGAAGGACGAGGTCGGCGTGCATACCGCGACGTTGACGAGCGGCACCGTCGGCTTCGGCTCCGAGGGCGCGCGTGGGCGTGGGCTGCATTGCGACGGCAGCGGCACGCTCGAGGTGGGCGACGTGTTCGACTTCGACCGCAAGGCGGAGTTCACGCTCGAGGTGTGGGTCAAGCCGCAGAAGGTGAATGGCGATCAACGTCTCATCTCGAAGCGTAAGGAGGGCGGAGAGCTCCTCGGCTACATCGTCTACCTGGCGTCCGACACGACGGTGCACTTCGAGGACTGGGGCGTCGATCTCAATGCGTGGTCCACGGCGGCGATCGCGACGACGGAGTACACCCATATCGCGATCGTGGTCTCCTACGCGACGGGCTTCGGCAACGCGAAGCTGTACCTGAACGGCAAGCCGCAGCCGCAAGGTGGTTGGGACAACAAGCTCGACGCTCCCAACACCGACGCGACGCTCAGGTTCTTCGATGGCTTCCGAGGATTCGCCGACGAGCTCGCGCTCTACGCCAAGCCTCTCTCGCCCGAACGCGTCCTCGCCCACTATCGCGCTATGACGCAATAACGCTATTTAGCTATTTAGCTATTTAGCCATTTAGCTATCGGGCTATACCACGCCAAGAAGGCGCATCATCAACCAGGTAAGCGCTCCGATCGCGCCGGCGCCGGGGACGGTGAAGACCCATGCCCACACGATCCTGCGTGCGA
The DNA here is from genome assembly GCA_044227045.1 of Labilithrix sp. Lineage (GTDB taxonomy): Bacteria > Myxococcota_A > Polyangia > Polyangiales > Polyangiaceae > Labilithrix. Next base: position 117,120 of record JBGAFW010000012.1, read on the forward strand.
CGCCCCAGCGAACCGCCGAGAGCTTTCGCACCGTCCCCACGCCGATGATGGCGCCGGTGATCGTGTGCGTCGTGGAGACGGGAATGCCGAGCGCGGTCGCCGTGAAGAGCGTGGCAGCGCCGGCGGACTCGGCCGCGAACCCTCCGACCGGCGCGAGCTTCGTGATCTTCATCCCCATCGTGCGGACGATTCGCCAGCCGCCGCTCAATGTCCCGAGCCCCATCGCCGTATGGCATGCAAGGACCACCCAAAGGGGAATCTCGACGTGGCCACCGGCCGGCGGCGCCGCGATTCGATGCTCGGCGAGGAGCGCCGCGACGATGATGCCCATCGTCTTTTGCGCGTCGTTTCCGCCGTGACCGAGCGAGTAGAGCGCCGCGGAGACGAGCTGCAGCCGTCGAAAGGTTCGGTCGATCGACCGTGGTGACCGGCTTCCGAGCACGATCGTCGTCAGCTTCATCACGCCGAAGCCGAGGACGCACCCGATGAGCGGCGACAAGAAGATGAACAGCGCGGTCTTGCCGAAGAACGCGAGATCGAGCGACCCGAACCCTGCCTTCACGATCGCCGCGCCGGCGAGACCTCCGAGGAGCGCGTGCGAGGAGGACGTCGGCAAGCCCCACCACCACGTCAACAAATCCCACACGACCGCGCCAACGAGCGCCGCAAACACGAGCGGAAGCGTCACGACGCTCGGGTCGACGCCCTTCGCGATGTTGCCAGCGACGTGGGTGCTGAAGACGACGAACGCGATGAAGTTGAACGCCGCCGCCCAGATCACCGCCGCATTGGGCGAGAGCACGCGGGTCGACACGACGGTGGCGATGCTGTTGGCCGCATCGTGAAAGCCGTTGATGAAGTCGAACGCAAGCGCGAGGACGATGATGAGGATGAGCGTGATCGTCATGGTGCGTCTGGCCCTGCGCTTAGCTCGCTTTTCGGTCGCGTTCGTTTCCGCCGCAGATGGTGCGCGAAGGCACGTCGGCCGTTGATCAGCCGTACTCGAGGACGACGCCTTCGATCACGTCGGCGACGTCTTCGCATCGGTCGGCCGCCGTCTCGAGGCTGTCGAAGATGTCGCGCCACTTCATGACGACGAGCGGATCGTTGCCGTTCTCGCGCTTGAAGAGCGCTGCGATCGCGCGCCGGTGAATCTGATCCGCGACGTTCTCGAGCTCGTTGATCTCGACGCAGAGCTGACGCACCTCGGCCGCACGCTTCAGGTCGCGAAGAAGGCCAACCGCCTTCGAGACGGCCGTCGACGACTGCACGAGGAGCTCGGAGAGCTCATGCGCCTCGAGCGGAGCGGCCGTCACCTCGAAGAGGACAATGCGCTCGGCGGCCTCTTCGATCGCGTCGAGCACGTCGTCGAGCCGGCTGATGATGTCGTGAATATCGCTGCGATCGAGCGGCGTGATCCAGTTCTCGCGTAGCCGCTTCATCGTCTGGTGCGTGATGGTGTCGCCCGCCGTCTCGCACTCTTTGATCCGCGTCGCGAGCGACGCGATGTCGCCATCGTCGCTGCGCGCGGCATCCGGCTGCGCCGTCAGCCGGTCCATGATCTGAACGAGCAACCTCGCAGCCTCGACGGTCTTGTCTGCGTGCGCAGAGAATGCGTCGAAGAAGGCGGCATCCTTGCGAGCCGTTCCGAACATGCACGCAACCTAGCATGGGCTGCGCCAGAGCCCGGGTTCCCTCGTCAACAAGGGTGCTCATGCTTTGGTGGGACGATCTGACGCGTTGGCAACGAACGTACGTCGCCGAACCGACTGCGATGCTCCGCAGAGATTGCGCGACCATGGCGCCATCTCGCGCTCGGTAGCAAGCGTGGGAGGACGATCGAGCGCCCTTTGCACCAAAGGAATGTGGAAAACGCTTCTCAAAAAGGGTGTCGAGAAGCGCTGTGCGTCTCGAGCAAACACGCCTTTCCAGCACCCCTCACCGCAACGGAATGTGCCGGCGGTCTGGCCATCGACTGCGACCGTGCGAGCGCGTCACCGAAGAGCGCAACCGCCGCTTCTGCGAGCGTCAGTCAGCCAACGGAACGAGTCGCGGGTGGCCGACCCGTTTCTTCGCGTGCGCAGCAGCAGAGCGGAGGTGCTGTGGGGCGATGACCTTTGTGGAGGTTCCTGTGTTCGTGGTCGCGGTCCGTTGCCAGACTGGACAGGAAAGCCACGCGACCTTGCGCAGCCAAGGTGCCTGGCCGCGTTTCTCTTTTCGTTACCGAGCTCCGCGACGGTCGTCGTCGGTGCACGAGATTGCGCAAAGCCTAACCACCATCCTTGACGGTACGTGTCCGCGAGTCGCCGCATGGATGTTCCCTCCCTCTTGCCCCTTGCCGTCTTGCGTTTTGCCGTTTTCCGTTTTGCCGTTAGTCACCGCTCGACCTTCGACCGATCCCTTTTTCTTCGACCCGTTTCTCTTTTCTTCGGATGACGCGAACGAACCGCGCGATGGCGTGAGAACGGGGCACTGTGAAGAAGGAGCCACCTTGCGCGGCCAAGGTGATGACCGGCTTTTCTCCTGTCGTTTCCATATGAAGCGGTCGCGCGGCACTCTTCCGATGCTCTATCCACAACTCCGAGGCCTCGTGGCAGGACCTCACGCAATGGGATCTCGTTGCCTCCTGAGGGCGGCAATCCTGCGCGCGAAGATCGAACGTACGAGAGTGCATGTTCGGAATGTCCCCAGCAAATCCAATCGTCCCTCTATTCCCAGCTGGTTAATCACCGCCCACAGACGAAAGTTCGTTTCTTTTCTTATCGGATGTCTTTTTTGGGATCGGATCGAGCACGTGCGGTGACTAACTCACGCCACCCACCCGGGTTGGCGGAGCCGCGCGTTGAAGGGAGTCCATGCGTATCGCAACGAGAATGGCAGCTCGCAACAACAGACCTCTCGAGCCCTCGAGTTGGTCCCACAACCTCGTGCGCCCAAGGTGCTCGTTCGCATGCTTCGAACGACAAGACGGCGAAACGCCTTCCGTAGTTCGCGCCGCAGAAGGTGTCGGCATGCCGACAGCACGTCACCGAGTGCTGGCGCCAGAAGCCATCCGCGGTCCGTTGCCAGACCGAAGTCGTTGCCAGACCGAAGCCGCAGGACAACCACCGACCAAAGGCGCAGCCTTGGCGCTGTTCAAGACGTGCACCACGGAGCAGCCGCGCGTTCCGAGGAAATGAGAGAGAGCAAAGGTCGGCTCACGTGCCCCCGCGTCCCGTTTTGTGCCAGGCCCAGAGCGCCGGCCTCTGCCGACGATTTCGGCAGAGGGAACGAGCGCCGGCCTCTGCCGAAGTCCGCGACGATTTCGGCGAAGGGAACGAGCGCCGGCCTCTGCCGAAGTCCGCGACGATTTCGGCGAAGGGAGCGGGCGCCGGCCTCTGCCGAAGTCCGCGACGATTTCGGCAGAGGGAACGAGCGCGGGCGCGGGCCTTGGCAGACCAACGTCGCGGTCCGTTGCCAGACCAGAGGCGGGCGGCAACGTCGCGATTGCATTCAGACACTAGTCCAGACCGTTGCAACACGGCGGTCCGTTACAAGACCGCGATTCGTTGCAAGACCAACGTCGCGGTCCGTTGCAACACCGCGGTCAAGCAAGACCAACGTCGCGGTCCGTTGCAACACCGCGGTCCGTTGCAACACCGCGGTCCGTTGCAAGACCGCGGTCCGTTGCAAGACCAACGTCGCGGTCCGTTGCAAGACCAACGTCGCGGTCCGTTGCAAGACCGCGGTCCGTTGCAAGACTCGCGGTCCGTTGCAAAACCGCGGTCCGTTGCAAGACCAACGTCGCGGTCCGTTGCAAGACCGCGGTCCGTTGCAAGACCAACGTCGCGGTCGTTGGCACCGCGGTCGGTTGCCAGACCGCGGTCCGTTGCAGTCCGTTGCCAGACCGTAGTCCGTCGCCAGACCGCAATCCGTTGCCAGCTTATGGCGAGCTCGGGCTCGGGAGGCGGCCGGAGGGGCGATCCGGGGGCACTTTGGCTTGGAAGCGGGCTTCTTCGTCGGAGCGCCAGTCTTGGATCTTCGCCCAGAAGTGCTCGGTGAAGCGGTCGACTTCGTGCGCGGGGAAGAGCGCGGTGACCTTCTGGCGGACGGCGTCCTTTGCGAACGAGGTGCCGAAGAATTTCCAGGCGACCTCGTCGAGGTGCGGGAGGTGCTTGGCGCAGAACTCGTCGAAGCGATCGGTCTGGAAGCGCTCGTCTGCGATCGCGACGTACTTGTCGAGCTTCTCCTCGAACGAGAGGTCTTGGCGATCGGCGATCTCGATGAACGGGTTCCAGTCCTGGTTGCGGCGCATCTTGCGCTTCGTCGCGGCGGTGAAGACGACCCAGCGGACGTACGCCTTCACCATCCAGGGGAAGTGGTAGTGGAGCGACGTGACCTGCGAGTCGGGGCACGGGTTCGCGAAGTCGATCGGATACCAGAGGCCGTCCTTACGGAGCGTCTCGCACGAGTTGAACTCCCAGTCGAAGAACGAGTTGATCGTGAGCGTGATCTTGCGGAGGTGGTCTTCCTCCTGGCGGCTCATGAAGTTCTTCTCGGTCGTGTAGCGCGCGTGGAGCGGCGCGGCGGGATCGTAGAGGACGCAGTGCGTTTGCGGGCCGAAGCCGATGCAGCGCACGAAGCGGTCGAAGTTGTGGACGGCGGCCTGCACGTGCATGACCGACTTGCCGCTCTCCTCGTATGCCTTCTTGATCTGCTTCTCGTCGTCGACCTTCACGACGCCACGCCAGCCGCCGCCGTCGTACGGCTTCATGAACATCGGCCAGCCGAGCCGCGGACCAAGGAGCGAGAGGTCGAACAGCTTCGCGTGGCGCGAGAGCGTGAGCTTGAGGTCCGGGTTCTCCTCGTAGGACTTCGGCGGGATCATCCACGTCTCGGGGATGCGCATCCCGAGGCGCATCATCGCGCAATACGTGGTGTGCTTCTCGTTGGCTTGGACGCTCCACGGGTTGTTGAACACGTAGAGGTCGTTCATCAAGATCGCCTTCTTTATCCACTCACGGCTGGTGTGGTACCAGTGCGTGAGCCGGTCGACGACGATGTCGTATTTGCACGGCTGGCGAAGATCGAAGGGCTCGATCATCACGCGTTCGACGTTGAAGCGAACCGTATCGCCATTGTACGGGATGGCGAGGTTCAGCTCCTTCATGATGCCTTCGAAGCAAAGCGGCCAGCAGATGTCCGCGCCGAGGGAGAGCCCGATCTGTCGTGTGACTTCAGCCATGTTCGTTGTTTCTCGCTAAAGGCCTTATCGCTGTCGCTAAATCGCTTCGCTAAATCGCTTCGCTAAATCGCTTCGCTAAATCGCTGTCGCTAAATCGCTGTCGCTACGTCGCTGTCTCGATATCGCTACTATTCGTAGATGAACATCAGCGGCCCTGGGAAGAGCCACGACAATCCTTCACGCAGACGATCCCGCCAGTTTTCCCAGTTGTGACCATCGCGCGCCTCGACGAGCTTGACCTGCATCCCGGTCGAGTCGAGGAGAGGCGCCATCGAGCGGTTTTCGTAGATGAGCGACTCGTAGACGCCGCAGCTCATGAAGATGCGCTCGCTCACGGGCTTGGGGTCTTCGCGGTACTTGTTGACGAACTCGACGATGCGGTCGAAGAGCGGGCCGCGCCGGTTCGTCTTGCCGATGTCGCTGAAGGCGAACGAGCCCGACTGGAGGAGGAGCCGGCCCCAGACGTTCGGATAGCGGCACGCCGTCGAGAATGCGGCGACGGCGCCGAAGCTCGCTCCCATCAGGCAGCGCGATTGTGGTCGGTCGATGATCGGCAGACGGCCGGTGATGTCGGGCAGGAGCTCCTCGGTGAGGAAGCGCGCGTGCCGCTCGTCGTTCGCGTATTCGCGGAGGCGATCCGGCGAGTCAGTGAACGCCACGATCATGTCCGGGATCTCGAGGCGCTCGATCAAGTTGTCGAGCACGGTCTTCATCACGGAGAAGTTGAGGTAGTCGCTGCCGTCGTGAACGACGAGCAGCGGATACAGGCGCGTCTTGCGGAAGCGCGCCGGGAGGTAAATCGAGCCCGTGCGCATCCCGCCGAACGCCTTCGAGTGGAACGCGAACGGCTCGATCAGGCCTGGGCGTGAGAGGGAGTCCGGCTTGACCCAATCCGGGACCTCGTAGCCGTCGCCGTGGAGCGCGGAGTTCGCGCCGAACGGGTCGCGCGCGAAGTTCGGGTTCCGTGGATCCTGAATCCACTCGCTCCGGTCGTTTCGGAGGAGCTCGAACTTGTACTCGACGCGCGACTGATGCGGGATATCGAGCGTGAGGTACCAGAGGTCCGTGTTCGGAATGCGCCTCAGCGCATTGGCGGACTCGAGGCCGTAGATCCAGTGGCGCAGATTGACGCCGTTGGCCTCGCCGCGCCAAAGGAACGTGACGCTGGGGCCTTCGACGATGGGGACGACGCGGTCCTTCAGGAATTTGTCGACCTTCGCGTTGTCGGGCTTCGACTCCAGCAACGTTTGGATCGCCGGGCGCGCTGCCTTGATCAGCGTGGAGGAGGGCTTCATTGGAGGCCTCCACCTTCGGACGGCTGAAAGCGAGCGTTCGAGCCGTCATCGCGCAGCGCGAGCACGCCATACGCGTTCTTGGGTCCGCGCTTCAGCCACGTGACGCGCGACCTTGCGGGCATCGCGAGGCAGACGGCGGGGGCGAAGCGACGCGCCATGACCTGGATGCGCTCGCGGTCGTCGAGCTTCAAGCGAAACTCTGGCTGCGGGAGGACGACGACGTTGCCGGCGAGCCCGAGGCCTTCGTCGAGCACCTCGGCTGTCCCCTGCCCTTGAGGCGGAGAATGATGAAACAGGATCACGCGCTCGCTGATGGCCATCGCGCCGCCGCACCACGCAAACACGTATTTGCCGCGCGCGAGCTCGCCGATATTGAAGAGGCGAAGGCGATTGAGGAGCGAGGCGACATGCCCGCCTGCGATCGCGATGGCGTCGCAGCCTTTGACGATCTCGGCGATCTCGGCGATCTGGTCGGCGATCGCGGGACGCTCGAGCGGGCGGTAGCGCTCGTCGAAGTCTTCCCAGTCTTTCGTGCAGCGCTCGAGGTGCATCCGATCGATGTCACGGATCGCCTGGATCGACGCGCGCGCCTCGTCCTCGAGGATGTCCTCCGGCGCTTGGCGGTTGTCGATGACGTGCTGCGCGTCGAGCGCGTGCTCGAGGCGGATGCGATAGAAGTCTTGGCGATGGCGAAGGATCGCCTGCCTCTCGCGATGCGCGGCGGCGAACTTTGGGTCCTTCTCGAACACCGCCTCGGCGCGCGCATGCAGGCGGAGGTTCACCGTGCGACCGTCGAGGTGCTCTTGAAGGTCGTCGTCTTCTTCTTCGCGCTCCTGCCAGCCTGCGGTGATCGCAGCGATGCGACCTTCGACGCCGAGCTCTGCGACGGCCTCGCCGAGCGTGGGGTCGAAACGCTGCGCGCCGAGGAGGACGACGGCCTTCGTATCGCCAGAGATCACGAGGCGCGCACCTTCAACGTCTGACCGACCGTATCGAGCATCGATCGCAGCGTGTCGTAGTCGGGGTGCTTCATCCGAAGCCACGCGTTCGCCATGTAGCCCGCGTCGACTCCCTGCGTGGGGGTGCCGGGCGGCGGGAAGTGACTGTCGATCACGAACGGGCCGAAGCGATGCATCACCTCGTCCTTGCCGTCGTAGTGGGAGATGCGGCCATCGCGATCGGGTCGCAGCGCGATGATGCCCGCGGCAAAGCGGCGCGAGAGCGTCTGGCTCGGCTTGCCGTGCACGACGGCCATCGCCCACTCGCGGTAGATGTCGAACTCGTTGCCGGCGGCGTAGAGGTCCCAGGCGCGCACGCCCGGTGGACGGCAGCCGATCTCGCTGAATTTCAGGCCTTTCGGCCCATAGAACCACTCCATGTGGGTGGCCGACGTGTCGATGCCGAGCGCGGTGATGACCTTCTGGCCCATCTCCTTCAGCTCGTCGTACGCCTTCACCATGTCGACGCGGTTCGTCGCGATGAACTGCGGCGAGATCCATCGCGTACGCATCGCCTCGAGGACGTTCGGGTAGTAATGCGAGACGAAGTCGTGGAGGACTTTTCCGTTCGCCGTGATGGTGTCGTAGAAGGCCTCGTGTCCCTCGATGAACTCCTCGACGGCGACGCTACGTCCCTTGTCGACGTGACACGCGACGAGCGCGTCGTGCAGCTCGCCCGCGTTGTTCGCGCGGTACGTGCCCGAGGCGCCCGCGGCGTCGCGCGGCTTGACGATGACGGGGAAGCCGACGGCCTCGACGAAGTCTTTGATCTCCTTCGGGTCGGATGATCCGATCGACTGCGCGCACGGCACGCCCGCCTTGCGAAGCGCTTCCTTCATCGCCGGCTTGTCGCGGCAGAGGAACGCGGTCTTGACGCTCGTGCCCTTGATGCCGAGCTTCTCGCGGACGTGCGCGGCGGCCATCACGTGCGCTTCGACGACGGCCTCGAGGCGCTCGATCTTCGCGCGGCCTTGGAGCCAGCGCACCTTCTCCTCGAGCTGCGCTTCGCTCGTGACGTTGCCGATCTCTTCGTAGTGGGTGAGCCAATGACGAAGGCCATCGTCGAGTGACGACTTCGGGCGCTCGCCGATGCCGATGACGCGTGCGCCGACGGAATGAAGCGCACGAACGAACTCACGTTGATTTGCGGGGAACGATGGCTCGACGAAAATGACGTCCACGTGTCTTGCCTCTGGCTCGGAAAGGAGGCGCAACCTAGCAGCACGTCTCGTCAAATTCCATCGGATGGCGCTACGAATCGTCACGAGCCGCGAAGGCGTCTACGCTGGTCGGGATTCGCGGCCCTTTGGGACCTCGGTCGGGCAACAGACCACCACCCTCCCAACGAAGATCCAACGAAGATCCCGACATGACGACGCGCTCCGATCCGAGGACCTCCGCCCGTGCCCTGAGCTCTGGAGCGACGTCGCTCATGACAGCGCTTGCGATCCTCGGCAGCGGTTGCGGCGGAGGCAACAACGAAGGGCCGGCCGTGACGGTGCCTACCCAGCCCGCACCGTCTGCGTCTGCGTCCTCGTCGAGCCCGCCGCCCGTCGTGGCAACGACGTCCTCGAAGGCGCCGACTGCGCCCTGGATGCAGGACGCGACGTGCACGATCGCCGGGGCGAGCGACTGGCTGCCGCTCCGGCTGCGCTTGCACGGCAAGCTGTTCGTCTCGCAGATCACGAGCGCGGAGTGGCTCGAGCTCCGCCTCGCGCGCGGACGCGCCGACGCTACGCTCGCCGGCCGCGCGCTCGACTTCGACTTCGGCGGCGAGGTCGCCCTCGGCGACGTGACGTTGACCACCCAGCAGCGCGCGCTCTTCGATGGATGGATCGTGCCCGAGGAGCTGTCGATCCGCGACGTGGGCGACGGCGAGATCACGGGCCTCGCGACGCTTCCGCGTGTGGTCTTGCCGGCGTCGAACGCGTTCGCCAAGGGCGCGAAGATCGAGGTGAAGCAGCGATGCGACGCGCTCATCCTCGGAAAGCCCGCCTGGACGCGCACGTCGCGTGGTCCCACGCGCGTCTTCAAGCGGGGCGCGAAGGCCGATCTTCGCGACGCAAAAGGCCCAAACGCGCGCGTGCTCGCCCGGATCGAGGTGCCTCCGGCGCCCGCCTCGAACGTCGGCAAAGCGATGGATGACGACCTCTTCGCGGCGACCCTGCTCGAGCAGTCGGGCAACGACGTGAAGCTCGCGATCTTCGAGGCCGGCGCGGCCACAGTCGAAGGATGGACGCAGGCGTCGGTCCTCGTCCCCGCCAGTGATCGCGACGCGCAGGCGCGGCTTCTCGCGCACCAGGCCGAGGAGATGCAGTCGATGATGCTCGCCGTGCTCGGCGGCGGGGTGAGCAATGGCAAAAGCGGTACGCCCGCTCCACCCCAAGAGACGTGCACCCGCGCGGTGACCATCTTCCTCCGTGACGAGAGCGGGACACGCATCGCGGTCGGGTCGTTTCACCCGAACGTGGCGCTTCCCCTCTCGAACGCGGCAGCCGGCGCGGAGCTACCCGTGGATCTCGTGCGCGTACCCGCGGGGTCGACACCGCCGCCCGCCGCGGAGACGGCAGCGCCGTTCGTGCTCGCCTCGCAGGTCGAGCAATGCAAGAGCGGCGCGGCGTCTCCGAGCGACGTGCTCGTCTCCGCGGTCAAAGGACGTGGGCTCGTCGTCGGCCAGGCTCCGTCCGCGAACGTCGCGAAGACCGCGCCAGCCCACGCGACCGCGACGCTCCGCGAGACGAACAGCGCCGATCCGCCCGCCTCCACCACGGCCGGCCCCGAGCGCGCCGTCGCGACGCTCCGCCCGAAAATCAAGGCCTGCTACGACGTGGGCCGCAGGGCGGATCCGGCGATACGCGGGAAGCTGACGCTCACGATCAAGATCGACGCGTCGGGTCGGGTCACGAACGCAGACGTCACGCAGAACACAGGCCTGCCCGCAGCGGTCGCTTCGTGTGTGCAACAAGCCGCGAAGCAGGCCACTTTTCCGCCGCCGGAGCAGGGTCAACCGACGTCGACGATCGTGCTCCCGATCAATCTCGTTCCACCTCCCTGAGATCTGGTGTACGTGGCGCGCCAGTTATCGTGAACGTCCTCTTCGTCTCGTCCGAAGTGGCGCCGTTCGCCAAGGCGGGAGGGCTCGGCGACGTTGCTTCTGCGCTTCCGCGTGCGCTCGCCACGCGTGGCCATGACGTTCGCATCGTCATGCCGATGTACGCGCGCGTGCAGACGCCCGAGCGCCGGTTCGAGCTCGTCATCCGCGAGGCCTCGATCGTCCTCGGCGGTAAGCGCATCGTCTTCTCGGTGCATCAGGCTTCGCTCCCCGACTCGAACAACGTCCCGGTGTACTTCGTGCGCTGCAGCGCGCTCTACGATCGGCCGAACATCTACACGTCCGACGGTGACGAGCACCTTCGCTTTGCCGTGCTCTCGTGGGCGGCGCTGATCATCTGCCAGCGTCTCGGCTTCAAGCCCGACATCATCCACGCGAACGACTGGCAGACGTCGCTCATCCCTCTCCTCCTCAAGACCGCCTTCGCCTGGGATCGCCTGTTCGACAGCACGCGCACCGTGCTCACGATCCACAACATCGGTCACCAAGGCACCTTCGGCTCCGAGGCGATCGGCGATACGGGCTTGGCGGACGCGGCGCATCATTTCCATCAAGACCAGCTGCGCGAAGGACGGATCAACTTCCTCCTCACCGGCATCCTCTACGCCAACGCGCTCACGACCGTCTCCCCCACCTATGCGCGCGAGATCCAGCGCGCCGAGCACGGCGTGGGCCTCGACTTCTTCCTTCGCACGCGAAGCGACGTCCTCTTCGGCATCTTGAACGGCATCGACGAGAACGAGTGGAACCCGGAGACCGACTCGCGGCTCGCGCCCGGTCACCGCTACTCCGCCGACGATCTCTCTGGCAAAGAGCGCGCGAAGCAGGCGCTGCTCGAAGGCGCCGGGCTCCGCTACAACCCGCGCATCCCGGTGATCGGGATCGTGTCGCGTCTCGCGTGGCAAAAAGGCTTCGACCTTTGCATGACGGTGCTCCCGCGCCTGCTCACGCATCGCGCCGTGCAGCTCATCGTGCTCGGCACGGGCGAGCCGCAGTACGAGCGGTTCTTCCACGCGCTCGCGTTCCAGTATCCAAAGCAGGTCGCCTACAAGCGCGGCTTCAGCGAGAACCTCGCGCACCAGATCGAAGCCGGCGCCGACATGTTCTTGATGCCGTCGCGCTACGAGCCGTGTGGGCTGAACCAGATGTACAGCCTCCGCTACGGCACGCCGCCGATCGTTCATCGCACCGGTGGCCTCGCCGACACCGTCACGCCGTTCGACACCGGACGCCGGACGGGCAACGGCTTCGTCTTCGATCACTTCGACGAGGGGGGCCTCACGTTCGGCATCTCGCACGCGCTCGCGGTGTGGGGATCGGGCGAAGGCGAAGACCGCTCGCGATGGACGGCGCTCCAGCGAAACGGCATGCAAGCGAAGCTCGGTTGGAACGAGCGCGTCACCGCGTACGAGATGGTCTACCGCATGATCGCCCCGGGTCGCGACCACGCGGTGGTCTGACGGGGCGCCTCCGCTCACTCCGCGTAGTGCACGCGCATCGTCTCGATGATCACCTTGATCATCCGGCGCACCATCTCGGTGCTCTCGTGGCGGACGATGATGTACCCGTCGCCTTCGTAGCTGTCGGCCTTCTGAACGCCGAGCTGCGGGAGCTTCGCCTCTTGGATCCACTTGCCGACCGCCTCGTGCGTCTCGTGGATGCCGGTGACGTTGACGACGCGGCCGTGTCCCATCCCGCGGAGGAACGCGCAGCCGACGGCGTACTTCCGCTCCCACGGAGCGTCGAGCTCGTTGTCGACCACGGCGCGGGCCCACGCGCGATAGCAGTCGATGTCGTGCACGAGCCCCGTCATGCGCGTGATGTTCGCGCCCGGCGGACGCTGCGCGATCTCGCCGATCGCGAGTGAGCCGTCGGTGCGCTGGAACCACTCCATGTGGGTCATGCCGCTGTCGAGGCCGAGCGCCTTGATCGCGTCGAAGCCCATTTTTCTGGCCTTGTCGTGGAGCGGCGTGTCGTTCTCGCGCGGCAGCACGCACGCCCACTGGATCCACGAATTCTCGAGCACCTCGAGGCAGCCTGGCAGGTAGTCCGAGAACGACGACGTGACCGGCTGGCCGCCGATCGTGATCGTCTCCATGCTGTGCTCGGTGCCGCGGAGCATCTCTTCGGCGAGCACGGGCGACTCCGCCGACACACGCATCCCCGTGCAGGCACGCAAGAAGGCGTCGAGGCTCGTCACGCGGAACGTCGCCTTCGCGCCCATCCCTGCCGGCGGCTTCAGGATCATCGGGAAGCCGACCTCTTCGGCGAACGCGCGCGCGTCGCTCTCCGACTTCACGAGCTTGTGTCGCGCGACGGGCAAGCCAGCCTTGCGGAGCGCGTCCTTCATCGAGGACTTGTCCCGGAAGAGCTCGGCGACCTCGGGACGGGTGCCCTCGATCCCGAACTTCGCGCGCGCCTCGGCGAGCTGCACCATCAGCGGCTCGAGGATCCCGATGATGCGATGGATCTTTCCGTGCCTTCGCTGGAAGACGTCGATGCCGTCGAGCACGTCGTTGACGTCGAGCGGGCGCGTGACGCGAACGAGATCGTCGTAGAGGCGCGCGTCGTCACCTTCGGGCGGTGTATGCACGAGGCCGAGCAGCTTGACGTCATCGAGCTTCGCCGTCGCTTTGACGAAGCGCATGGTGGTCTCGATCGGAAAGGGAGCAACGAAGACGACGTTACGGGGCATGGGAAGCCAAACGTGTCCCCCGTCGTCGTCGGCGCGTCAATCCTGCACGAGGCGGCCGGCGACCGAAGCGCTTCTTTCGGGGCCGGCGTGTGGTACTAGGGGAGCCCGAAGCCCAACCGAACGAGCAGGCTGAAACCGTCCCGAGCGAGCTAGCGAGCACGTCGTCATGAGCATGAAGGTCGTCTTCCTTTCCCCGTCTTATCCGCCGGAAATGATCGATTACACGCGTGGGCTCGCCGAGGTCGGCGCGGAGGTCTACGGCGTCGGCGACACGCCGCGAGAGGCGCTCCCGCCGCGCGTTCGTCCGTACTTGCACGACTACTTGCAGGTTCCACGCATCATGGCGGAGGACGACGTGATGGAGCGCGTCACGCAATGGATGCGCGGCCGCACGGTCGATCGCGTCCTGTCGAACTGGGAGGTGCTCGTCATCCTGGCCGCGCGCCTGCGTGAGCGCTGGGGTGTCCCCGGCATGTCGGTCGACGCGGTCAACGGCTTTCGTGACAAGCAGCTCATGAAGGAGCGCGTGAAGGCGGCAGGCCTCCGCGTCCCGAAATCGAAGCGCGTCATCACCGAGAAGGAGGTCCGCGCCGCGGCCGAAGAGATCGGCTACCCGCTCATCTTGAAGCCGATCGCCGGCGCGGGCAGCGCCGACACGCACAAGGTGACGAGCGACGCCGAGCTCGAGGCAGCGATGAAGGCGATGCGCGGCGTGCCGGAGGCAAGCTGCGAGGAGTACATCGAAGGCGAGGAGTTCACCTTCGACACCGTCTGCATCAACGGCAAGCCCGCGTACGAGAACGTGGCGGCTTATCTGCCGAAGCCGCTCGAGATGCGGACGCTCGAGTGGGTGAGCCCCGTCATCATCACCGTGCGCGACATGCAGCTTCCGAAGATCCAGGGCGGCATCGCGCTCGGGCGCAAGGTGCTCACCGCGCTCGGCATGGGCGACGGCTTCACGCACATGGAGTGGTACCTCACGCCCAAGGGTGAAGCGGTGTTCGGCGAGATCGGGTGCCGTCCCGGCGGCGCGCACATCGTCGATCAGATGAACTACACCTCGGACATCGATCTGTTCCGTGAGTGGGCGCGCGTCGCGGTGCACGGCAAGTTCGAGGCGACCTCTCCGCGCAAGTACAACTGCGGGATCGTCTTCAAGCGCGCGATGGGCCAAGGCATCATCACGCGCATCGACGGCCTCGGCAAATGGCTCAAGGAATGCGGCGAGTGGGTCGTCGAGGAGAAGCTCCTTCGCCCCGGCACGCCGCGCCGCAACTGGAAGCACACGCTCCTCTCGGATGGCCACGTCGTCGTCCGCCATCCCGACTATGACGAGGCCTACCGGATGTCCTTCGCCGCAGCGACTGGCATCAAGATGTGGGCCGAGCCGCCGAAGAACAAGGGCGACGCCTAACCACGCCGCGAGCGAACGATGGACAAGCGCAGGCGTCCGCTCGGCAGCGCAAGGAGAGCGACCGCTTGCGTGGCGATCCTCGCGCTATGCACCAGCCTGTCGTGGACGCGCAGCGCCGCCGCCAGCCCCATCGTCTGGGCGATCGACGACGGTGAGAAGATCAAAGAAGACGACGTCAGCCCGAGGCTCCGCGATGGGACGGACAACCCTGTCTGGTCTCCAGGGCAACCGATCCGTCTCTTCGCGCTGAAGAACGAGTCAGTCGCCGTGCAGGTCGTCGTCGCCGCAGACGACGCGCCGCTCGACGGCGTCACGGTCGATCTCGACGAGCTCACGAGCACCGACGCGCCCGCGAGCCCCCTCCGCAACGAGCCGGGCGCGAAGGATCCGACCTCGTACGCGGGCCGCCCGATCGAGCGCTTTCGCGAGCACTTCTTCGACATCAAGCGAGCCTCCGGCGGAAAGAACAAGGGCTCTTCCCTTCACTGGGCCAAAGGATCCGGACCTCCTCCCGAGCGCTGGGTCGGCCGCGTCCCTGACGGGCTCATCCCCGTCGAGGTCGCGCCCTCCTGGTCCCCCTATCCGCTGGCGATCGCCGCAAAGACGAACGGCATCGTTTGGATCGACATCACGATCCCGAAGGCGCAGCCGAAAGGGCTTTACCGAGGCACGATCGTCGTCAAAGCAAGCGGCCGCGAGCTCGCGACGTTGCCGATCGAGCTCGACGTGCTCGACGCCACGTTGCCCGATCGGCCGCTCAAGACGATGCTCTTTTATCAGGAAGAGAACGTCGCCAAGCGGATCGGCCATGGCCCTGCCGCCGAGCAACATCTCTGGCGGCTGCTCCATCGCCATCGCATCCAGCCTCTGCACGGAGCGACCTCCGTCGCGGACGTAGAGCGTCACCTCTCTGCGCTCGATGGATCGGCCTTCACGCGAGCGAACGGCTACGAGGGCCCTGGCGAAGGCGCCGGCGACGGCGTCCTCTCGCTCGGGACGTACGGCAGCTTCGGCGAGCCAAACGCGGCCAAGCTCGCGACGGTGGAGCAGATCGCCGACTACCTCGCCGGCAAATCCCTATTGGCGACCACCGACACCTTCATCTACGCGATTGACGAAGAGTGCAGTAGCCCGTTTGGCCGTCAATGGAAGACGTTGATGGGGGGATCGAAGAACCCGAACGCCAAGCGCGTTCGCGTCGGATGGACATGCAGTGAGAACGCCGCCGAGCAGCCTGTCGATATACCGATGATGGCGAAGTTCGACCCCGACGAGGCGAGCCGCGCAAAGGCCGTCGGAAAAGAGGTTTGGATTTACAACGGACATCAGCCGCAAACGGCCACCTTCTCCACCGATGCGCCCGCGATCAGCACGCGCGTCAATGGGTGGATCCAGGGATTGTTCGGTATCGAGCGGTGGTTCTTTTGGGAGTCGGTGTTTTGGTACGACGGCAATCGGGGAGGCAAAGGGCCTTACGACCCGTTCATCACATCGGAGACATTCCACAACGCCGACGGTGACTATGGGATAGGCGACGGCGTCCTCCTTTATCCAGGTAAGCAGACGGACATGTTCCAGAGCCACTCTGTCGGCTTCGATGGAGTGATCGCCTCCATTCGATTGAAGAATTGGCGGCGTGGGATCGAAGACGCAGGCTATTTGCAGCTCGCGCGTGCCATCAACAAAGACAAAGCCGACGCCGTCGCCAAAGGGCTTTTGCCCGTCGTGGTGAGCGCGGCGGAGGACGGACAACCTCCTTCGTGGAGCGACTCCGGTAAGGTGTATTTCGAAGCACGCAAGGTGCTCGCCGCGATCATCGCCCACCGCGACGGCAACATCACAGTCGCGCCGCCCATCATCCCACCCAAGCGCCCGACCTCCGGGTGCAGCCGGCGAGGCTGTGGCTCGTGCGCGACGACGGCGACCGCGACGAACGACCCGAGCGCGAGCACGATGTCCGTCGACGCGGTCGTCATCGCGCTCGCCACGTTCCTCGCGGCCCGCCGTTCGCGTCGCGATCACATCGCGGCGTCGCGGTAGGGATTGCCCCACGGTCCGCGTCCGCCGAAGCGCGGTCCCTTCGAGATGAGCTCGGCGAGGCGCTCGCGCTGCTTCGGATCGAGCACCGCATGGACACGCTTGAGCGACGCTTCGAGCGCGTCCTTGATCGTGCGCGCGGCGTTGTCGGCGCGGACGTTGGCTTCACCGATCGCGATCTCGTCGAACGTCTCGCCTCCGATCGCCCTCGCGAGGTCCTCGCGCGCGTTCTTCATGTCGTCCTTCGTTTCGCGCGCGGTCTTCTGGAAGTCTTCGATCGCCGAGCGGATCTCACGCTCCTGACCCGGCGTCGTATCGAGCCGCGCGAAGAGGGCACGCAGCCAGAAGCTCCCGCCAAGGCCGCCGCCACGACCCCAGCCGTAACGACCTCGTCCTCCGCGTCCCTCGTCACCGTCGTAGCCGTGGCCGCCGCAACCACCGTAGCCATGACCGCCGAACCCCGGACCGCACGACGCGAGCGCCCAAGGACCGCCAAACCCACCGAAGCGCGCGAAGCGACGGCGGAACATCAAACCTTTTACGAGCGCCACGACACCTACGACACCAGCCGCAATTGCAATCGAACAGAGAGCCATCTTTTCACCTATCTCGGGTTGTCCGTCTCACGAGTACCGATGGCTTCCCCTCGCCGCCCGTCGCCCGAGCTTGGGGTAAAGAATCGTAAACCGGTGCATGGGACCGTTTCCGCGCGCGGAAATGAGAAGGCCCGATCGCCTTGGTTTTCCGTACTCTTCGAGCACGACCGTGGCTCGCTCTCTCGTGACCCGCATCCTGCAAGCGGCCGCTGCGGTGACCATCGCGGCCATCAGCTGCGCGACGCCGGACACGGAGCTCCTCCCCTCGCCGCCAGCTCCGCTCTCGCCCGTCGTGTCGTGTGCCGAAGCGGCGCGCGTGCCCGGGCGATCGATCGACGCCGACGTTCCGACGCTCCCCGTCGGCATCGATGCCTACGCTCGCTGGGAGACCGACTGGCCGAGCCTTCGCCTCGGGACGCGAACGTACATGCGAAGCACCTACGAGCGCGGCGGAGACAACTACGACTCGTCGCACTTCCTCCGCAAGCGCGTCGCCTCACGTCCTGGGGAGGCTCCAGGCGATCGTTACGTGGGCCTCGACGTCGCGGGCAGTGGCGTCCTCACGTTCGTCCGCGCCAACCACTGGCACGGCAGCCCGTGGCATTGGATTGTCGACGGCGAGGACGTCGTCATCGGCGAGAGCAGCACCGCGACGCCCAACAAACCCGTCACGCCTTCGGTGTGGCTCCCCGAGAGCGTGTTCGCGGCGCCGTTTGCCGCCACGTGGACGTCGACGAAGGGCGCAGACCTGAGCTGGGTGCCGATCCCGTTCTCGAGCTCGCTCTCGATCGAATACGAGCGCACGCATTACGGCACGGGCTACTGGATCTATACCGTTTATCCGGAGCGCGCGACGAACCTCTCACGGCAACCGTGCACGTGGGACGTGACGGCGACCTCGCCCGTCACGGCGGACCTTCGATCGCGCTTCTCGATGGCGGCCGAGGAGGTCGCGAAGGAGCTCGCAGCGTCGACGGCGAAGGGCGTCGTCGTCGAGCGAGGCGTCGTCCACGCGAACGCAGGCGCCGTGGCGCGTGTTCATCGAATCGACGCGCCGCCAGGGAGGACGAGCCCCACCACGCTCCGTGCGCTCTCGTTCGAGGTGGACGCCAGCGACGCCGAGGCGTTTGGAAAGGCGACGCTCCGCATGACCTGGGACGACCGCGCGAGGCCCTCGGTCGACGCGCCCGTTCAGCTCTTCTTCGGGACGGGCTCCCTCTTCAATCGCGATGATCGCGAGTGGCTCGTCCGCGCGTTTCCCGTCAGCGTGCACTTTCTTCCAAAAGCCCCTTCACCGGCAAAAGCACGCGTACGTTTTACGACGATATTGCCTATGCCCTTTATGCGAAGCGCATCCATCGACCTCGCCTTTGCGACTCCACTACAGGGCAATATCGATTGGGAAATAGCAAGTAGCGCAAACACGCATAGCGCGTTCAAGCCCAATTGGATTGGCTACCTCCACGCCACCTACCACGACTTCCCTTCCCCGCTACCGGGCAAAGACAACATCCTCCTCGACACGACGGTCGATGAAGGTGGTGGTGACGTATGCGGCTCCTTCATCGGCACGAGCTTCACGTTCTCGGATCGGGCCGATCTCGCGACGCTCGAGGGAGATCCGCGCTTCTTCTTCGATGACAGCGGCACGCCGCAAGGGCAAGGCACCGGCACCGAGGAATGGGGCGGTGGTGGAGACTATTGGGAGGGAGGCCAGACGATGACGCTGCCGTTCGCAGGCCATCCGGTCGGCGCGCCGTATGGCGCCACGCCCAAGAACGCCGAAGACGCCATCGAATCGGCGTACCGCTTCCTCCTTGGTGACGCGATGCCGTTTGGAAAGAACGCGCGCATTCGCCTCGAGCACGGCGGCGTCAATCAATCGACGGAGCACTACCGCAGCGTCACGTATTGGTACGGCCTGCCCGGCGCATGCCTGTCGCTCACCGACACGATTCATCCGGGGAACGCGAGCGAGGAGCGGGCGCACGAGTGGTCCGTCCTCGGCGCGACGGAGCAGGCCGTGCTCACGAGCCGCTACGAAGAAGGCGTCGACCATGACGCGCGCGGCGTCGAGACGTACCCCGAGATCGCCGACTCCGGCGTCACGATCCACACGCGCGCTACGTTTCGCTTGAGCATCCCCGCAGACAACGTCGGGATCCTCCTCCGTCGCCGGCTCGACTACGCGATCGCCGATCAGCGCGCCGTCGTCTCGATCGCCGACGGGGATGTCCCGCTCGATCGCGCCACGTTCGTGCGCGCGGGCGTCTGGTACACCGCCGGATCGACGAGCGTGACGTTCGCCGACGCACCCACGGAGCTCGGACGAGCCGACGAGGTCACTGCGATCTCTCCTCATCGATGGCGTGACGAGGAGCTCCTTCTCCCTCGCGCGCTCACGGAGGGGCGCCGATCGATTCGCGTGCGCGTCGACGTCGTGCCGCAGCCGGGTCCCGGCGCGAACGGCTGGAGCGTCTACCGCCTCTGGAGCTATGCCTACCGGCTCCCTCCAAGCCCATGATTTATGCGCGTTTTGCGCAGCTTGGGTCCAATTCGTCACGTCTCCGCGCCGGCATTCGACGAGCCGATGTGGCGTGCTAACCCTCGCCGGTGAGTCGGATGTCGAGATCCATCGTCGCCTGCTTCGCCGCGAGCATGCTCGCCGCGACGAGTGCGCACGCGGCGGATCTGCCCGCGGTGGTCGTCGAGCGCGGACCCGGCGCCGATGCCTGCCCGGACGCGACCACGTTCGTGGCGCGCGTCGCCGAGAGCCAGAAGACCCAGGCGTCACGACCTTCCTCTCCGTCGACGTCCCAAGCTCGATCGATCACCGTGCGCTTCGAGCGAACCGCCACCGGCTACGCGTCGACGATGCGCACGGCCGGCGGGCTCGAACGATCGCTCGACGATCGCGGCGCGAGCTGCGATGGCCTCGCCGAAGCGACGCTGCTCGCGGTCAAGCTCGCGTTCGACAGCTCGCAGGATGACGAGCCCGCTGTGGGCGCGCCGCCCGAGCCGCCGCCATCGCTGCCCGCGCGTCACGAAGAAGCGTCGAGCGCGAAGCACGTCGAGCTCCTCGCCGGCGCGATGGCGGCCTCGATCGGGATCGGGAGCTCGTTCGCGCCGGGCATGCGCGCGTCGGGTGGCCTCGCGTTTGGTGGGCTCGAGCCGGTGTGGTGGCTCGGGGCGACGGGCTTCGCGCTGCCTGCGCAATCCGAGCAACACGGGAGCGGCTCCGTCGACGTCGAGCTGATGGGCGGTGGGATCGAGTCGTGCCGCCGGATGCTCCGCGGCGACAACGCCGTCGGGCTCTGCGCGCGCGCCGAGGCCGCCCGTCTCGCAGGCCGCGCGCATGGCTTCGTGAAGAACGAAGAAGCAGCCCGTCCGCTCTTCTTGGCGAGCCTCCTTCTGCGTGGACAGCGGCGGCTCGCCGGACCGCTCGGGGTCTTCGCCGAGCTTGGCGTCACGGCGCCGATCCTCCGCGAACGCTTTGAAATTCAGGGAGTTGGCCTCGTCTACGACCCGCCCGTGCTCGGGGTATCGGGCGGGCTCGGGCTGCTGCTCGACCTCGAGGGTCGCGCGCCGGTGAAGAATTCGACCCAGTCCGCGCAAAGAAAGTGATGGGGACGGAGATGAGCGCGCACTCACCCCTCGCCATGACCGACTTCGTCGCCGCCGCCGATGCCTCGGGCGTCCCCGCGGCCGCGGCGCACTCGAAGGCAAGCGTCGCGGGGTTCGAGATCGTCTACCGCGACCACTTCTCGTTCGTCTGGCGCTCGCTTCGCCACCTCGGCGTGCGCGAAGCCGACGTCGAGGACGCCGCGCAAGACGTCTTCGTGATCGTCCACGCAAAGCTCGCGACGTTCGAGCATCGCTCGCGCCTCACGACGTGGATCTACGGCATCTGCCTGAACGTCGCGCAGGCACGCCGCCGGCGAGCGCACGCGCGTCACGAGATGCCGACGGACCCGGAGCAGATCGCAAACGCGATGAAGACGACCAACGTGATCGTCCCCGCGATGCCTGCCCCCGAAGCAGGCGAAGCGCTCGAGCGACGCGAGGCCGAGGAGCTGCTCGATCGCATCCTCGACACGATGCCGATCGAGCAGCGCGCGGTCTTCACGCTCTTCGAGCTCGATGGCCAGAGCTGCGAGGAGATCGCCGTCCTCTGCGCGATCCCGATCGGCACGGTGTACTCACGGCTCCGGCTCGCGCGTGAGGTCTTTCGCCGCGCGACGGCACGGCTCGAAGCCCACGATCGCTTCTCGACCGCCTCGCCCACCTCACCGGCGACGCAAGCGCAGCATGGAGGTGCACGATGACGAACGTGAACCGTGACCCCGTGCGTCTCTCCGACGCGATGGATGGTGGTGACGACATGGCGCCGTCTCCGCTCGGCCGCTCGCTGCTCCTCGCAGGTCGCGCCCGTCGCGAGTCTCCAGGCGCACGCGAGCGCGTGCTCGCCGCCGTCGCCTTGTCGGCCGGCGTCGCCGCCACGACCACGACGATCGGATCGACCACCGCCGCCTCGAAGGCCGCAGGCACCGCGACCCTCGCGCTCACGACGAAGGCGAAGCTCCTGCTGCTCGGCGCGATCACCGCGACGCTCGCGGCAGCCGCCGCTGGGTCCGTCGTCGCCTTGTCGAGCACGAAGGACGCTCCCGCTGTCGTTACCGCCACGACCGCGCCAACGACGACCGAGAGCGTCGCGTCGCCGCCTTCGGCGGTCACGCCCGACGACTTGCCCTCCGCGGCGCCGAGCGCAGCGCCAACCCCCGTGCACGCGACGAGCGTGACGAAGGCTCCGCGCGCGGATTCGCCGCAGAAAGCCGCGCCCGCCTCTGCACCACCGTCATCCTCCGAGGTGAGCCCCGAGCTTTCGCCGAGCGATTTGCGCGAGGAGGCCGCCGTCCTCGCCGCCGCGCGCGCCGATCTCGCGCGCGGGGACGCGAAGAGCGCTTCGCGACGCCTCGACGAGGCAAGCGCCCGCTTTCCACGCGGCATGCTCCTCGAGGAACGGGATGCGCTCTACGTACGAGCCGCCGAGCAGAGCGGCGATCACGAGCGCGCCTCGAGGCTCGCGTGGAGCTTCCTCGAGCGCCATCCCAGGAGCCCACTACGACCGAGCGTGGAGCGGGTCCTCGAAAAGAGCGCTCCCGAACGAAATGAAAAGAAAGAGTGATGGGACCGGCGCCTTGCCGACACGAACGAGCATCATGACTTCCTCTCTTCGTTCTTCTCTCTCCTCTACCGGCCTCGTCGCATTCGCGCTCGGCGCGGCCGTGATGACCGCCGCCTGCCTCGGCAAGACCACGAGCCTCGGCAGCGCCGATGACGGGAGCCCCGGCGGCTCCGCCATCGCGACGAACGAACCCGCCAAGTCAACGAGCAGCTCGAGCGGCGCCAGCAGCGGCAACGCTTCCTCGTCCTCGGGGAGCACATCGTCCTCCTCTTCGTCTTCTTCGTCGTCGTCTTCCTCGTCTTCGTCGGGCGGCAGCGGCATCGCATGCCAGATCGCGTCGCCGCTTCTTCCCGTCGCTCCTTGTCCGACCGGCGAATACTGCAAGTCCGATCCCGGCGCCGCTGCGTGCACCGTCGGTCATTGCGCGACGAAGCCGCCGCCTCCTCCTCCGTCGTGTCCCTCGATGGAGTGTGGTTGCGACGGCGTCATTCGCTGCGCCGGCGGAGCGGTGCAGAGCGGCAGCGAGGTCGGCGGCGCGGGCGTCTGCACGATCACGTGCGGCAGCTCGACGTGCGATGGCCTCACGCAATACTGCATGCACGGCATCGGCGGCGCCGTGCTCCCCGATGGAGGCGCAAACTCCATCTACATGTGCGAGCCGATCCCCACCGCCTGCACGATCAACCGCTCGTGCGCATGCATGCAGAGCGCAGGCATCGCGGGCACCTGCGTCGAAAAAGACGGCAAGCTCGACGTCGACGTCCCGCTCCCCTGAGCGTCTTCGACCGAGGCCGCCATCCTCGATCCGATGGGGCTTCACCCCAAAACCCCGATCGAACCAGGTGCGTCGCCGCTGCGAAGAATGATAGAAAAGCGGCCACGACCATGGCAGCCAGCAAAAAGCGCGCAACGACGTCGAGGAAACCCGCGAAGCGAATGCCTCGCAAACAGAAGGCGGACTCCGCAGGCCTCGAGCCGCTCGCCTGTCATATCGACGAGGGCGACGCCTCGACCGCGGCGATCGAAAAGATCGTCGAGGCCGAAGGTGGCCTCGTCGTTGGCCGCTACAAAGATCCGCTCGGCGGCCATCCGCTCGTCACCGCGATCCTCCCGGTCGGCAAGATCGAGCCGACGCCGTTCCAGCGCGACCTCAGCGACACGCACCACAAGCGCCTCGCTGACGTGATCTCGAAGACGGGGCGCTTCCTCGATCCGCTCATCGCGATCACCGCGCCCAAGCACGCTCCTTCGTCGAAGAAGAAGGGCTCCTCGGACAGCAGCGACGTCGCGTTCTGGACGCCCAACGGTCGTCACCGCCTCGAGGCGATGCGCCGGCTTGGCGCCAAGGCGATCACAGCGCTGATCGTTCCGACGCGTGAGGTCGCGTGGCAGATCCTCGCGCTCAACACCGAGAAGGCGCACAACCTGAAGGAGCGCGCGCTCGAAGTCATCCGCATCTACCGCGGTCTCCTCGAAGAGGACGACTCGCTCGCCGAGAAGGGCTTCTCGTTCTACCTCGAAGACCCGGCGCTCGTGACGCTCGGCGTCTGCTACGAGAAGAACCCGAAGTTCGCAGGCGGCGCGTATCACCCGGTGCTTCGCCGCGTCGAGAACTTCTCCGAAGACGGCATCGGCGACGCGATTCACCAGCACGAGAAGCTCGCCGCGCTCACCCTCGAAGTCGAAGAGAAGGTGTCGGCCGCGGTCGCGAAGCTCAAAGAGAAGGGGCTCGTCAGCCCGTACCTGCGTTCGTTCGTCGTCGCGCGCATCAATCCGCTCAAGTGGATCCAGGGCGACCTCCCGTCGGCCGAGAAGGTCCTCACGACGATGCGCGACAAGGCGGCGAAGTTCGACGCCTCGAAGGTCAAACAGGACGACCTCCTCAAGATGGGCGGCGGCGTCCCCGACGAAGCCGAGTCCTGAGCACCTGACGCGCCGAGTCGCGAAGACTCGGCGCGCACGTGACGCCATAGAGACGCCCGCGTTTCGGGTCGCTGTTAGCGTTGTTCGCGATGCTTCGGAGCCCGATTTTCCCTGGTTCTTTGGCGCTCGTCCTCGGCGTGCTCGCGTGCGGCGAGACGGCGTCCCCGATCCCAAGCCCTCCCGATGGGACGCCGGCAACCAGCAACGGAAGCGCGTCGCCTCCCCCGAGCGGCACGAACGACAACGGCGACACGCCGCCCGCGACCAACGCACCGGTGACGCCAGGCTCTCCGGCGCCGCCGAGCACGCCGAGCATTCCCGCGTCGCTCCACGACAACCGCGATCGCTTGATCGACACGCTCGCCGCCGCGAAAGGAGTCGCTCGCTGCGCGCTCTGGCAAAGCCTCACGCCCACCCAGCGCGGCGTGTTCCTCACGGTCACCGATCTGCTCGGCAAGCGTTCGTACCTTACGAACCCTCCTCCGAACGGCGCGCCGCGCGTCGGTCCTGATCTCGAGATGGCGCTCGATCATGTCACGAAGGTGTACGAGATCCGCGACTCGAACGGACAGAACGGCGGCGGCGACAACAACCGCATCTGGGTCCAGGTCGACACGAAGCTCATCACCGCGATGCGAAGCTTCGACGCGGGGCTGCCTGAATGGGGCAAGTCGAGCGACTGGGGCGGCGCGCACGAGCCGTTCGACGGCACGTCGGAGACCGCGACCGGTCAGCCGCGAGGTCAGTCGCAGTTCTGGTCCGACGACGCGAAGTCCGTCGCGCTCACGCGACCGGGCGTCGAAGGCATCAACGATCCACACATCGTCGAGATCGACATCGACTACAACTTGTTCCACGACTCGAACCCCGAAGGCGACTACTGGCCCGACGGCAAAGGCAGCGAGCATTACGCCAAGGTGTGGTCGGACAAAGGCCTCGGCACCGGCCCCGAGCTCGACTACCTCCCAACGACCTGTACGCAGTGAGCGTGCGCTAGCCGCCAGCGACCGGAGGGATGAGCGCGACGACGTCACCGTCTTCGATCGGCTCGCTGTTCGTCGCGAAGGTCTCGTTGCGCGCGAAGCGCACGGAGGCGAGACGCCCGTCGAGCACCGGATGGTGCTTCGCCAAGAACGACGCGAGGTCGCTCACCGTCTTCACGTCGGGCGGCAGCTCGATGCGCTCTTCGTCTCGCTGAACGAGCTCACGCACCGCGGCGAAGTAGAGGACGGTGATCGTCATCGCCATCACCCCTTTCCGTGCTTCGTCCGGCCGTTCAGGAGATCGACGGCGTGCTCGAGGATGGGAGCGATGAGCTGGCGCGCTCCCAGACGAACGGCCTTCTGGCTTCCAGGGAGCAGGAACACGATGCACGTGCCGATCGTGCCCGCGGTCGCTCGAGAGAGGATGGCGCGAGGGCCGATCTCGTCCCATGATAGCCGGCGAAACGCTTCGCCGAAGCCATCGAGCTGCTTGTCGAACAGCGCGGCGAGCGCTTCGTACGATACGTCGCGCGGGGCGATCCCCGTGCCACCGGTCAGGACGATGGCGTCGGCGCGGTTTTGCGCCACTGCGTCACGTACGAGCGCCGTGATTCGTGCGGGATCGTCAGGGACGATTAGGTGCTCGACATGTTCGAACGCGAACAGCTCTTCCACGAGGGCTTTGCCCGACGCGTCATCGGCCGCTGTTCGGGTGTCGCTTACGGTCACGGTGAGGACGCGCGGGAGCATGAGGTGGGTGGAGAATAAGGGAAAATGAACGCGAAACCTCCACTTGCCTCCGCGCGTATCTCGAGGGATAGCGTTTGAAGAAATTGGGAGCAAATCCGCGCTAAGATTGCGCGTTCCGGCATCCAAGCACGGCCGCTCGTCGCCGGCCTCCACCCAACGTCTCGAGACATCACGATTTCATGGTCGCCCTTCCCGTCCTTCAACCACGCCCCGCGATGGCACCAAGCACGCCGCCGCGATCGGTGCGGTTGTCGCTCACGGATCGGTGCGATCTGGCCTGCATCTACTGCCGGCCCGACAAGCGGGATGGCTACCTCGAGGATCGCCTCGAGATCGACGCGTGGAAGACGATGGCCGAGGGGCTCGTCCGCGCGGGCGTACGACGCGTTCGCCTGACGGGTGGCGAGCCGCTGCTCCATCCGGCGATCGTCGAGGTCGTCGCATTTCTCGGTGGCCTCGGGCTCGAGGATCTCGCGCTCACGACGAACGCCACGCGCCTCGCTCGCTACGCGACCGAGCTACGCGCGGCAGGGCTCGCGCGCGTCAACATCTCGCTCGACACGCTCGACGCCGATCGCTTTCACCGCATGACGCGTGGCGGACGTCTCGACGTCGTGATGCGCGGCATCGACGCCGCGCTCGCCGCCGGCTTCGACGAGATCAAGCTGAACGCCGTGATCGTCCGTGACGAAAACGACGCGGAGATCGAAGACCTCGTTCGCTGGTCGTGGGAGCGTGGCATCGTCCCCCGCTTGCTCGAGGTGATGCACATCGGCGAAGGCGCGAAGCTCAAAGACCGCGTCGTCCGCGCGACCGAGATGCGCGCGCGCCTGGCGCACCTCGTCCACGCAGGAGAAGAGGCCGTCGGTGAGGCGAACCGCGGCCCCGCCAAGTATCTCTTCGCTCGCCACGATCGCGCGAAGAAGGTCGGCTTCATCACCGGCACGAGCGACACGTACTGCAAGGGTTGCGACCGGCTTCGCGTCGCCGCCGACGGCACGCTTCGCCCGTGCCTCGCGACGAACGACGGGCTCGCGGCGAGCCACATCGCACGGAGCGGCGACGCCGCAGCGATCGCCGACGCGGTCGGCACCGCGTGGCGGCTCAAGCCCGACGGCGACGTCTGGAAGGGCTGCACGGAGCCCGACGCCGCGTCCGTCTCGATGCGCGGAATTGGCGGCTAATATTTGACCGGTGCGCTCGCGATGAGCGCGCCGCCGGCACGAACCCAGAGGCGGACGAAATCGCCCTCTTTGATGTTCGCGGAGTTCGGGACGTAGAACGTAAGCTGGTGAGCTCCGCCCGACGCGCGAACACTTCCATTCTCTGCGTTGATCATCTTGCCGTTCTCGACGACGCCGAGCCCGAACGTCATCTTGCCGGTGTCGACGACGCTGCCGAGCTCGGGCGGGATCTCGTTCGTGGCGACGATCGTGTCTGCGCGGAGGCCTTGGGTGGGCTCGCCCTTCTCGTTCGTGGAGTAGATGAACACGGCGTCGAAGGGGCCGTCGACCGTGGCGGTGAAGACGAGGTCGACGCTGCCATCGGGCGTGAGCGCGCCGTCGCGCATGCCGACCTTGTCGACACGGAGGTTCTCATTCGAGATCGTGAACGCCGTCACCTTCGTGGGTCCCGCGGTCGACGATGCGGTCTGGCTCGAGGTCGCCGACTGCGCTGGGGCGCTCGAAGAGCCAGAGCATGCGACCAGGGCGCTTGACGCAAGGACGAGAGCAAGGCGAAGCGACGCAGAGTTCATCGGATGGATGAGTAGCACGCGCACCGCATCGTGTCGTGCGCGCTGGCGATCTAAAGGGCGACGTCGAGACCGACGATCTTCATGAGGCGAAGGGCGTTCGAGCTCTGGACGATCCCTTGACGAAGCAGGTAGTCGAAGCTCATGACTTCGCCTTCGACCTGCTCCTCGAAGTGCACGTTCTTGACCTGGTCGGGCATCTCCGTCTCGAGATCGCCGAGCCCGAGATCGTGCGTCGACACCGCCCCCATCGCTCCCTGCGCGAGGAGCTCCATCAGGATCGCACGGGCTCCGATCAGGCGCTCGCGCGTGTTCGTGCCGTGAAGGATCTCGTCGAGGAGAAAGAGGAGCGTGCCTTGGTTCTTCGCCTTGCCTGACTTCCGCGCGAGGTCGAGCACGAGCTTCAGCTTCTTCAGCTCGGCGTAGAAGCGGCTCGTGCCCTCTTCGAGTGAGTCGGAGACGCGCATGCTCGTCGCCACCTTGAGGCGGCCGACCTTGAGCGACTTCGCGCAGACCGGACCGCCCGCGTTGACGAGCACGGTGTTGATCCCGATCGCGCGGAGCAGCGTGCTCTTGCCCGACATGTTCGACCCGGTCACGACGAGCGCATGACTCGGCCCTGCGATCGTCACGTCGTTCGAGACGCGCTTGTCGGCGTCGATGAGCGGATGCCCGAGCGACGTCGCCTCGAAGCGAGGTTCCCCTTCGACGAGCTCGGGAAAGGCGTAGTCGGGGTTCTCGAACGCAAAGCCTGCGATCGACGCGAGCGCTTCGAGCTCCGCGAGCGCGCGAAACCACCCAAACGCGGCCTTGCCTGCGCGCGCACGCCACGTCTCGAGCGCGAGCCCACACCACAGATCCCACATGAGCGCGGGGCCGATGAAGAACCGAAAGACCTCGTTGTTGCGCGCGTCGACGAAGCCCACGATGCGCGAGAGCGACGCCATCTCCTGCGTCGCCGACGCTCCGCTCTCCTTGAGGCGCTTCTGCAGACCGATGAGGAGGGGCGCCTCGAGCTTCTCTCGTTCGAGGAGCTGCAGCATTCCCCCGTAGCGAGAGAGCGCGCTCTCCTTCGACGACGCGGCCTCGAGCGATGGCTGGATCTTCGGACGGAGCACGTTGAGGATGAGGACCGAGACGGCGAACGGCACGAGGAAGAGCAAGCGATGAAGGAGGCCCATACCTCCCGCGATCATCGTGCCCACCGTCGCGGCCGGGACGAGCACCGCGACGATGCGCAGCGCGCCAGGCAGCTTTCCTCCCCCCGACTTCGCGTCGGACTGACCCGCCCACATCACGAACGGACGCGGATCGGGCTTCGTGTCTTCGTCTTCGAGGAGCGAGCCGAGCGCAGCGAGCTCTTCGCGGAGACGAAGCCTCGGCGCAAGATCACGGATCGCCGCCTGTCGCTCTTTGATCGCGCCGAAGAGCTCGGCGTCGGTCGCGGTGGATGGGGCTGCGGCGTCGTCACCCGAGAGCCAGCGCGCGAGGACCTCCTCGCCGTAGCGTGTGGAGGTGACGTCGAGACGTTGGAAGAGAGACGAGCGACCGAAGACGTCGAGGTCACCCGCGTAGGGATGCGTCGCGACCGCCCAGCGCTCTCCCATCGAGGGAAACGCTCGCCACTTTCCGCTCATGCGCGAGACGGCGCGCTCGTGAAAGCGCATCGCGGCGAGCGCTTTGTCTTTTCGCTGATGAATCTTCGCGTGCCACACGACGAGCGCGCCGAAGAGGACCACGCAGAAGGCGACCGCGGCCCAGGTCTCTTTCGGAACGTTCGCGAAGGCGATCGCGCCGATGAGACCGATCGCGCCGAGCGCGGCGAGGAGCCTCAGGTTGCCGATCGTGCGCGCGTGTGACTCGAGATCCTCTGCGCTCGCCTTCCGCGCGAGGAGCGCGGCCTCGTGTTGCTTCCGAGGCTCGCTGTCGCGTTCGCGTGCATCCTCGTTCGTTCGCTCTTCCGCCTTCGCCGTCACGATGGAAGGCTCTATCACGCCTGCGCGCAGGCGATCGTGCGGAGATGCTCTTCACTTGGGGCTCCGCCCCAAACCCCGCGCATGCGCCTTCGCTCGAAGACTCGCTCAGCGGCGCATGACACTCACGCCGCCCGGCGGCGACGAACGGTGAGCGGAAGCTGCTTGGCTGCGCCTGCCTTCTTCGCGGCGGCCTTCTCGTCCTCGGCGATCTTCGTCGCCGCGGCCTCTCTCTCATTTCGCGGCCGCGGCTCGCTACCGCTACCCGCCGCGGCCGCGATCGCGAGACCAGGGAGCGTGAGCGCGAGACCGCCGGCGGTGCGTTGAATCAAGCCGCTCTTCGCGAGGGAGAAGAGCGCGCGGCGAATGATCGACTCGTCGGTCCCGTTGCCGACGGCGCGAACGAGCTGGTCGAGCGACGGCGACTGCGGGACGGTTCGTGACGAGCGGCGACGAGCAAGCTTGAGGAGTGCGTTGAGAACGTCTGTTTCGATGCTCATGGAGTGAGCTTACGTTCAGCACTGAACGCGCGTCCACTTAACGTCGTCGATTTTCACGGGACCCCGATTTAAAGGGCACTTTAACTACTGATCGGCAAGTGATCGTAACTGCTTAAAGTTCCGATCTCGGACCCCAAAAATGACGCGCGTCATGACGCGCGTCGTCATCCCTCCGAGCTCCCCAAAATGACGCGGGTCGATGGACGCGCTGCGTTAAAAACCCGACCTGCGTCATCGTGTGATGGACGCGCTGCGTTAAAAAAATCGGGCGCCGATCACGTCCTTGGCAAGACCACGTTGAACGTCGAGAGCTTGCCGGCGACGTTCGAGAGGAATCCGTTTCGAAGCTTGAGGATGCGATTCGGGTCGCTCGAGTTGCACGTGCCCGAGCGCGTGCAGTAGTCCGCCTGACCGAGGTACGGATCGCCCGCGAAGTAGATCTGTGTCGTGAGGATGACGTTTCCTCCCGGCGAGAGGAAGCTCACGTGAAGGTGCGCCGGGCGGATCCCGGCGTCGTCGCCGTACCGTCCGGGGAGGATCGTCTCGAAGCGATAGCGACCAAGCGCGTCCGTCTTGATCTTCCCGCGCAGGCGGTACGCGTTGCCGGCGCCGGCGTAGTAGTTCCCGCTCGCGTCGGCCTGCCAGACATCGAGCGTGTAGCCCGCGAGCGGCGTCTGGCAGCTCGGGCCGAGCACGCGACCTTCGACGCCGAGCCGCACGCCGGGCTCGTCGAGATCGGCGATGCGCAGGTTCGATCGAATCGGGGCGCCTGGCTCGAAGTACGGACCCTTCGCGTCGCGCGTCGTGATCTTGCACGTGGTGAGATCTTCCTCGGTCTCGGCGGTGACCTCACCGGAGGGGTCCTCACCACCGCTCGCGCCGCTCGCGCCGGCGCCAGAAACGGCGTCTTGTTCGTCGCTCGACGGCGCGACGCAGCCGACCGCGGCCGTCGCCGCACCTGCGCCGAGCCACGCGAGGAAGTCACGCCGGCTTCGATCCGATGAAGGCTTCACCCCCATACCCCGATCCATCGGTCGCGCGGCGAAGGGAAAGGAAGGAAGTCGCGGCGTCGTCATGCCGATCGTCATGACCCGAGATCGCCGCGACGAGAATCGATATGATCCGAACGGCGTTGTAAAGCGCACGCGAACAATGCGATAAGAGGCCTATTTTGTAGGCGTCTGCGGAGCCGCGGGGGCGGCGGCGCCGATCTCGTGAAGCAAGAACGACAGCTCGTCGGCGAGCTCGTCGGCGAGCTTCGTCACCGGCTTGCCTGCGCCATGTCCGGCCTTCGTCTCCACGCGGATGAGGATGGGCCGCTCGGGATCGCCCTGCGCCTCTTGCATCCGCGCGGTCATCTTGCGGGCGTGCATCGGGTCGACGCGCGAGTCGCTCTCCGCGGTCGTGAAGAGCAGCGAGGGGTACTTCGTCCCGTCCTCGACGTGGTGGTACGGCGAGTAGGCGTGGAGGAATTTGAACTGCTCGGCCTTGTCGGGGTCGCCATACTCGGGGATCCAGAGCTTCGCGATGCGGAAGCGGTGGTAGCGGAGCATGTCGGTGAGCGGCACGAGCGAGAGGCCCGCGCGGAACATCTCGGGATGCTGCGTGACGGCGGCGGAGACGAGCAGACCGCCATTCGACCCGCCGATCGCGCCGAGCTTCTGCGCGCTCGTGATCTTCTCCTTGAAGAGCGTCTCGGCGCACGCGAAGTAGTCATCGAACGTGTTCTGCTTTCGCTCGAGCATGCCCGCCTTGTGCCAGTCCTCGCCGTACTCCCCTCCTCCGCGCAGGATCGCCGTCACCCACACCGCGCCGTGGTTCACGGTGGTGAGCGCCCGCGCGCTGAACGAAGGCGTCTGGTTCACGTTGAAGCCGCCGTACCCGTAGAGGACGGTCGGGTTCGTACCATCGCGCTTCATCCCCTTCTTCGAGATGACGAACATCGGCACCCTCGCGCCGTCCTTCGACGTCGCGAACATCTGCTGCACCTCGATGCTCGAGTCGCTGAACTTCGCCCCCACCCGATCCCACGGCTGCAGCGCTGCGCCGGCGCGGAGGTCGACGCGGTGCACCTGGTAAGGAACGACGTACGACGTGAAGGAGACGAAGACCTCTTCTCCGTCGTTCATGCCGGAGACGCTCGACGAGCCGATGCCGGGTAGCGCGATGTTGCCCTTCGCCTTGCCGTCGAGCGTGTAACGCTCCACGCGGGTCGATGCATCATGCATGTACGTGGTGACGATCTCGTTCTTGAGCACCTCCACCTCGCGGAGGACGTCCTTTCCTTCCGGGACGATCTCCTTCCAAGCTGCGCGCTCCGGCTTCGCGTAGTCCACGGCGTAGAGCTTGTAGCGGGGGGCGCCGTCGTTGGTCTGGATGTAAAGGCGGTCGTTCTTCGGGATCGGATCGAAGAGCGCCGGCGTCTTCACCGCCACCTCGACGAACGGCGCGCCTGCCTTCGAGAGGTCGCGCACGTAGACCTCGCTCTTGTCCCAGCCCATGTGCACGCGCATGACGAGCCATCGACCGTTCGGCGAGATCAACACCTGCGGGATGTCCGTCTTGTCTCGCCCGTCACCGAAGACGAGCTTGTCGCTCTTCGGATCCTGGCCGATGACGTGAAGGTAAATCCGCGCGTGGTACTTCTCCTCGCCTTGCGGGACGCTGCCGGGCTCGGGGTAACGCGAGTAGTAGAAGCTCTTTCCGTCGGGGAGCCACGCGACCGAGGCGTGGCGCGTGCGATCGATCTTGTCCTGCAAATCCTTGCCGGTCTCGACGTCACGGATTTGGAGCAGGCTGTCTTCGCTTCCCGACTCGCTCTTGCCCCACGCGACGAAGCGCCCGTCCCACGACGGGTACCACCAGTCGAGCGCCGTCGTGCCGTCGTCGGAGAGCGACGCCACGTCGATCAGCGGCTTGTCCTTTCCTGCGTGGCCGTCCCGTACGTAGAGCGTGGGCTGGTTCTGCGCGCCTTCACGCTTCGTGTGGAAGTAGCGCGGCCCGTTCTTCGCGAGGCGGATCGACGGCGGCGAGACGTAACCGATTTGCAAGAGCTCGGTGACCTCGCTCTTCAAGGCTTCGCGACCAGGGAGCGCGTCGAGGAACTTCCGTGTGTGGGCGTTCTGAGCCTCCGTCCACGACTTCACCTCGGCCGAGTCGCTGTCCTCGAGCCATCGGTACGGATCGGCGATCTTCACGCCGTGAAGCACGTCGACGGCGTCCGTCTTTCGCGTCACGAGCTTGTTCGTGCCCTTGCTCGCGGGCGCCTCGGCGATCGTGCGCGGCGGCGTCGCCGTCGTGACCGGCGGGACGGCCGGCGTCTGCGGCTCTGCGCACGAGAGAACGGCGCACGTGCCCGCGGTCAACGTCAACACGAACCACGACGACGCGATCGTCGCCGGCACCTCTCGCTTCGACATGGGCTGCATCCTAGCCCTGCGCGGGCCGGCACGTCATGGCCGCTGTGCGTCTGTGGTAGGGTACCGCCGTGGTCGATACCGATACCAAGGCGCTCGCTACCGAAAAGCCCCTCGTCCTGCTCTCGAACGACGACGGATTCTCGAGCTCGGGGATTCGGGCGCTCGAGACCGCGCTCCGCGAATGGGCCCACGTCATCATCGTCGCGCCCGAGACCGAGCAGAGCGCGTCGAGCCACGCGCTCTCGCTTCATCGCCCGCTCCGAGCGCGCGAGGTCGAGCCCAACGTCTTCGCGATCGACGGCACGCCGGCCGACTGCGTGTATGCCGCACTTCACGCGACGACGCGTTTTCTCCCGCGATGGCCCGACGTGGTGTGCTCGGGCATCAACCGCGGCATGAACCTAGGTCAGGACGCCTTCTATTCGGGGACGATCGCCGCCGCACGCGAGGGCGCCCTTCGCGGCATCCCCGCCGTCGCCTCGAGCGCGCACCCGAAAGGCGACATGCCCGCGTTCGCGAAGCTCACGTCGGACATCGCGCGGTCGCTCTACGAGTCATCGCGAGCGACCACGCTCCATCGACCGGGCATCTCCGTCGCACGAGGCACGCCGCTCCTCAACCTCAACATCCCGCCGAACTGGACGGGCGAGGTACGACGCACGCGCCTCGGCGCACGTCTCTACGAAGAGGTCATGGACATCCGCAAGGACCCGCGCGGTCGTGAGTACATGTGGCTCGGCGGGCCGGGCGTGCGTCACGAGCGCGACGACGGATCGGACACCGACGCCTACGACGACGGAGCGGCGTCGATCACGCCGCTCCTGCTCGATCTGACGCGCGCCGACGACGCGGGGCTCAGCGAGTCGATCGCCGCGAAGGTCACTTCTTCGCGCAAGCAGCCTTGAGGCGCGGCACGATCGCCGGGTCGGTCACGGTCAGCGCCTTGTCTTCGTCGAGCTGCTCGGTGACGACGCCGGTCTTCGGATCGACCTCGAACCACGCCAAGGTCGCGAGGTGATCGGAGTGGTTTTCGTGGATCGCCACCGCGTACTTCGGCTCCTCCGGTGGGCCGCCGCCAAGGCGTAGCCCGTTGCTCGCATGGCCGCCCTTCGCGTTCGTGGGGCCGGCGAGGAGGCGCTTTCCTTCTTCGGTGTTCATCACCGCCGCGATGACGAGCGCTTCGCAGCTGTCTTTGTTCTTCTCGGCCTGCTCGCGGCGCTCGTCGGTCTTCGCGTCGCTCTCCTCGGAGATCATCCAATGACCATTCTCCTTGGTGAAGACGAGTGAGCCGCGGACGCTCTTCTCTTTGCCACCCTGCGTCCACTTCTTGTCGAAGAGCGCCTTCGGATGCTCGGTGGTCGGTCCGTCGACCTCGACGTTCGAGATCGATTGCGTGTAGTCTTTCGCCGCTCCGAGCGCGGTCGCCTTCGTCTTGATCGCGGCGGCGCGCGCCACGTTGCTCTCGTAGAGACGGACCTTCGAGGCGTACACCGACTCGAGCGCATTGGCGTCTCGCTTCGCGAGCGCGTCGTTCCACTTCTGCGTGACCTCGAGGATCTCCTTCTCGGTCGCCGAGAGCTTCGCGTTCGCCGGACCAAGCTGGCCAGAGCTCGCCGACGTGATGCCGGTCGGGGCCGCCGCGCTGGTGGCCGCCTTGGTGGACGGCGCGTTCTTCTCGTCGCCGCTCTTCGAACAACCACCGAGCATGAGCGGGGCGCTGGTGAGAGCGACAGTGAGAGTCGAGATGCACAAAGCGCGAAGTCGATAGGTCATGGCGCTTTCTCTTCCACGTGACGCTCGCCCAGGCACGAACAATGGGCTAGAGAAAACCTCAAATTCGATGCTGTCCGCCGAGACCCTCGCCTACACGAAGTCCAAGATCCGAGATATCCCCGACTTTCCGTCGAAGGGGATCGTCTTCAAGGACATCACCCCGCTCCTCGCCGACCCGCGAGCCTTCCACATCGTGCTCGACTCGCTCGCCGAGCGTTTTATCGGCGCGCACGTGGACGCGATCGTCGGGGTCGAGGCGCGTGGCTTCATCTTCGGCGGCGCGCTCGCGGCGCGCCTCAACGCGAGCTTCGTCCCGGCGCGAAAGCCCGGCAAGCTCCCGGCGTCCGTCGACAAGGTCTCGTACACGACCGAGTACTCGACCGCCGAGCTCGAGATCCACAAAGAGTCGTTCAAGCCAGGCGCGCGCGTCGTCATCGTCGACGACGTCCTCGCGACGGGTGGGACGGCCAAGGCGGCTGCGAACCTCGTCGCCATGCAAGCCGGAGAGGTCATCGCCTACGCCTTCGTGATCGAGCTCGAGTTCCTCAAGGGCCGAGCCGTCCTCGCGCCCCAGCGCATCGAGTCCGTCCTCACGTATTGATGATCACCGCGTGATGCGGAGTGAGTGATCACGATCTACGCGCGCGTGAACAGAAGGCGCGCGAGCATCGCGATCACATCACGCCCAGCCGTCACGCGATCAGCAGTGGTTCAGGAGGAACCAGCCGGCGATGATGACGGGGGGAACACCGAGCAACCATGCGAGTCCGTACTTCATAACGCTCACCTTCTCTTTTCGAGTTGTTCTTGTTGAGTGATCGCGCCTCAGGGGCGCTTGCTCGACCACTCTGCAAGCGATGAGCCGCCACGCGCTTCGGTCGAAACGCGCGACGAAATGTTCTCGAGCTCACTCCGGGCGTGTGGCGAGGCGCATCAAGCTCGCCAACATGGGGCTCCGCCCCAAACCCCGCGCATGCGCCGATTTGCGCTCCGCGCAAACGGATCCCCCTTCGCTCGAAGAGTCGCTCAGCGACCGCGCTCGAGACGACGGAGGCCGTTCGCGGGGCAGGCCACCGCGCCGATGGCAGGGCTGCCGATCAGCGTGAGGATGCCGATCAGCATCGCGGCGGTTCCGACCCCACCAAGCATCGCGAAGAGGTTGTCGAGGATCATCGGAGCTTCTTTCTTTTCCTGTTTCTCTCGAGCCCAGCAATATTGGCTGGTCGGCCAGTATCTTTTGGCCAGGCGGCCAGTTTGTCAACCTTGGTACGTGTCTTTTCTCGCGGGCCTTCCCGGCGGTTGTGGGCCCCTGAGGCAACCCTTCGAGATCGCGCGGGAATATCAGAGCTCGAAGAGACCCATCGCGGTGGCTTCGAGCGCCTGGAGGACCTGGGCGTCCTCCTCTTTCGAGACGGGGTCGATCTCCTGGTGCAGCGCGAGGCCGTCCAGGGTGGCGAGCAAGAGACGCGGGATCATGTCGACGGGGATGCGAGGCTTCAGCCCCATCGCCACGAGCTGTTCGAGACCCGTTTCGATGATCTGGCGGCGAGAGCGTTGCATCGCTTCGGCGAGCGCCTTCTTGATTCTGCGATTTTGTCGGCTCAGGCCGTGGAGCTCGGTGAGGACGCGCATCTCACGCACGCCGTCCCGCCGCACGATCCACATCTCGGTGAGCGCCCGATGAATGCGCTCGAGCGGCATTCCAGGCTCGGAAAACACGGCGCGAACGCGCGCTTCGACCACCTGGCAGCACCGCTCGAGGACGCGCTCGTAGAGATCGTCTTTGCTCTCGAAGTGGTAGTGGATGACGCCCTTGCTGAGGCCCGCGCTGTCGGCGATGTCCTGGACGCTCGTGCCGGCGATGCCCTTCTTCGCGAGGACGGCGATCGCCGCGTCGAGCACGTGCTCGCGGCTCGCTTCGCTCTTCTTGTAGCCCGTCCGCCGAGCCGCTCCGATCTTGGCCACTCGGTCAGAATTTATCACGATTTCTGGCCGCGTCAGCCGCGGCCTTCTATCCACGGGAGGAGCCGCCGATGGAGACGATGTAGCGCGGGCTACTCCGAGCGCGGCTTGCCCGATTTGAGCTCGCCCATGCGCTTCGGCAGGAGCGACAAGAGCGAGAAGATCGCGCCGATGCGAGCGCCGATCGAGGTCGCGCCGCCACGGACGAGCGCAAACGCGAGCGCGAGGCTGCGGAGCGTCGGCGAGTACGGATACCACCACGTCTCTCGCGGCGCGCGGTTGCGATCGATGAGCACGAGGCGCGGGCGCGTGAGGTGCTCGAGCGCGAGCGGCGATCCGGTGATGCCCCACCCTGTCTCGCCGACGCCTCCCCAGGGCACCGAGGCGATCGCGCCGGTGAAGGAGTGGTTGTTGATCGTGACGACACCTGCGCGCAGGCGATGCGCGAGGCGCTCGCCGAGACGAACGTCTGCCGTCCAGATGCTCGCGGTGAGCCCGTAGCGTGACGCGTTCGCGCGCTTGACCGCCTCTTCGATGCTGTCGACCTCGGTGATCGGGACGACCGGCCCGAACGTCTCGTCGGCGATGAGCGGGCTGTCTTCCTTGTCGATCTTCACGACCGTCGGGCGGTAGCCGCTCGTCGCCTTCTCCGATTCGATCGCTTCTCCGCCCACGAGGATCTCGGCGCCTGCCGCCTTCGCCGCCTCGACATGTCGCGCGACGGTGCTCGCCTGGGCCTTCGTCGTGAGCGGCCCGACGTCTTGGCCGAACCGAAGCGCCTTCGTCGCGGCGACGATCTTCTCGGTGAGCTGCGAGGCCACCGCTTTGTGGACGTAGACCCGCTCGACCGCGCCGCAGTTCTGCCCGGCGTTCATCATCGCGCCCCACACGATACCGTTCGCGGCGCGATCCAGATCGGCGTCCTCGCAGACGATCGCCGCGTCTTTGCCGCCGAGCTCGATCGCGCATGGGATGAGACGCTCGGCGCACGCGTGCGCGACCTTTCGTCCGGTGGCGGTGCTGCCCGTGAACACGACGAGGTCGACGCCCTCGGCGTTCACGAGCGCGGTGCCCACCGACGCGCCGCCTTGCACGAGCGAGACGACGCCGCTCGGCAAGACCCCATCGAACAGATCCACGATGAGCCTTCCGCTTCGCGGCGTGATCTCGCTCGGCTTGAACACGACGGCGTTTCCGGCCATGAGCGCAGGGATGAGCGTGCGGAGAGGAAGCGCGAAGGGAAAGTTCCACGGCATGATCATCGCGATCGTGCCGCGTGGCTCGCGATGCACCCAGCCTCGCTTCTTCGGGTAGGAGAGCTGATCGATCTCCGCCTCGAACGGCTCGAGCTCCTCTGCGATCAGATCGGCCCAATACGAGACGACGTCGGCGCTCGCGAGCACCTCGCCAAGGAGCGCCTCGACGTCGGGCTTGCCCGTCTCGTCGTGAATGACCTTGGCGATCTCCTCGGCGCGCTCGAGGATCTTCTTCTTGATCTTCACGATCGCCTTCACGCGTCGCAAGACCGGGACATCGGCCCATTTTTGCTGCGCATCGCGCGCGCGCGTGACGACGTCCTGCACCTCCGACGCGGGTGTGGCGGTCACCTCGGACAAGGGCTCGCCCGTCGCGGGGCTCGTCATCGGAAACGGAATGTCAGCGCCGTTCGCGCGGCTGCTCGTGCTCGTCGTGATCGTGGCGGGCTCGTTCGTCGCGCTGCGCTCCGTCGAGTCGAGCTTCTTCTGAGACGGCGACGCGTTGCTGCTCGTGCTGCTCGCGCTCGTCTCCGTTTCCTCTGCTGCCATTCTCTTTTCCGTTTTCTTCGTTCGAGCTGCTGCTACTGGCTGGAATGCGGGGCCGGACTATAGCCCCAGATGGCCCTGGCTCCGACAGGAAGAGCGCCACGTGCTCTGCGACGGTGGGCGAAAAGAGGATCGACAGGTGCGCGACGCCGTCGACCTCGACGTCCTTGCCGCCGCGACCCGCGAGCTGGGCCGTCTCCTTCGGATGCACGATGTTGTCGTGCGACGAAAACACCGACAAAGTGGGCACTTCGACCGAGTAGCCCGCGTGGGCCGAGAGGAGCTGCGACCCGCGCCGCAAGCTCGTCGCGCCGACCCCGAAGATGGGACCACGCCACGCCACCCCGCCGTGCGGCGTCGCGATCGTCACGCACCGGCGGACGTTCATCTCACGGCGCGCGTTCTCTCGTGCCGCGCGCGCGCTGCTCTCCGCCGTGGCGAGGGGCTTCTGCTCCTGCTCCTTCTCGTGTTCCTTCTCCTGCTGCCGCCATCGCTCGGCCTCGACGCGCATCATCTCCATCGCGACGAGGCCGCCCATCGAGTGGCACACGAGATCGATCGCGTCGTGCTTCGTCTCTTTGCACACGCTCTGAACGAAGCGCTCGAGCCGCTTCGCGTTCGACGCGATCGACGCGAACCATGGGTAGTTGAAGCCATAGAGCGGCCCGATGCCCCGGCGTGCGAGCGCGCGTGCGAGGCCGAGAAAGCCGACGCGGTTCTGCATGTAGCCGTGCACGAACACCACCGGCACCGCGCCTTCGCGAAGCGGCACGCGACGCGACATGAGCGGCTCCATCCGCTTGCCGATCAAGTAGTAGAGAGGGAGGAACGGCTGCGTGATGCTCGCGAGGACGACCTCGCGAAGGAGCTCACGCATCGAGAGGCCGAGCGTGCGTGAGGTCGTGTGCGGCCGCATCAGCGCGAACGAGCCGAGCACGTAGACGAGCACGATGACCACGACCGCCAGGACGGCGCCGAGCGAGATCTCCGTACCTATCTTGAGCAGCTCGAGCGGATCCACGTGCGCGCCCTTCTCCTAGCGCGGTCCACGCAGCCAGCCTCGGGAAAGTGCGCCCCACCATGGGCTTGCCCGATGGCACAATCACCGATCGCCGTGCCTCGACAAGCTGTGCCAATGGCACACGGCACAGCTCGATTCTAGGCCCAAATCCAAGCATTTCGAGGGTTGCCCAGTTTGGCCAAGTCGGCACGGCAGCTGCACAAGGGTGGGCCATGCTCTCCAAAGCTCGCCTCCTTGCCATTAGCAGCCTCACCATCCTTGCGGCCGTGGCCTCCACCATCACCGGATGCGGATCCGATGAAGGCGGCGGTCAACCGGGTCCTGAGCAACAACGGGAAGAGGGTCAGTCCGAGTTTCAATCGGCGCCTCCCGTAGGTCAGGGCGGCGGCTCCTTCGGCGGTGGCTCGTCGAGCGGCGGCGCCTCGGACAGCGCGGCGACGCCGAGCTCGGGCAACAAAGGCGGCGCGGAGCAGACCACGAACCCGTTCAACGCGAAGCCGGAAGAGACGGACATCTACCGCGTCGAAGGCGATCGCCTCTACTTCTTGAACTCGTACCGCGGCCTCTTGGTGTTCGACATCTCGAACCCCGACGATCCGAAGCTCCTCGGACGCTCGCCCGTGTTCGGCACGCCCGTCGAGATGTACGTCCAGGGCGGCCTCGCCACGATGGTCATCGGCGACTGGTACGGCAACGACGCGACCGGCGCTCCGTTCCACGGCTCGGTCGTCCGCACCGTCGACGCTCGTGACCCGGCGAACATGAAGATCGAAGGCGATCTTCAGGTGAAGGGCTGGGCGAAGGACATGCGCGTCGTCGGCGCGAACCTCTTCATCGTGAGCGAAGACTACGGCTGGTATTACGGCATGTGGGGTGGCTACTA
Source organism: Labilithrix sp. (assembly GCA_044227045.1). Taxonomy (GTDB): domain Bacteria; phylum Myxococcota_A; class Polyangia; order Polyangiales; family Polyangiaceae; genus Labilithrix. The sequence goes on from JBGAFW010000012.1 coordinate 158,418, forward strand.
CGGCGGCGGCGGCGATGTCGCGGTGCCGGTCGGCGGCGGCGGCTACTACGGCGGCGGCGGCAGCAAGGTGATCCTCTCGAGCGTCGGCTTCGGCGCGCACGCCCCCACGCTCAACGGGACGAAGGAGTTCGAGGGTTACTCGGGCGCGTTCAACGTCACGTCGAATTCGATCATCATGGCCCACGATCAGCTCACGGGTCAGCAGAAGGACGCCAAGGGCAACATCATCAACTGGGGTCAGCCCACCGGTAAGGTCGCGATCGACTACATCGGCTTCCTCCAGATGACGGGCGGCTTCTCGGCCGTCTCGACCGTCGAGGTCGACGGCCTCATGAACGGCTGGAGCGCCGACAACGGCCGCTGGAACATCGACTTCGACACCGAGACGAAGGTCGCGAGCGTGCTCACCTGCGGGGCGTCGCAGTACGGCTACTGCAACGGTGGCCAGGACGGCGCCGGCTACAACCTCACGACGATCGACTTCACCAACCCCGACAAGCCCGCGCAGCTCGGCAAGATCACGATCCCGAACAAGGGCTGGTCGGCGACGGCGCGCTTCTCGAACAAGCGTATGTACGTCTCGCCGCGCGAAGGCGTCTACAACCCGAACGGCGGCCCGACGGCCACCCCCGTCGACATCTACGATCTCTCGACGCCGTCGGCGCCCAAGCTCGCGGGCTCGACGAGCATCAACGGCGCGGTGTGGCTCTTCATGCCGGTCGACAAGGATCGCCTCTTCTCGCTCGGCAACGAGTACGGCAACGGCTACTCGTCGAATCAGATCGCGGTCAACTGGTTCGACGTCGCGGACGCCACGCAGCCGAAGCTGCTCGGCACGGCACGCTTCGGCCAGGACTGGGCGTGGACGCCGGCGGCGGGCACGTTCAAGGCGTTCGTCCGCGACGCCAACCAGAAGGTCGTCGTTCTCCCCTTCAGCGGCTGGAGCTCCAGCTCGTACGAGTACACGAACGGCGTGCAGCTCATCGAGTACGACACCGGCACGGTCACGACGAAGGGCGCCGCCCGCTCGAAGGGCTGGGTCGAGCGCGGGATCTTCGCGAAGAACCGCGTCATCTCCCTCTCCGACCAGGCCCTCTCGGTCGTCGACTACACCGACCGCGCGAACCCGAAGGTCACCAAGGAGATCACGCTCGCACGTAACGTCGTCGCCGCCGAGCCGAGCAACGGCACGATCGCGCAGCTCTCCACCGATTGGTGGGGCTACGACCAGCAGAAGAGCGAGCTCCGCGTCCTGCCGATCGCGAACGCCGAAGAGAACACGAACGAGCCGAACGCCAAGTCGGTGAGCATCGACGGAAGCGACGCGCGCATCTTCCGCAACGGAAACCTCGCGTACGTCGTCACGACGAAGTACCCGAAGCCCTCGAACACCGGCGGCTACTACAACCCAATCCCGCACGTTCAGATCGTCGACCTCTCGAACGGCGGCGCCGTTCTCCGTGGCGCGCTCGATCTGCCTGCGGACCAGAACTACTGGTCATGGTGGGGTGGCTGTTACTACTGGGATTGGTTCAACGGCTCGAACGCGCTCCAGGTCGGCAACGATGCGCTCGCCTTCCGCCGTATGCGTGGTGAGTACAACCAGACCACCGGCAAGTACGAGTACGACTCGAAGCTCTACATCGTCGACCTCTCGAACGCCGACGCGCCCAAGCTGACGTCGACGACGATCACGAACGACCCCGACTCGTGGTGGGGCAACATGAAGGTCGTCGGCAACACGCTCTACACGACGCACTACGAGTGGGTCGAGAAGCCGCTGCCGAACGTCGATCCGAACAACCCCTCCGTCCAGCAGAAGGTCTACTGGGTCCGTTACTACCTCGATCAGATCGACATCTCGGACCGCGCGAACCCGAAGGTCGGCGCACGCATCAACGTCCCTGGCCTCCTCGTCGGCGCAAGTGAGACGGATCCCTCGCTCCTCTACTTCGTCGACTACCGCTGGTACACCGATTACTCGAACAACCAGCCGAAGGACGAGATCGCCGTCGCGCGCATCGTCAACAACAAGGCGTACCTCAAGTCGACGACGCTCGTGGACGGCTGGGTCGGCAACGTGTTCGTCCGCGGCAACAAGGCGTACATGAGCGCGCAGACCTACACGCAGCCGAACCAAGCGAACCCGAACGGGCAGAGCACCGTGAAGCTTCACGAGCTCGATCTCACCGACCCGAAGAAGCCCGTCGACCGCGCGTCGGCCGGGAAGGACGGATGGGGCTGGCTCGTCGACGTCGAAGGTGACCGCGCCATCATCACCTCGGGCTGGGGCCAAGTCGGCCTCGACATCTACAAGCTCGCGCCCGGCCAGGCGCCCGTCTACTCGCAGTTCGCTCGTACCCGCGGCTGGTGGACCAACGCCATCTCGCGCCAGAACGACGACCTGTTCCTCTCGACCGGTTACTGGGGCGTTCAGAAGATTCAGCTGAAGTAACGAGCCCCCGAGCCGCGAACCGCCCTGCCTCTTTCGAGGTGGGGCGTTTCGCTTTTGTGTAACGTGCTCTCGTGGCGACTGCGACGAGCACCATGAACAAGCCCGCGCCCATCGCTGCGGTCATCGTGGCGCTCGTGGTCACGTTCCTCGGCGGCGCGCTCGTCACGCTCCTCGCCACCGATCGCGGCTATCCGCCCTTCGAGTCCGATCGGGCCGACTTCGCCACGAACGCGATCGCGCTCTCCGGCGTGCTTCTCTTTGGAGCGCAGGTCGTTCATGTCCTTCGCGCGGTCCGGCAGCGCGGCGCGGTGCGTCCGGTGTGGGTCGTCGGCCTTCCCTTCGCCGTCCTCGCGCTCGCTTGGGTCTTGGGGTGGGCGTTCTCGATCCCAAACCCTCCCGCGGTCGCGAGCGCGGACGCCGCGGCTCGGATCGCACATGCCATCCACGCTCCTGCGTTCGCGATCGCCTCGGGCATCGCGTGCGTCCCCGTCGCGGCGCTGCCCCTTCGCGTCTTTCAGGAGACCCCTTCGAGCGCACGGGCGTTCGATGCGCGTCCGTTCACGACGCTGGTCTTCGGCTCCCTCTCGTGGCTCGCGATGACGGGCATGGCGATCAACTGGGGCGCCGACGAGGTCGTCGGGTTCACGTTCGTGCCAGCGACGATCTCCTTGTTCGCGCTCACGTTGCTCTCAATGCCGAGCACGTCTGGAGGCGCGAAGCACGACGCGCGGTGGGTCGCCGTCCTCGCGCTGCTCGCGACGATGTTCGCGTCGCTTGCGTGCTGGTCGATGCGGAGCTCGCACATCGCATCGGCTCAGACGCTCCTGACGAGCGAGGACGCGTACGCGGCGCTTCGGCGACGCAAGACAGCGCTTGGGGCCTGGCGCTCCTCGTCCCGACCGCGGCGACGATGCTGATCGCGCTCGGACCGGAGACGCGGTCGCGTCAGATCGCCCCGATCTTCCTCGGCCTCGCGGGCGCTTTGTGGATCGCGACGGTCGGCTCGTCGTTTCGCGCGCTCGCGCACGTCCCGAACCTCCCGCCGGCGCTCGACAACGACGCGGCGGTCGTGTCCGTCGCCATCCTCGCCTCGGCGCTCCTGCTCCTCGCGTCGGCGATGCCTCGGCTCGTCGACCGCGATGAGCCTCTGCTCGCGCTTCCCGCGACTCTGCTCGTCCTCCTGTGCGCGCTGCTCGTCGAGCGTATCGGCGGCATTCCCCACGTCGGCACGTACTCCGACTTCGGAGGGAGAGCGGCTCGTCACGCGATCGCCGAATACCGGCTCTCGGGCCTCTGGTGGACGCACCACCTCGGCGTCGTGCTCCTCGTCCTCGTCATGTGCGTGTTTGCGCTTCGAGCGAGCCTACGCGTGGCAGGTCGCGGCCGAGCGGGCGCGCGCGGGATCACGGCGTTCGCGGGCGGGTGGGTCCTCCTCCTCTCCGTCGGCGCCTTCGCGTTCGCGACCACCACGAAGACGTCGGGGGCGTGGGGCCATATTCTCCTCGTCCTTGGTCCCTCGCTGCTCGCGATCCATTTCCTCTACCTCGCGGGACGCGCGCTCGATGGCCCTGGACACGATCCCGTCGCCGAGCGCCTCGTCGTTCGCGACATCCTCTTCGTCGTGCTCTTGACGGTGATCGCGTCGGAGCTCGCGCTCCAGGCGGCCGACGCGCGCTTCGCGCTTGGGTGGGAGCCAGCGCCGCTCGCGTCCGAGACCGACTCGTCGAGCCTCTACAAAGACGAGCCCGGGCTCACGACGTTCTTCTCTTCGTCGGCGCTGACGCCCTGGCTGCTCCTCCTCCCCGCGCTGTGGTCGTTCGGATGGCTCGTGCTCGCCAAGCGCACGCATCGCGCGGCGATCGTCCATCCTCGAACGGTCGCGCCCGTCTTCCTCGTCGCGCTCGTCGCGCTCGCCACCTGCGTCTTCACGTCCGCGGTCGAGCGCGATGCCGAGGCGATGTTTCGGGAGACATTCGATCCGAGTCAGCCCTCGAAGCGTCTCTTGCCTTGATCGTCAGCAGCCGCCCCAGCTGAAGCCTGCGCCTTTGTAGACGCTTGCCTCATCGATCAAGAGCTCGATCGATCCGTCGGGCTTCCAGCCGATCTCGTACGGGCGCGCTGCGCTCGGGACGAAGCGCCGAGGGACGCCGTCCACGCGCGTCATCGTGAGCGAGAGCGGCTTCGCGATGTAGACGGTGGTCGTGCAGCCCAAGAAGCACGACTCGTAGACGTGCGCCGTTCGACCATCGGGCGCGCGCGACGAGAGCACGTGCCTCGGCGCGAAGAGGTGAAGGCCGCCGCGGCTCATGAAGACGCCGTACTCACTCGAGGCGACGGTGAGCGCGAGAAAGTGCAACGTGGCGGCGACGTACACGATCTTCTGCCACGCGCGGAAGGAGCGCCACGCGGGCCGCACGCGCCGGACGATCTGAAAGACGAGCATGCCGAGCGGCGCGACCAGCGCGCAGATCATCAACGCGTCTTGCAGCGTGTCGACCCAAGGGACGAGCGCCGTATCACCCGATGTTCCGAGGAGCGACGGCGCCGCGAGGTTGAACACGGCCACGGGAGCGAGGAGACCGATCACGACGGCGAACGCCTTCACCGCAGGCATGAGCAACGTGCGCGCGTTCGGTGGCTTCGCAGGCGCCGGCTCTGCCACGCGGTTCGAGGTCCGGTAGATGCCGTGCTCTGCCGACAGGGAGGACGCGACCATTCTCACCACAAGCTTGCACGTCGCGAGCCTGCGCGCATCCTCGCCTCGACGCCGCGAACCTCGCGTCTTCAGCTCACCGAGAGCACGAAAACGCGAACGGCCGCGCGCACCCGGCCGCGAAGCGATGCGGTGAAACCGGTATGGATGAGCCCGATCAGTCGCGGTGGGTCGCCGGCGCGTGCCGGGCGGGCGTGACCAGGACGAAGGTCCCGTCGTCGCGCCACTCGATCGTGATGTTCTGCACGTCCGCCGCCGAGCGCTGCGGGACCTCGTGGATCCGCTTCATCGTCAGGGCATGACGCTGGGCGATGTACAGGTTCGTCGTGCAGTCGAGAAAGCAGCTCTCGTAGACGTACGCGGTGCGCCCGTCCCCCGGCCAAGTCGAGGTCGCCAGGAGGCGGGTCGCCGAGAGGAAGTCGCCATGGGTGACGAAGAGCATCGTCTCCGCGATGACGACCCCGATGAGCTGCGCGAAGAGCGTGCTGCTCACGTACACGATCTTCTGGAAGATGCTGAGCCCTGCCCACGACGGCCTCACGATCCGCCAGATCGAGACGACGAGGACGAGGAACGTGAGAGGAAGCCCTGCGGCGAGCGCGCTCTCCGCCGACTCCACCCACGGGACCAAGCGCGACGCGCTCGTGCCGCTTCCAACGATGATGTTGAAGAGCACGACCGGAAGCGTCAGGACCACGAGCGTGCTGATCGATCGCGTGACCGGCCGCACGAGCGTTCGCCACGACGGCATCGGGATCGGCTGCGGCGGCGCGGCGCGCGCGGAGACGCGATAAACGCCCTGTCCGCCCTGATTCTGCGCTTCGCCTTCGCTTTCCATCGACGTCCTCTTCTTTAGTAGCATCCGGCCCATGGATCTCGCTGCCAAGTTCGAAGACGCGCAGACACGCGTGAAAGGCCTCTCGAAGTCGCCCTCCACCGACGATCTGCTCGAATTGTATGCACTCTACAAGCAGGCCACGGCCGGCGACGTCGCCGGATCACGTCCGGGGATGCTCGACATGAAGGGCCGCGCCAAGTACGACGCGTGGGCGAAGAAGAAGGGCACCGGCAAAGACGACGCGATGACGAAGTACGTCGCGCTCGTCGATCGCCTCGCGAAGTAGCGCTTCGCGTCGGGCTTCGGCCTAGTGGCCTTCCTTCATCGCGTTGAAGAGGCCGATCAGCGTCTTCTTCGCGTCGCCGAGCACCATCATCGTGTTTGGCTGGAAGAAGAGCTCGTTCTCGACGCCGGAGAAGCCGGTGTTCATGCTTCGCTTCAAGACGATCACGCTGCGTGACGCTTCGACGTTGAAGACGGGCATGCCGTAGATCGGCGACTTAGGATCCGTCTTCGCGGCAGGGTTGACGACGTCGTTCGCGCCGACGACGAGCACGGCGTCCGTGCGCGCGAAGTCATCGTTGATCATGTCGAGATCGTAGAGCGCGTCGTACGGGACGTTCGCCTCGGCCAAGAGCACGTTCATGTGCCCCGGCATGCGGCCCGCGACCGGATGGATCGCGTACTTCACCTCGCAGCCGCGTTTCTCGAGCGCCGACGCGAGATCGCGGACGGCGTGCTGCGCTTGGGAGACCGCCATGCCGTAACCCGGGATGACGATGACGGACTGCGCCGCTTGGAGGACGGCCGCGGCGTCTTCGATCGTCGCCTCGTTGTAGCTCTTGCCGCCGGCGCCTTTGGCGGCCGGTGCGACGCCGGTCGAGTCCGCGGTGCCGAACGCGCCGAAGAGCACGTTCGTGAACGAGCGGTTCATCGCCTTGCTCATGAGGAGGCTGAGCAAGAAGCCCGATGACCCGTCGAGCGCGCCCGAGATGATGAGGATGTTGCTCTTCAACGCGAAGCCCGTCGCGCATGCCGCCAAGCCCGCGTACGAGTTCAAGAGCGAGATGACGACCGGCATGTCTGCGCCGCCGATCGGGAGGACGGCGAGCACGCCGAGCGCGAGGCCCGTCCCGCAGACGGCGTAGAACATCCACATCGGCGCGGTCTCGGGGAAGATCACCTGGTAGACGACGAGCACGATCGCGCCGAAGAACGCGCCGATGTTCATCACGTTCTGGCCTGGCCAGGTCACGGGCGCGCCGGTGATCACGCCTTGAAGCTTGCCGAACGCCATGATGCTGCCGGTGAACGTCAGCGAGCCGAGGAACACCTCCATGCCGAGCGCGCCGATCTCGAGGCGGCTCACGGTGCTCACGCCATGCGCGAGATCGTCGTGGATACGAAGCAGCTCGCTGATGCCGACGAGTGACGTGGCGAGACCACCGAACGCGTGCGAGAACGCGATTCGTTCGGGCATCTTCGTCATCGGAAGCTTCGCGCTGATCGCGATGCCAATCGTCGATCCGATGAGGAGACCGGCGACGATGAAGTCGTAACGAACGATCTCCGTCTTGATCAGCGTCGCGATGACCGCGATGAGCATGCCGAGCTCACCGAGGAAGATGCCGCGCCTTCCCTGCTCTGGCGACGACAGTCCGCGCAAGCAGAGGATGAACAGGACGGAGGCGACGAGGTACGCCAGGTTGACGATTTGCTCTCGCATGATGATCGCGCTTGTTCGCTCTCGAGGGTCCGGTCGGTCCGCGTGCTCAGCCCTTGCCGTGCGGCTTCGGAGCGGAGGGGCCTTTCTTGAACATCTTCAGCATGCGGTCGGTGATCATGAAGCCACCGACGACGTTGATCGTCGCGGCGGCCACGGCGATGCAGCCGAGCACGTTGGCGACGAGGCCGTGCTTCGACCCTGCGGCCACGAGCGAGCCGACGAGCGAGATGCCGCTGATGGCGTTCGTTCCGCTCATGAGCGGCGTGTGCAGGAGCGCCGGGACGCGCGAGATCACCTGGTAACCCACGAACGTCGCGAGCGCGAAGATGTAGAGGCCGAAGATGAGATCTTCACTCATGACGCGCTTCCTTCCGCGGGCTCTGCCTTCGCCTTCGATGCACCCATGCTGCTCTTGGTCGCCTCGTGGACGATCTCGCCTCCGCGCGTGATCATGCAGCCGCGTACGATCTCGTCCTTCTCCGGATCGAGCACGAACGCGCCGTCCTTCGAGACGTGAAGCAGGAGCTTCTCCATGTTGCGCGACCACATCTGGCTCGCGTGCACCGCCACGTGGCTCGGGAGATCGGCTGCGCCGATGATTGTTACGCCGTGCTTCACGACCGTCTTGCCCGCCTCGCTGAGCTCGCAGTTGCCGCCCTGCTCGGCGGCGAGGTCGACGATGACCGAGCCTGGCTTCATGCTCTTGACGATGTCCTCGGTGATGAGGACGGGCGCGCGCTTGCCAGGGATGAGCGCCGTGCAGACGATCGCGTCGGCCTTCGCGCCGTGCTTGGCGAGCTCCGCGGCCTGACGCTTCTTGTAGTCGTCGGAGACCTCTTTGGCGTACCCGCCCGCCGTCTGCGCATCTTCGCCGCCTTCGACCTCGACGAACTTCGCGCCGAGGCTCTCCACTTGCTCCTTGGCGACCTTTCGAACGTCGAACGCCTCGACGCGCGCGCCGAGACGCTTGCCTGCGCCGATCGCCGAGAGCCCGGCGACGCCCGCGCCGAGCACGAGGAGCGTCGCCGGCGCGATCGTCCCCGCCGCTGTGATGAGCATCGGGAAGAACCGCGGCAGCGCCCCAGCGGCCATCACGACCGCGTAGTAGCCGGCGCAGGTCGCTTGCGACGAGAGGACGTCCATCATCTGCGCGACGGTGGTGCGCGGGATGGCGTCGAGCGCGAGCGTGGTCACCTTGCGCGAGGCGAGCACCTTCACGAGCTCGTGGTTCACGAGCGGCAAGATCGGAGCGATCAGCGTGCTCCCCTCTTTGAGCTCGGAGGCCTCTTCGATGGTCGGCGGACGAATGCGCATCACGCAGTCCGCCTCGGCCACGACCTCACGAGGCGTCGCGAAGAGCTTCGCGCCCGCCGCCTCGTAGTCCGCGTCGAACGAGAGCGCACGCTCGCCAGCGCCGCGCTCGACGACAACCTCGATCTTTTTCTGCCCGAGCCGCCGGATCGAGTCGGGCACGATCGGCACCCGCTTCTCCCACGCGACGGCCTCTTTGAGCACCGCAATCTTCATCGACCGCGGCGCACCCTACACCAGGAGTGCGTCAAAGCGGCTGCTCTTTGTTGCAGTGCGTAAACAGATTGCTAGGGTGACGTTCGTGGACCTCACACCCATCAAGGCGATCGAAGCGCACTACGCCGATCACGTCGCGCACCAGCACACCGTCTATTCGAAGGCGCTCCGCGACGCCGGGTTCGACGCGGTGGTCATTCATTCGGGCACGGCGCAGAAGAAGACGTCGTACGACGACGCGTACTGGCCGCTCCGCCCCACCCCCTTCTTCCATCATTGGGTCGCGCTTTACGACGCGGGCGCCTTCTTGGTCGTCGAGGCCGGAGAGAAGACGCGCCTGTTCTGGCCAGTGTGCAAAGACTTCTGGGAGCGTCCGGCTCCGCCCGAGTCGACCGCGTTCTTGAACGTCCTCGACGTGAAGCGGGAGGCACTGAGCTCTGCCGACATTCCTTCCGGCAAGCGTGTCGCGTGGATCGGAGACGACCACGCGCGCGCCGACGCCCTCGGCTTCGACAAAGCCAACCAGAACCCACCGGCCTTGCTCGCCGCGCTCGATCGCCTCCGCACCACCAAGACCGCGTACGAAATCGCCTGCCTCGTCGAGGCGAATCGGCGCGCCGCGCTCGGCCACGAAGCCGTGCGCAAGGCCTTCGCCGAGAGCGACCGCTCCGAGCTCGATCTCCACCTCCTCTATTTGAAGACGACGAACCAGGACGATCCCGAGACGCCCTACAAGAACATCGTCGCGCTCGGACGGAACGCCTCCATCCTCCATCACGTCAGCTACGGCCGTGACGCCACGCGCGCCGAGTCGCTCCTCCTCGACGCCGGCGCGGTGTGCCTTGGCTACTGCTCGGACATCACGCGCACGTGGGTCAAGACCGGCGGCGCCGCGTCGGCCGCCTTCACGAAGATCCTCGACGGCATGGAGGCGATGCAAAAGCGCCTCGTCGAGCACGTCGCGAGCGGGATGCCCTACGAAGAGCTGCACGACGAATCGCACCGCCAGGTCAGCGCGATCTTGAAGGACGCGGGCGTCGTCAAAGCGTCCGCCGACGAGATCGACGGCAAGGGCATCAGCCGCGTCTTCTACCCGCACGGGCTCGGCCACTCGCTCGGCCTCCAGACCCACGACGTCGGCTGCGCCGTCATCAAGCCGAAGACGGAGAACCCGTTCCTCCGCAACACGTCGAAGATCGCCGAAGGCCAAGTCTTCACGATCGAGCCGGGCCTCTACTTCGTCGACTCGCTCCTCGCCGAGCTCCGCGCCAAGCCCGAAGGCAAGCTCGTCGACTGGAACCTCGTCGAGTCGCTCGCGCCGCTCGGCGGAATCCGGATCGAAGACGACGTCCTCGTCACGCCAAGCGGCACGCGCAATTTCTCACGCGAGGTGCTCCCGATCGGCGGAGCCGCCCTGTAACCTCCGAGCCTAGCCGAGCTCGCCGACCTTCTCGCGTGAGCCCACGTGCGCGGCCGACGTAGGAACGCCGGAGTCGACCAGCCACCGATTTCGTCATGAACGATGAAGTCGCGTTGACGCTTCGAAAAGATATGCCTCACTAAGGGGTTCGTTCGCGAACACACAGGGGGGCCTGGAGGATGCTGCATCGTTCGATGTTGCTCCGGATCACGTTGTCCGGGGGCTACGCTTCTGATCGTGGGAGCGTGCTCGCGAGGGGAGAGTCGAGAGACGCTGGGCGTCATCGCGTCCGCCATCTACGGCGGCTCGTTCGACGCGGACTCGGCGGCAGGCAACTCCGTCGTTCGCGTCGGCGGTGGACGGGACCACGACGCAGCTCGCGCGCTTTCGGGTGAACGCGCGGGTTTGGGATACACAGAAGCTCTACACGACGAGCGTGCCCCTCGTCGACGCAGGCGAGTACGGCTTCGTGCGTCGTGACGCGCAAGGCCGGATTCTAGGCACGGCACGACGAAGCGGCTGGGACACCGCGAGGACAACCTCGCTCCGCGAGTTTCTCGAGGAGTGCGCGCCATGACACGAGCGCATGCAGCGCCAACGATCTCACGCGCGCTGCTCACGAGCGCGACGTTCTTGACGAGCGCGATGGTCTTTGGCGCGCTGCACTGCGGGGGAGAGGAGACGGGCTATCAGGCCTCGAACGCGGACAGCGGCGTTAGCGCTCTCGACGCGAAGCCCGAGCGCGCGCCGTCCGAGCCTTGGGAGGCGGACCCACCCGTGCCTGTCGACGGGTGGATCCCCTACAACGACTACGATCCGATTTGCGGCTTCTGGGTGTCGGTCGAGCCCGCGAAGCTTCCTCC
>JBGAFW010000132.1:0-19244 GCA_044227045.1 Labilithrix sp.
GGTGCTGCGTCTGTCTCTTCGAAGAAGGAGATTGATAGACCATGCTTCGTTCGAAAATGATTCTTGCTGGTGTGCTCGCGCTCGGAACCCTCGCCACGATCCCGGCGTTTGCCGACGAGAGCGGCGCGAAGCCCTCGTTCCCGATGCCGGCCGCGACCTTCAAGCAGCACGTGGACGCGCGACAGGCCAAGGCGCGTGCCCACATGGAAGAGCGCGCGAGCAAGCTCTCCGCCGAAGAGGCCAAGGCGCTCCGGGCGAAGTTCGACCAGCACCTCGCGCAGGTGAACGCGGAGGTCGCCAAGGCGATCGCCGACGGCACCGTGACGAAGGAGGAGGCGCACGCCGTTCGCGCCGCGAGCGGTCACGGCGGCGGCGGCGGTCATTGCGAGAAGGGCAAGGGCGGCGAGAAGTCGTGACGACTACCGCGCGGCTCGGGACCTCCGAGCGATGAAGATCACGCCGAGCGCCATCGAGACCTCGAGGGCGCTCGGCGGTTTTGTTCGCTGCCGCTGATGCCGGGCAGGTCGGCGATCGCCTCTCGCGCGGCGTCGATGAAGGCGCGCACGCCGGGCGTCGGCGGGTTCGGGCCGGCGTGAACCGCATGGATCGGCACCGCGACCCAATGAGGCTCGAGGATCGGGACGAGGTCGCCTCGCGCGACGAGCGGCTCGGCGAAGACGGACGCGATGCGCACGATCCCTGCGCCCGCCGCCGCGAGATCACGCGCCACGCGGAAGTTGTCGACGCGCGCGCGGCCGGTGACGGGCAGGATGACCTGGCGCTGGCCCGATGCGGCGCGGAACGTCCAGGTCGTGTTCGTTCGCGCCCCGACGAGGACGCAGTCATGTTCCCTGGCCAGAATGTCGGAAGGGACCTCGGGTACGCCGCGCTCCTTCGCATAGCTCGGGCTGACGTAGTAACCGGTCGTCGACGTACCAAGCCGAACGGCGAAGAGATCGCTCGCGTCGTCGAGGACGGCTGCGCGAAGGGCGACGTCGACGGCCGCGCGACGGAGATCGACGTATTCGATGCCGAGCCGCGCGTCGATCGATAGCCGAGGGTAGCGCCGGAGAAGATCCGACACGACGCGCGGGAGGATCTCTTCGCCGAGCACGGGCGCGACGAAGACGCGAAGGACGCCGGTAGGCTCCGAAGCGCGACGGCGAACGAGCTCGTGCGCTTCGCCGAGGACGCGCTCGAGTGTCTCGCACTCGCTGGCGAACGCGCTCCCGAGCTCGGTCAGCGCGAAGCGCCGCCCCGTGCGGACGACGAGCGCCGCGCCGACGTCGGACTCGAGCTGCGCGAGCTTGCGGCTCACCGTCGAGCGGGGCGTCCCGAGCTTCGCGGCTGCCCCGCGGACGCCGCCCGATCGCGCGACGGCGGCGAAGACGAGCATCGCGTCGGGATCGAGCTTCTTGCCTCCGGCGATGCCAGATTTCGCCATCCTGAGCTCATCGTCCCATTTTCGGGACACTACGTCCAACGTGCGGTCCTGTTCGCCACCCTCGCGCCCCCTTACTTGTGTTCTCCGGAGGACGACGCGATGGCGATCATGACGACGAAGACCTTTCTGCTTTTTCCACTCGCGATCTTGGCTTCGGTGAGCGCGGGCGGGCTGCTGCTCGCGTGCTCGGACGATGACGACGACCTGCACCCAGCAGGCGTCGTGGACGCTTCCCCCGACACGACGCCGGCGACGCAAGACGCTGGCGCTCGGTCGGACGCGCAAGAGGACACCGGAGCGCCCGCGCCCGCGACCTCGACGGTGACGAGCTTCGAGGCGAAGGGCTTCGAGCTCGCCGAAGGGCTCGTGCTCCGTGACGGGAAGGCGTACGTGAGCCTCGCGCCGCTCGGGACGATCTACGAGATCTCGCCGAACGGAACGAAGACGAAGTACGCGAGCGTCACGCCTGGCTATACGGCGGGTTACACCCTCGGCTTCACGTTCGACGCCGCCGGTGACTTGTTCGTCGCCGAGACGAAGAACGATCCCGACGCCGGCGCTCAGCTTCCCGGCATCTACAAGATCCCGAAGGGCAGCACGGACGTCGTCGCGACGCCGTTTGCGTCCGATCCGGGCATGACCTTCCCGAATGGGATCGTCACGTCGCCCGGCGGGAGCTTCCTCGTCACCGACTCGGCGGCAGGAAAGATCTTCCAGGTCACCCCCGCGGGCGTGGTGACGACGTGGAAGTCGGATCCGAAGCTCGCGGGGACCACCGCATGCAACGCTCCGCTTCCTTTCCCGATCGGCGCGAACGGCATCGTGTACACGCCAGCGGAGGTGTTCGTGACCAACACCGCCAACGGAGCGCTCCTCGGCATCGCGGTGAATCCCGACGGATCGGCCGGCGCGCTTCGCGTCATCGTCGAAGACTGCGCGAACGCCGGCTTCGATGGGCTCGCTCGCAGCGCGAAGGACGGATCGTTCGTCGTCGCGCAGAACGGCGCCCCTGGGCGGCTCGTACGAGTCTCGCAGACGGGCGCGGTCACGCCGATCCCGACGTCAGGGCTCGATGGGCCGGCGAGTGTGGTGCTCGGCGCGTGGAATGGTGCATCATCGGCGGCGCTCGTCACGAGCAGCGCGTTCTTTTCGGTGGGGGTCGACGGCGGCGCTCCCCATCCGTCACTTAGCGTCGTCGCTCCCGTCGAGTAGCGTACGAGCGACAAGACACACAGAAGACCATCGAGGCGCAGAGGAGATCGAACTCATGAGCAACACGAAGATCGCAGTCATTGGCTCGGGAAACGTGGGCGGCGCGCTCGGCGCGACGTTCGCGAACGCGGGGTTCCTCGTTCAATTTGGCGTGCGCGAGGACAAGGCGGACGACAAAGCGCTGAAGGACTTGCTCGCGCGGAGCAAGGGCGCGACGTCGGCCTCGCCGGACAAGGCCGCGGCGTGGGGAGACGTCGTCGTGCTCGCCGTCCCCGGGACGGTGGCGCTCGATGTTGCAAGGCAGCTCGCGAAGCAGCTCGAGGGCAAGATCGTCGTCGATTGCAACAACCCGCTCACGTGGAAGGAAGGACCGGTCTGGGCTCCGCCGCCCGAGGGCTCACTCGCCGCGGCGATCGCGAAGGCCGCGCCCGGCTCGCGCGTGATCAAAGGCTTCAACACGTTCGGCGCAGAGTTTCATGCCGACCCGAACCACGCCGGCGCTCCGGCGGCCAACGTGTTCTTCGCGGGCGATGACGCGGAGGCGAAGAAGTCGCTCACGGAGATCGCGACGAAGGCAGGCTTTCGTCCGATCGACGCGGGGCCCCTTCGCAACGCCGCGGTGCTCGAGAACGTCGCGATGCTCTGGATTCATCTCGCGCTCGCGGGCGGCCAAGGGCGCGACTTCGTGCTCAACATGCAGCGTAAGGGCTGAGCGCGATCCGCATCTCCGTGTGGGGCAGATCCGTCTGCCTCACCACACGACGCAGACGTCCGAGGCGGGCTTGACCATCGGCTGGCCCGGCTGACACGAGAACGCTCGCGCGAACTCGGGCATGTTGGTCACCACACCGTTGATCCGGAAGCGCGGCGGCGAGTGCTCGTCGGTGCGGGCGCGAAGGCGAAGCGTCTCGGGACGGATGTTCGCGCAGTCCCATTGCGCGTAGCCGAGGAAGAAGCGCTGCTCGGGGGTGAAGCCGTCGCGCTTCGGATCGCTCGCGCCCGAGGATTTCTTCTCCGCGGCGTAGGCGGCCGTCCACGCCTTGTACGCGAGCACGAGGCCGCCGAGATCGGCGAGGTCTTCGCCGAGCGTCAGCTTTCCGTTGAGGTGGATGTCGTCGATCACGACGTATGCCGAGTATTGATCCGAGACGCACTTGGCGCGCTTTTCGATCTCGATCGCGTCTGGCTTCGTCCACCAGTCGCGAAGGTTGCCCTGGGCGTCGAACTTTCGCCCTTGATCGTCGAAGCCGTGGATCAGCTCGTGCCCCATGCATCCGCCGGTGTTGCCGTAGTTCGGTGCGTCATCCATCTTCGCGTCGAAGAGCGGCGGAAGGAGGATGGCCGCCGGGAAGTTCATGTCGTTCTTCCGCGGGTTGTACGTCGCGTCGACCTCCTGCGGCGGCACCTCCCACTCGGAGCGATCGATCGGCTTGCCGATGCGCGCGATCTGACGTGCGCGCTCGAAGCGCCAGGCGCGCGCGGCATTGCCGTGAAAGTCACCGCGCTGCACCTTGATCGACGAGTAGTCGCGATACTTCGCCGGATATCCGATCTTGTTGATCATCGCCTTCAGCTTGGCGCGGGCCTGCGCCTTCGTCGGCGGTGACATCCACGTGAGGCCGTCGATCTCCTGCTCCATCGCCTTCTGGAGCCCGCTCAACACCTTCTCCGCGCGAGCCTTGAGGTCGGGCGCGAAGTTGCGCTCGACGAAGAGCTGCGCGAGCGCCTCGCTCAGATCGTCGCTCGTGTACTCGACGCAGCGCTTCCAGCGCGGCCGCAGCGACTGCGCTCCGCGGAGATACTTGCCGTTGAACGCGAACTCTTCGTCGACGAAGGGCTTCGAGAGGAGATGAGCCGACTGCGCGACCAGCTTGATCCGGAGCCACGTCTTCCACACGTCGAGCGGCTCTTCGCGGAGCATGGCGCTCGCGCGCTCGAAGAATTTCGGCTGCGTGACGTCGATGCGGCTCGTCTGCTTGATCCCCACCGCGTCGAAGACGGCCTTCCATTCGATCGCAGGGGCGAGCGCCTGAAGCTTCGCGAGGGACATCGGATGAAACATCTTGTGCGGGTCGCGGCGCTCCACGCGATCGAGCGTGACCTTCGCGAGCTCCGTCTCGATCCGCAGCACGAGGTCGGCGCCTTTGGTCGCCTTCGCCTTGTCGTCACCGAGCAGCTCGTGGAGCTTCTCGATGTATGCGTGGTAGCGCTCGCGGAGCTCCACCGCTTTGGCAGACGTGGCGAGGTAGTCGTCGCGATCGGGGAGCCCGAGCCCGCGCGTTCGCAGGGTAGGGATGTACTTCGAGGCGTCCTCGGAGTCTTGCTCGGAGCCGACCCAGAAGATCTTGGAGGCGCCGCCGTCGAACGCGCCCTCCGCGAACCATTTCGAGAGCGCCTTTACGTCAGTAACCGCGTCGAGCGCGGCGAGGGCCGGCGCAAGCGGGCTCGCCCCCTTTGCGTCGATCGCCGCTTCATCCATGCACGCCGCGAAGTAGTCGCCGAGCTGCTGGTGCACGGCGGAGCGATGCGTCTCTAGCTCGCTCTCCTCCTTCAACAGACCCCAGAGATGACGCCGCACCTCGTTCGTGAGCTTGCGGTAGACGCTCCACGACGACTGATCCGGAGGGATCGGGTTGTTCTTCTGCCATCCACCGCACGCGAACGCATACAGGTCGACGCACGGGTCGACGCTGCGATCGAGCGAGCTCACGTCGAGCGATGGCGAGTAAGGAAGCTCGCGGAGAGGCGTCTCGTCTGCGCTCTTTACCTCTGCTGTGATCACGCCTGCGTCGTCGGGATGGGACGGTGGCGACGCGGAAGCGGTCGTCGTCGCCGCCGCCGCGCGCGGATGGCCGCGTGATGCGTCGGGCGAGCACGCCGTCGCGGTGGCGAACATCGTGAGGACGACGGGGAGAGCGAAGCGAGCGCGGGGCAAGGCGGCACGATGCCACAAAGCGGCTGCGAGGTCGAAGGTGAGCCGTGTGCTAGGCTCTGCGCCACCCATGAAGACGCTCTCCCTATCTGCGCTCGTGCTCGCTCTCCTCCTCACGGCCGGTTGCCAGAAGAAGGAGGAAGCTTCGTCGTCCGCGCAGGGCGCTTCGTCCGCGTCCTCGACCACGACGACCACGCTGAACACCGCCGCTGCTCCGCTCAAGGAAGGCGACGCGGCGCCGGACGTCGACATGTTGCTTCAAGATGGACGGCACCAGACGCTTACGGCGCTCAAAGGCCAGATGGTCGTCGTGTACTTCTATCCGAAGGATCAAACGCCGGGCTGCACGGTCGAGGCAGAGAACTTCCGCGATCGCTTCGACGATCTCAAGAAGGCGGGCATCGCCGTCATCGGTGTCTCGACGCAAGACGCCGCGTCGCACAAGGCGTTCATCGAGAAGGAGAAGCTGCCGTTCGATCTCGCGGTCGACGCGGACCAGTCGATCGCGAAGGCGTTTGGTGTTCCCGTCAGCGCCTCCGGCATGCACGCGCGGCAGACGTTTCTCATCTCGAAGGATGGCAAGATCAAGAAGGTCTGGCGCGACGTCACGCCGAAGGACCACGCGAACGCCGTCCTCGCGGCCGCCGCGGCGAGCTGAGGCGTGTCCACCTAAACGGCAACGCGACGGCGCTCGTCGTTGTGAGGCCGCGCGTCCTCAAGACGCAATTCGAGCGTGAGAATCACGAAAGCGCCCGTGTCGCGAAGAGTAAGTGACGCGCGACGCTGACGGCGGGGTCGCAGCTTTCCGCAGAAAATTCGAGCGAAAGATGATCGTCGGTGCCGCTACTTCAGGTGGCGGCGCCGCGCTACCATGGTTGGCTGTGCATGCCGCGCTCGCCCGCAATGGGCTCGTGGACCAACGCTACCGCATTGTCCGTTGGATTGGACAAGGCGCGTGCGCGGCTGTCTACGAAGCGGTCGACATCACGAACAGCGACGCGTCCGTCGCGATCAAGGTGATGAACGCGGAGCTCGTGATGAGCCCGATGATCCGCAAGCGCTTCATGCAAGAGGCGGAGGCGGCGATCCACATCGACTCGCCTTTCGTCGTGAGCGTTCACGCCGTCGGTACGCTCGAAGACAACCGCCCGTACATCGTGATGGAGCTCCTCGACGGTGAGGATCTCGGGCGGCTGCTCGATCGCATGACGGTGCTCGACGAGCAGCGCTCCGTGGAGCTCGCGATCCATGCGCTCTCCGGGCTCGCGCATGCGCACTCGCGCGGCGTCCTTCATCGCGACATCAAGCCTGCCAACCTCGTCCTCGTCCGCTCGTCGTCGGGCGACGAGGTCCTCAAGATCGTCGACCTCGGGATCTCGAAGCTCACCAACGTACAAGAGACGCCGCCCACCGAGTCGGAGCTCGGTCTCACGAAGACGAACGCGATCCTCGGTAGCCCCGTGTACATGTCGCCCGAGCAATGCCGCGGCATGAAGAGCATGGACCACCGATCGGATCTCTATTCGCTCGGCGTCGTGCTCTACGAGTGCCTCACCGGCAAGGTTCCTCACAACGGCGAGAACGTGAACGAGATCATGTTCAAGATCGCCCTCGAAGACGCGCCCGACCCGCGCACGCACAACGCGGATCTCGATCCGAAGCTCGCGGCGATCGTGATGCGGGCGCTCCAGCGCGACGTCGACAAACGGTTTGCCTCCGCGTCGGCCTTTCGTGAGGCGCTGCTCGAGTGGGGAGCAGAGCGCGGAGCACGTGTGCCGCCGGCGCCCTCGTCGAGCCGCATGCGAACGCTCCCCACGCCCACGAGCCTCTCGCCTCGGCGCGTGCGATCGCTCGAGGTCACGATCGACGACGAAGACGACGATCACGTCGGACGCGCGAAGCCCGATCGCGACAGCGGTCGCGAGGCGCTCACCGGGCCGATCGCGATGCCGGCCGCGGCGCCGCCACGCCTGCTCGATTCTCTCGCGTCGCAGCCGCCTCCCGCCGACACCTTGCGCCGCCGCAAGGTGATGGCCGTCCTCGGCGCGGGCGCCCTCGCGCTCGTCCTCGTCGTGGTGTTCCTCGTGAACCGCGCGCCATCCTCGACCACGGCGGCCAACACCTCGACGCCTCCGAAGGCGTCCGAGGCCGCGCTCTCGGCAGTCGCGACGATCGAGACGCCGCCCGCCAAGAGCGCGCCGTCGCCGAGCGTCGCGACGTCGGCGAGCGCCCGGCCGGTGAGCTCTGCGCTCGCTGCGAAGAAGGTCGCGCCCGTGCGCGGCGCCTCGCGCGCCGGCGCGTCGAAGAAGCCTGTCGCTCACCCCGCGAAGGTGGCGGAAGGCGAGGCGCAGGCGGAGGACACGTCCGAAGGCGAGACGACGACGGTCGTCGACACCGACGAGGAGTAGCCGCTCAGTTCGAGACGGCCGCGAGGTAGTGCGCCGAGATGCGTGCCGCGGGGAGCGCGTGATCGTAGAGGGACACTTCGTCGATGACGCCGAGGAACGGCGACGCGTTGCCGTTGGAGTCACCGCCGATGACGAAGCTCGTCGAGAGCGAGGGAAGCTGCTTCGTGCTTCCGTTGGTCGCGCGCTCGGCGCCGTCCAGGTATGCGCGCAGCGTCATGCCGTCATACGTGACCGCGATGTGATGGAATGGCTTCGTGTCGTCGAGCGTGACGGCCACGGAGTCCGCGTCGCTCGTGTTCTGTTGGCGGACGAACACGACGGCCTTGGTGTTGGCATTCTGCACCCAGAACCAGCCGGACGTGATCGTGAAGGGCGCGACGTTGAGGCGCTCGCTCCGGGCCATGATCGCGTGGAAGTCACTGTTGAACACGGGCTTCACCCACGCTTCGACCGTGAACGAGGCGGTTCCTTCGAAGCCGAATTTTTTCCCAACGTCGACATAGCCGCCCTGAAACATCGCGGCGCCGTTCTGCGGAATGGCACCTTCGACGCTGAGCGCGACGTTGCCGTGGAGCGTCCCGACGTTGGCGTTTGGGCTGAGGTCTTTGACCGCTTTGTCGCCCGCAGGCTCGTCGAGGCGAAGGTACAGGAGCGGCGCGTCGGCGAGGACAGCCGCCGCGTACCCCGCGGTCGAGCCTCCGTCGGAGCCGCCGTCCTGCGACGCCGAGTCGCCGGCCGCGTCGCTCGATGCGTCGGCCACGGCGTCTCCAGAAGCGGAGCCGTCGGTCGCTCCGGCCGCGCCCGTCGAGAGCTCACCCGTGTCGACGAGGAGCGTGCATGCACCCACTCCGCTCATCGTGATCGCGATCGCCGTGGTGGTCGCTACGACGCGTGACGCGCTGCTCACCTGTCGACGCTATCACACGGGGCCGCGCGCGCGCATCGCGCGAGGCGCGAGCTCGTTTTCTCCTGCTTTGGTTTACTCGGCGGCCTCCAAGGTGCCGAACATCATCGCGTTCAAGAGCGCGCCGATCACGGCGCCCGCGACCACGCGATCGTCGTCCCAGGGCTTTCGGTTCTTCTCGGCAGAGGATCGCAAAGGCTGCTCGTGCATACGACGAGCGCGGCGTTGTTTCGATTTCGTGGACATGCTCCGGAGAAGAGCAATCGTCGTACCGGGGACCGTTCGCGCCACGTGCGCTCGATGAGGCCGCGAAGCGGTCACCGTTCGCGAGCTCCGTGGGGCAACTTCGCCGCATGACGCGCGCCGGCACAGCTCCGCCGGCTTCGGTGGTCGTGCTCGCTTGGTTAGCGCGGCGTGATCGTGATCGTCGCGGCGCTCGCAGGCACGTTGGTGAGCGACGCCATCCCCGGAGAGACCGCGACCGCGCAGCCGCCGCACGCGACGTTGAAGCCGTTCGGGTACACACGAGCTGGCGCGACGATCTCGGTGGGGTCTTTGATCGACGCGTCGGGGGCGTATCGAATCGTCGCGGTCTTCGTGTTGGGATCGAAGGCGTACGAGATCAAGGTCCCGGCGACGCGCGATGGATAGGGCCGCACGAGCACGTCGGCGAGCTCCTTCTTCTCGGAGCCGTCGTTCTTGTAGAGCGAGTAGCCGCCGTCGTTCTTGTCGAGGGACCAATACATCGAGCTCGCGGCCGCGTTGCCCGCGGCGTCGAACTGCGCGGTCATGTAGGGCGTGATTCCGGGATCATTGGCCATGCCGCCGTACTCGCCGATGAAGAGCGCCGCGCCGATCGTCGTGGCCTCCTCGCGAAGCTTCGCGACGTTGTCGAGGATCGCAGCGCGACGTGAATCATCGAAGCCCGATCCCGACTCGGCGTCGCGATCGTAGGAGTGCGGCGCGTAGACGACGCCCTCGAAGGGTAGCTTCGGTAGGCTCGACGGATAGCCGACGTTGCGGTTGGCGCCGGGCTCCGCGAAGACGAGCCACGTGGGAGCTTCTTTTCGGACCGCCGTCGCGACCTCGGCATAGAAGCTCGCGAGCTTGTCTGCCTCGAACGCGAGGATCGAGTACGTGCCCCAATGAGGCTCGTTCAGGATGTCGAAGCCCACGATGTTGTCGTACTTCGACAGGCGGATCGCGAGCCGGCGCCAGGCCTCGACGAAGTGCGTTCGGGACTCGCCGCCCTCTTCGTACAGCTTGTCGACGCAGGCGGTGACGTTCGTGTCGAGCGAGCCGAGAAACCACGGTGTGGTGGGCTTGAACGCCGCGTAGCGAGCTTCGTCGCACGTCCATTTGGGCGCGCCGTCGCCGCCGAGAAAGCCCTCTCCATAGAGGTCTTGGTGCATGTCGAGCACGACGAGCATGTTCGCGTCATGCGCCCACCGAACACGCTCTTCGACGCCGTCGAGGTAATGCTCGTCGTAGCTCCCCTTCGACGGCTCGATGCCGGCCCAGAGGACGAGCATGCGAAGCGCGTTGAAGCCATAGTCGCTCTTCAAGCGCGCGAGATCAGGCGGCCCAAAGCTGGACAAGTAGGGCTTGATCTTGTGTGAGCCGGCGAAGTTCACCCCGCGCATCACGATCGAGCGACCGCTGACGTCGCGGATGGCGCCGTCCGCGACCTTCCACGTCATGCCCGCTTGGGCCGAGCGCGCGGCGTCCTCGGCGCTCGTGCTCGTGGACGCGCCGCACGCGAGGAGCGTCACCGTCATCGAGATGGCAGAGCGAAGTCGCATCGAGGGCGCACTCTAGCGCTTTGTCGACCGCGAAGAAGTCTCGCCAAAGGATCGTGAAAGGTCCGGTAAGACGAGGTCACGGTGTCTCACCGGCTCGACCGCTCAAGGCGAGAGCGCGGCCCGAAGGGGCTTGCCGGCGGCGTGAGGCAACGTGAAGCCGAGGAGCTCGGCGACGGTCGGCGCGACGTCGATCATCGCGACGTCACCGAGCGCGACGCCGCGCCGAATGCCGTCGCCGGCGAGGATGAGCGTGCTCGCCATCCCGGGATGCGTGGGATCGTGGCCGTGCATGCCGCGGTACTTCGACGGGGCGACCATCGGCTCGTCGGAGCGCTCGCTGAAGGTCGAGCCTTCGGAGGCCTGGAGAATCACGAGCGCGCCGGGGAATGCGCCGTAGCGCGCGGTCAGCTCATCGCCGTCGAGCACACGCGCGATGCCGCTCTCCTCGGGTCGCTTCGCGAGATCGCCAAAGAGCGCGAGAACCTCGGCTTTCGCGGCCCGGTCTCCCATGATCGCCGCGGTGCCGCCTGCCTTCCACGTGACGGCGCGGTAACGGATCACCTTCGAGTCTTTCCCTTCGGAGGTGGACTCGAGGAGGCCTGCGCGCCGGAGGGCGACGTTGGGCCGGACGTCACGCTCGACCGGCACGAAGCCGTGGTCGGAGACGAGCACGATCGTGAGCCGCGGCGAGCTCGCGCGCGCTTGATCGAGGACGTACGCGAGGTTCTGGTCGATCTTCTCGAGCATCGCCCAGGCCTCGGCCGAGCCTGGGCCTTTCTCGTGCTCGATCGTGTCGAGATCGGCGGTGTAGAGGAGCGTGAGCCCAGGGTGCTTCGTCCGAAGGAGATATGCGGCCGCGCCCATGCGCTCGCGATCGGAGCGATGCTCGCCGGGGACCGCGAGGCCGGCGGCGCGGAGCTCTTCGCACAAATGAGGTGTCGAGAGCTCGCAGAGGAGCTTTTCGTCTTCGACGTTCTTCGCGCGCCAAAACTGCGGGAGGTTCCACCGAATGCCGCTCGCGCCGACCGTGATCGGCCACGTCACGTTCGCCACCTCGATGCGGTTCTTGGTGGCCACGTCCCAGAGCGTCTCGACGCGAAGGTCGCGCGCGTACCAATACCAGCCGCCGTCGTTCTTCTCGTGCGGATCGAAGACGACGTTGTTCACGATGCCATGCGCCGCGGGGCTGACGCCCGTGACGAGCGTGGCGTGCGCGGGATACGTCACGCTTGGCCACACGCTGAGGAGCGAGTGCGCGACGGCGCCTTCGCGCGCGAGGCCTCGCAGCGTCGGGATGGCGTGGCTCGCGTCGCGAATGTAGTCGTCGCGAAGACCGTCGATCGAGATCATGAGCACCGATCGCGCCGGCGTTGCCGCGGCCGCCGGCGCCGGGGAGGGCTGCGGGGAAGACGCGCCACACCCTGCCGCGAGCGTGAGCGCCGCCGCGCCCACGACGAGCGCGCTCCGGAAAAAGCCTGGGATCATGACGTCTTCTCCGGATCGAGCGACACGACCGTTCGAAACGAGATCGCCGGGCTCCGATCGAGGCCATCGGCGAGCAAGATGTACTTCGCATGCGAGTCGTTCGGCCGGGCGCCTCGATCGACGAGCCACTCGCTCTCCCCTTGGAGCAAGTACACGCCGCCGCGGAGCATCACGAACCGCGTGTGCCCATCGAACCACTCGCTCTCGGTGAGCTCCCACGCGTTGCCGGAGAGCCCGCGCACGCCGTGGCGTGTCGTGCAGGCGGTCGCGAGATCGGCCGCGTGGAGGCTTCCGAGCGGCGCGGCGGGTGACGCGCCGCCTGGGTAACGATGACCTTCCCCAGCGCCCTCCGCGCACCATTGCCACTCGGCCTCGGTCGGCAATCGCTGCCCGTAATAGGCGGCAAACGCGCGAGCGTCGGCGAGGCTCACGTACGTCACCGGGAGGGCGGAGAGGTTGGAGAGCTCATGAAGCGTTGTCGGCAGAGCGCCCTCTGGTGTGCGCGGAATGTGCTTTAGGAAATTCTCGGGATCGTGGGGCGTGTAATTCGATTGATGAACGAATGCCAGGTAGTCGCGGTTCGTTACGGCAGTACGCCTTATCGCATAAGGCCTTTGCGGAGGCGCGATATGGTGCTGGACTTTGTCTTTGTAAAACCAACCCCATATCGCGTCGTCCGAAGCGCCCGTCGCGTAACAGCCACATTCGCGCCGCGCGTGCCGGATCGCCATCTCGAAGGTCGCGCCGCCGGTCGTCGCGGTGGGCATCACGATCATGTCCGGGGTAGCGTCCACGTCGTGAGGCGCCATCGGCAGAGGAGTTGCCACGTGGATGGGCGGCACGACCTGATCGTAGTCGGGCAGCGGCGCCGCCGCGCTCGCCCCCGCCTGAACGAAATGCGCGAGCGCCGCGTCGGCATGCGCCGCGTCGGGATCGACCACGATCGCCTGCATCCCGAACGGCTCGACGACGACGCTCTCTCCGCGCCGCGCATGCCTCGCGTCACCCCAGAAGACGACCGCGTGATCGAACGGCGAAGCAAAGCGCTTTCGCTCCCCCGTACGGTTCTGCAGCGTGAGGACCACGGCGCCCTCGTGCTCCCAGCGATTCGCGTCGAGGCCAGAAATCCCAGTCGGAACGAGCGGCGTGAGCGTGCCGCGGACGAAGACGTCCTCGTACCGATCGAGGATGGCGCCGCTCTCGGCGATGCGCCGGCGGTCCTCGGGAGAGTACGGGTTTCGTGCTCCGAAGATGTTGTCCCAGAGGATGAGCCCGAGGCCGTTGAAGAAGGCGTACACGATCTCGTGATGGCGCGACCGATCCCAGCGCCGGATCAAGAGCTGGCGGTGCTGCCGGGTGAGCCACCGGAGCCTCGGGATCGACGGCGTGGAGGCGTCGCCGATCTCGATCCATTGCGCCCACGATTGCCGGTGGCGTGGCACGTCACCGTCGTTCATCCGAAGCTCGGGCGCGAACACGACGCCTCCTCTCCGGCGAAGGACGGTGCTCGCGAGCTCGCCAGGGGCGTCCGTCATCGTGTCGAGCATCACGCCGTCGGCGTCGAGCGCCTCCACGATCTCGGCGAGCTCCTCATAGCTGCCCTCCGCCCAAGGGTTGTAATCGACGAAGACCCGAATGCCTTCTGCATGAAAGACATCGCATACGTCTCTTCGTAATGCGGTTAGCCCGCCGGGCATATCACGATAAAAATCGAACTGCGCGCGCTCGTCGAAGCCGATTCGTGGATAGGCATGCCAGAGCAGCACCGAGTCGACGCGGCCGAACATCTGGCGCCACCGGAGGACGAGCTCACGCGTGCGATACCTCCGCGCCTCGCGATCGTAGAAGGCGGCGTCGTACATGAAGAGAAACATCTGGCGAAACGACCGATCGCTCCATCGTGTCTCGTCGTCTGGATAGCCCTGGAGCTCGCCGGGAAAGACCTCGCGTAAAATCCGCGACCGCTCCGCGAGCATCGACTCGTGCCACGCCGTCCACTCGCTCTCGCTCGGATTGTCGAGCCCGAGGTAGGCGTCCTTCGTCTCTCGGAGCATCGTCATCCGACGAGCCCATGGCGCAGGGCCAGATCGGGGAAGCGATCACGCACGGTGGCGGCGGTCGCGAGCGCCGAGCCGTTGCCCCACGTGAAGATGGTGAAGGTCCCGATCGGGTTGTCGATCCCGCTGTGGCCTTGGTTCTCCATCATGAAGCCGTAGCTCTCCGGACCGAAGAACGGGTGCGTCTTCTCGTAGGCGGCACGTAGTGCCTTGTTTTCAGGGCAATACAGCATGCTGAAGGACGCCCTCACCGCGCTGATGCCTCGCTCGATCAGCTCGTCGTCGTTCATCGCCTGACCAAGCTCGAGATAGAGCGGCGCGAACAAGCTCTGACGCGCGTCGTTCCATTCGCAGTCGGCGTTCATGACGCCGAAGCCTCCGATCGCCGGCGCCGGGAGCCACGGTGGGTTCCACACCGCTTGGTAGAGCGACAGCTCGTCGAGGCAGCGCCGCGCGAGCGCGAGGTGCTTGGCGTCGCCGGTGGTGCGCCACGCACGGAAGAACGCGTCTGCGCACCACGCGATCGAGAGCGTGTTCTGCTTGTAGATGCCGTTCCTCGCGACGCGCCGCCCGAGCTGATCGGTCGCGCCCCAGGGTGCGCACGAATAGTAGGTCTCGAAGTCTTCCCATCGCGCGCCTTCGACCACGCGCTCGAGGAAAGGCAGCGACGCGAGCGCGGTGGCCTCGTAGCCGGCGCCGAGCTCGAACAGCATCGCGGTGGACATCGCCGACTCAGGGCCATAGGCGAGCGCGGCGGGGATGGTGCCGTCTGGCTCCACCCAGCCGGGGAAGGCGGCGTGCTCGCTCTTCGCCGCGAGCCGCACGAGCCGATCGGCGAAGCGTCTGACGTAGCTCATCACGCGCACATCTCCCGTGAGGTCGCGCCACTCGAGGAGCATCCGGCACGTGAACGCGGCGTCCACGAGGTGGCAGGCTCGATCGGAGACCGTGCTCGGCCGGCGGTTCGAGTGGATCCACCTCCACGTGCGCGCCGGCGTCTCGTCGTCCGCCGCGATCAGGACTGAGGGGAAGAGGCCGTCGGTCTGCGGCGCGGCGAGGGCGACCTCCGTCATCTTGCGCGCGCGCTCCTCGAGATCTCGCGAGCCTCGCTGCCGAGCGAAGCGAAGGAGCCCGTTCGCGCAGCGCTGCGTCGAGAACCACGCCTGGTTCCAGACGCTCCTCGGCTCGCGCCACGTGCGCTTGTCGGGCGGCACCGACGGATGGCGCGTCACGTCGACGATGAAGACGGGCGCGGCGGCGTCGGGTGCGTTGGGGAGCGCGATCGGTTGCCAGACGCTCTCGCCCCAGCCTTCCTCCGAGAACGCCCAGCGCACGACGTAGTCGCTCAGCGTCGCGATCGAGACGCGTGGGGTCGCGTCGAAGGCCGGGCGGCCGTATCGCTGCCAGAGCCATTTCGTGGCCATGTGGAAGGGGTTTTCGAGATCCTCGGGCGCCGCGCTGGCGAGCACGTGAAGGCGAAGGCGCGCCTTCGCGCCGTTCGCCGACGGAGCGCGCCGGTAGAACACGTGCCCTTCTTCGCGGTAGGCGCCGAGCGCGAGCGTGATCGTCTTGCGCGGGTGATCGTAGTCGAGCCAAACGCGCCATCCTGCGCGGAGGGCGTCCTTCACGTCGTCGAGATCGACGAGGAGGACGAGGGCGAGACGACCATCGGCGAGCACGATCGCAGGTGAGCGAAGGATTGCGTCGGCCATGACGTGGCCTTCCTCGGGCGTGAGATGAGGAAGCCAGAGATGCGTGAGCTCGTGTTCGTCGCTCGGCTTGGAGTCGAGGGCATGCTGGAGCCGAAGCTCGCAGGTGGTGTCGCCGGCGCTCTCGTCACTGCCGTCCGTGCGGAGCTCGATCGTGTCGTCCGCGATCCAGCTCACGTGCGAACCAGGACCGTGCGCGGTCGTGATGAGGCCGAGAGATCGAGGGTTCATGGTGAGGCCTGCATCTTTCTTCTCCACACGAGCCAAACGATCGCGCCCGTGATCAGCGCGCCCACTCCATAGCCGGACTCCCTCGGCGCGCGAACGACGGCGCCGAGCGACATGCCCACCTGCAAGAGGAGAAAGAACAAGCCAACGGGCCATGGGGCATAGCGACGGCTCTTCGCGAGACGCAAATGTACAATGGCAATCGCGGCTTGAAACGTGGCGTCTGCGAAGGCAATCCCGGTCAGCAGCGTATCGAGGGAGGAGGCGAGCACCGCGACGCACGCGAGCGCACCTTGCAGCGCGACGGCGAACGCTGGGCGACCCGTGCGCGGATCGAGCTTGCCTGCCCGCGCGAGGAAGGCGCGGTCTTTGGCCATCGCGTAGATGACGAACGGAAAGCCGAGGCACACCGTATTGAGGATGCCGGCGGCCGAGACGACGATCGCGACGGCGATGACCTTCCCGGCGCCATGCCCGAGGGCGGCGTCCACCGCGTCGGCGGCCGGGCTCGAGCTTTTGGCGAGGCCAGCATGACCGAGCAGCGCGAAGTACGCGACGTTCACGCCGAGGTAGAGCACGAGCACGACGAGGATGCCGAGCGTGATGCCGCGCGGGACGGAGCGCTCCGCGTCGCGAACGGAGCCCGCGATGAACGTGCCGTGATAGGCCCCGCCAAACGTGAAGAGGATCGGGATGAGGCCGAACAAGATCCACGACGACCACGAGCCGAGGCCTGCGCTCGCGTCCGCGGCCCTCGCGCTGCTCGGCGCGAAGATCTGGGCCGAATGACCCCAGGCGATCCCGACGAAGAGCAGCATCGCGAGGGCGAACACTTTGAGCGACGCCATCACGATCTGAATGCGTCCGCCGGATCGAAGGCCGAGGAGATTGGCGGCCGCGAAGACGATGATGATCGCGCACGCCGATAGGCTTCGAACGAGCGGCGGCACAGGGCCGATCAACACGCATGCATGATCGATCAGCACCGTCGCGATGATGGCCATCGCGCCGGGCTGAACGACGAGGAGCTGCAGCCAGCCATACAAGAACGAGAGCGCCGACCCGAGGGGCGACGACGCCCCGCCGAAGCCTTCGCGAAGGAACACGTAGAGCCCGCCGGCGCGTGGCCATCGCGCGCCGAGGTCGGCGAAGACGAGCGCGCCCGCGACGGAGGCGAGACCGCCGAGCAGCCAGATGCCGAGCGCCCAGCTCGGCGATGGCACCGCACGCGCGAGCGACGCCGGCGTGAAGAAGATCCCGACGCCGATGATCGCGCCGATGACGATCGCCGCGACGTGCGATGTGCCGAGCGGCCGCTCCTCGGGATCGCGACGTCGCGGCTCGTCCGACGCCATCAGGTTCTCTCGAAGATCGCGCGCGGCCCAAGCCGAGCGCGCAGGCGCGCCGCGTCCTCGGCGCTGAAGGGCGTGGCGATGAGCGAGAGCGACTCGAGGTGCGCCAGCTTGTGCGGGCTGTTCGCGAGCTCGGCGGCGCCCGCCAGGTCGAGGATGCCGTCGAGATCGACGACACGCGCACGCCGCACGAGCGGCGTGTCGAGGAGGGAGCGCGTCTCAGAGGCACCGAGCCGCGTGAACGTGTGTGGCCGAAACGCGTGGAGCCGCGGAAACGCATCGACCGGGAAGTCGTGCAAGCGATCGACGTCGAGCGACGTGGACGACCAGAAGAGCGTGAGCGACTCGACGTTGGGGAGATGAGCCCCGCTCAGCTCACCATAGAGACGCGGCGCGAAATCGGTGAGCTCGAGGGATCGTAGACGCGGGAGGTCCATCCGCCCGAGCACGCTCGGCGCGTCGAGCGCGAGCTCCTCGACGTTCTGCCAGTGGCGGTAGAGCGGCGCGTACAGCGTAGGCGGCGAGCCTTCGAGCCATCGCATCAGCGAGAAGCGAAGTCGCCTCACGCTGCGAGGGAATCCAAAGCGCTCGATCGCGACGATCGGATCGCTCGCCGGGTCTGGATCGTCCCACGCCGCGCTCGCCGGCGCCCTGTCTTCGACGTGGATCTCGAGCGAACGCAAGAACCTGCACGCCGGCGCATGCGCCATCGCCTCGACGAATTCGTAGCCGCGATGGGTCGACACGTCGAGGTAGTCGAGGAAGCCACGCCGCCAGAAGTACGTGATGCCATCGAAGTCGGGCAGTCGCCCGAGCCACCGAGGACCGTGCTGCGCGAGGAGCTCCTCTTCTCGCGCTCGGTGCCCCAGATGTTGGACGAGGATGAGCTCCCCGAGCGGATCGCCTTTGCCCTGCAGCCAATCCGCATAGACGAGCGCGGCGCCCGGATCTTCCGGATCCTTCGCGTAGGTCTGCTCGAGCGCCTCCTCGAACGCTTCGATCTGCGCCGCGTCATCGCTCGTCGTCGTCATGACCGCCGTGCGACGGAGCGTAGCCGATCGAGCGCCTCCGCGGACGGCGCGTTGGGTCAGGTGGCGTCGTGGAAGATGATGCCGAGCGTGTGCCGTCGTCCCGACCGAAGCTGGCTCACTCCATGGCGCAGGTTGACGCGATACACCCCGCGCGTTCCGTGGACGGGTCGGTGATGCACCGCAAAGACGACCGCGTCGCCCTGCTCGAGCGGGACCACCATCGGCCGCGACTGCATCCTCGGTCGCTGCTCGGTCATGACGAATTCGCCGCCCTCGAAGTCGCGGCGCGGCGCGGAGAGGAGGATCGCGACCTGCAGTGGAAAGACGTGCGCCCCATAGAGGTCTTGATGCAAGCAGTTGTAGTCGGAGGGGCCATAACGCAAGAGCAGCGGCGTGGGCCTCGTCTGGCCTGCTTCATGGCAACGCTCGAGGTAGGCGTCATGCGACGCGGGATAACGTGTTGTGATCTTCATCGCCTCGTTCCACTGGTTCGCGATGGGCACGAGCTCTGGATAGAGGCGAGCGCGGAGCTCGGCGACGAGCTTCGGGAGCGGATAAGCGAAGTACTTGTACTCGCCACGACCAAAGCCGTGACGCGCCATGATCACCGTGCTTCGAAACGTCGCCGCCTGGCGGCGCGTGTCGTAGAGGGCGGTGAGCGCAGCGCATTGCGCGGGCGT
>JBGAFW010000133.1:0-18805 GCA_044227045.1 Labilithrix sp.
GTGACCTCGTCGAGCAAGTCGATCTTGTTCATCACGAGCGTCGAAGGCACTTCCCCTGCGCCGATCTCGGCGAGGACATCCTTCGTCACCTCGAGCTGCGACTCCCACGACGGATCGGCCGCGTCGACGATGTGAAGCAAATGCGAGGCCTCGAGCGCTTCATCGAGCGTCGACTTGAAGCTCGCGACGAGGTCGTGCGGGAGCTTCTTGATGAAGCCCACCGTGTCGCTCACGAGGATGCGCGGCTTCGCCTCGGGTTGGAGCGCGCGCACGGTGGTGTCGAGCGTCGCGAAGAGCTTGTCCTCGACATACACCTCGCTCGCGGTGAGCGCGCGCATCAACGACGACTTGCCTGCATTCGTGTAGCCCACGAGCGCGATACGCCGCGCCTGTCGCCGATGCTGCCGCCGTACGTCTTGATCGCGCTGCACCGCCTCGAGCTCCTCGCGCAGCTCAGCGATGCGATCACGAATCTTGCGGCGATCGAGCTCGAGGGCGGCCTCGCCGGCGCCGCGCCCGCGTTGACGCTCCTTGCCGCCGGGTGATTCACGTAGGCGGGGTGCGGTGTATGTGAGGCGCGCGATCTCGACCTGAAGGCGCGCCTCTCGGCTCTTCGCGTGCCGATGAAAGATCTCGATGATGACGCCCGTTCGATCGAGCACCTGGGTGCCGGTGGCGCGTTCGAGGTTTCGAGCCTGGCTCGGCGAGATGTCGTGATCGACCGCGACGAGATCGACCTTCGCGGTGTGCCCCTCTCCCTGCTCGTCCTCGTCCTCGTCCTCGTCAAGGTCGTCGTCGTCTTCGAGGCCCGCCTCTTCTTCGCGACGGAGGCGCGCCTTGTCACGTCGCTTCGGCGCGGTGCTCCCGACGTGGCCGGTGCCGCCGGTGAGCTCCGCGAGCTCCTGCAGCTTGCCCTCGCCGATGACGGCGGACGCTTCCATGTGCGACCGAGGCTGCGTGACGCGCGCGACGACCTGATAGCCGAGCGTGGTCACGAGTCGACCGAGCTCCTCGAGGCTCGACTCGAGCTCACGGTCCTCCACGCGCGGAAAGTGCACGGCGACGAGGACGGCGGTGGGACGACGCGACTTGGACGAAGACGAGGAGGCGGGGGAAGACACGATGAATCAGCGGCCAGCTACCACACGCGCCGCCCGCGGTCTCGGGGACGCCGAAAAAGGGGCCGTCCTGCCAACCATGAAGTGACGTAATTTGCGGGTGTTCGCGCGAAACTCGTCGTGGCCGCTAGCGGCAAGCTACAATGCGGGTTTAATGACGAGGCGTCTTCGGCTCGCGGCAGTCATAGCCTCGTGCTCGCTCGTGACGATGATGGTCGTCGCGTGCAACACGCTCGTCGGCCTCGATCGCGACTACGCCCTCACGAGCGACGCGATCGAGAGCGAGGCGTCCGTCGACGCGAGCGGAGAAGCGACGATCACGCCGCCCTCGTCGGGCGACAGCGGCTCCGACACGAACGCACCTCTCATCGACTCGGGGATGGATGCGGACTCGAACGTGCCGCCGGCCGACACCGGCGCCGACACGAGCCTGCCGCCTCCCAAGCTCGTTCACTGCGGTTCTCTGGCGGTCACGTGCTCGGCGACGACGCAGACCTGTTGCTCGAAGGTCGCGGGCGGATATTCGTGCTCGAACACGACCGCCTGCTCCTGCGCGGCCGCCGGGTCGTGCATCAACCTTCATCTCGACTGCGACGACGAGACTGACTGCCCCGCGAACCAGGTCTGCTGCGGCACGCTCACGGGTGACCGCTACGCGCTCCAAGGCGCGACCTGCACGACGCGCCCGACGTGCGTTGGGACGACCAAGACGCCGCTCTGCGATCTCACCGATCCCGTCGAGCGTTGCCCCGATGGCGGCGTGTGCCACGACTTCGCCGACTCGCTCTTCCCGGGCGTTGGGCGCTGCTTCTGAGAGCCAAAGCGCCACGGCCGGTGCGTTTCGCCGCGTGACGAACGTCGCACGGCGTGTCCGGCGCAGCGCGACCGAAACCATTTCGGTCGCAGGCTCGCAACATGCACGCTCACGCGCGCGCAGGGAGCGGCTTCATGGGATCGCAGAACCGAGACGAGCACGCGCCATCGCGCGAGGTGGATGTCGACGAGCCTCAGGTCGCATTTTTGGGGGGTCGGCCCGCGCTTCGCGCGGAGCCTCCGGTCTCCCTCGTCGGCCGCGCGCTCGGCGGGGGGAAGTTCCTCATTCAATCGCTATTGAAAGCAGGGGCGATGGGCGCCATCTACCGCGCTCATCACGTCCCGCTCGACAAGAGCGTGTGCGTGAAGGTCATGCATCGCGAGCTCGCGACCGACGAGCGCTTCGTGCGGCGTTTCCATCGCGAGGCGAAGGCGGCGTCACGGCTCGATCATCCAAGCTCGGTGCACGTGCTCGACTTCGGTCGCGAACCAGACGGCACGCTGTTCATCGTGATGGAGCTCTTGAACGGGACGGACTTGTTCGAGGTGATCCAACGCGAAGCGCCGCTCGAGCCCCGCCGCGTCGCCGACATCACCTGCCAGCTCCTCTCGGTGCTCGGCGCCGCGCACGACGCCGGCATCCTGCATCGCGATCTCAAGCCGGAGAACATCATGCTCGTCCCGGCGGGCGACGACGACGAGCGCGGTGAGGTCGTGAAGGTCTGCGACTTCGGGATCGCGAAGCTGAACGCCGAGGCCGACGACGAGGCTTGTCCCGGCGACGATGCCGCGCCGCCGTCACGCCGTGCGTCGGCGGACGGCGCCAAGCGGAAGCTCACCACGCGCGGGCTCCTCATCGGCACGCCGGAGTACATGTCGCCCGAGCAGGCGCGAGGCGAGGCGGCCGATCCGCGAAGCGACCTCTATTCCGTGGGTGTGATCCTCTACCAGATGCTCACGCGGCGTCTTCCCTTCGAAGGTGATACGTCGCTCGGGATCGTGCTGCGGCAGATCCATGACCTTCCGGAAGCGCCGTCCACGCTTGATCCGAACGTTCCGCCGGCGCTCGAGAGGATCTGCATGCGGGCGCTCGAGAAGGATTTGGCAGACCGATGGCTGAACGCGCGCGCGATGCGGAGCGCGATCCGATCCATCATGGACGTCTCGGCGAGCGCCACGTCATCCGACGACTCCGTCGACGTCGAAGTGGAGCTCGAACCTGAGCCCGAGCCCGACGACGATTGGAGCGAGCGCGCTTCACGCCCTTCGCTGCTCGCGACGATCATGGAGCCGCAGCGCTCCGGACGGCGCGCGGGCTACGTCGTGAGCACCATCTTGGGCGCGGTCCTCGCGATGGCGGCGCTCGTCGGTGTGCGTGGACGGCTCGCGACCGCCGACGCCTCCGAGCATCAGGAGCCTGCACGTGCCGGCGCGCCCGCCGTGAGCGTCGTGAGCGCCCCGCATGTCGACGCGCCGATGTCTTCGAAGGAACAAACCGTGGCGCCTACACCGTCAGCCGCGGCCAGCGCGGTCGTTCGCTCCGTTCGCGCGCAGGCGCCGCGCAAAGCGACGTCACGACCCGCGCCAAGCGCGACGCCGACCACCGAGGCTCCACCCTCGTTGCCGCCACCCAGCGCGAGCGACGACGGCGACTTCACGACGGCG
Source organism: Labilithrix sp. (assembly GCA_044227045.1). Lineage (GTDB taxonomy): Bacteria > Myxococcota_A > Polyangia > Polyangiales > Polyangiaceae > Labilithrix. The sequence continues at coordinate 3,597 of JBGAFW010000133.1, forward strand.
AACTGAGCTTCGGCCTCACCCGTCGAACAAGTCGAGCATGCGTCGATCGGCCGACGCACGACGGGCGCGCGCCTTTCCCCATGCGCGGAGGGCTTGCACCTTCTCTTCGTACAAGGTCGCGAGCGGAACGACCTCGCGTGCGGCCGCGCGTAGATCTTCTTCGAGGAGCTCTCGTCCTTGTCCGAACGCGCGAAACAGCGCGCTCGCGACGACTTGCTCGAGCTCGGCACCCGAGAAGTGATCGAGCGGCTTGGCGATGTTGCCGAGCGCGAGGCCTTGCGGGCTACGCCCACGTCGTCGAAGCGTGAGCGAGAGGATCTCCTCGCGCTCCGTCGGCGACGGCAGGTCGACGAAGAACACCTCGTCGAAGCGCCCTCGTCGCGCGAGCTCCGGCGGGAGATGCTCGACCTCGTTGGCCGTCGCGGCGACGAACACCGGCGCGGTGCGCTCCTGCAGCCACGTGAGGAACGCGCCGAACACGCGAATTTGCCGCGCGTCGATCATACCGGCAGCGCCTCCGCCGATGCCCTTCTCGATCTCGTCGACCCAGAGGACCACCGGCGCGATCGCGGTCACCGCGCGGAGACCTTCGCGAAGCGCATGCTCCGGCGACGGGCTCGCGAAGACCGCCGCGAAGTCGAGACGGACGAGCGGGAGCCCGAGGACGGTGGCGGCGGCTTTGCTCACGTGCGACTTGCCGCAACCCTGGACGCCGCACACGAGCATGCCGCGCGGCTCGGGCAACCCGAAGGCGCGCGCCTCCTCTCCATAGGCGCGCACGCGCGATCGAAGCCATGCCTTGAGCACGTCGAGGCCACCGACGTCAGCGAGCGGCACGTCTTCGTCGATCAGCTCGAGCGTCGCGTTCTTCTTCAACGCTCGCCGCTTCTGCGCGATGACCCGGCGCACCGCGTCGCCTGCGTCGAGCTCCGTGCGCGCGAGCTCGAAGGCACGAGCCGCCTCCGACATCGTGAGTCCGGCCGCTGCGCGCGCGAACGCGCTCGTGTCCCAGCCGTGCCGCGCGTCCGACGGGATCACCTCGATCAGCGCAGAGAGCTCTTCGCGGGTCGGAAGCGGCAAATCGATCGCGAGGGCCTCCCGCTCGAGATCCGCCGGCAGGTCAATCGCCGACCCGAGCAAGATGACGACCGCGCGGCGCACCCCGAGCCCCACCTCGCGGAGGAGACGCACGACGAACGGATCCGCCAGGAACGGCTGCGGATCGACGAGCACGTGCACCTCCTGGATCGGCTCGGTGGCCTCGGTCTGCTCCAACATGGCGCGCATCGAGACACCGCTGCTCGCGGTCCAGTAGGTCGCGCGCAGTCGAAACGCCTCGCAGGCGACGTCGATGAGCTGCTTGGCGCGTGCCTCTTCGCCCGTCGTGACGGTAAGAAGCGTGAACCCTGCACGTAACGAGCGCTGCAGATCGGCGACGAATTCGGTCATGGCGAGTCCCCGTCAGCTCTCTTCGACGGTGACGCGGAGCACTTCCTCGACCGTCGTAAGCCCTTTGCCAAGCTTCTTCAGGGCGGCCTCACGGAGCGTCATCAGGCCATCGTTGCGCGCTTGCGTGAGGATCTCCTTCGACCCTGCGCGCGAGATCACGAGCTTGCGGATCTTGTCGTCGACGGTGAGCACCTCGAAGACGCCGGTGCGTCGCAAGAGCCCCGTCCCACGGCACTTCACGCATCCTTCGCCGATCGCGACCATCACCTGCGGCTCCTCACCGTGCGAGGTGGCGAGCGCCTCGACGTCGAGGCCGAGCATGCTCATCTGATCGCTCGTGAGGAACGTCTCGATGCGGCACGACGCACACACGAGGCGCACGAGCCGCTGGGCGATGACGCCCACGAGCGTGGACGAGAGGATGTACGGGTCCACGCCGAGCTCGAGCATGCGCGTGATCGCCGTCGCGGCGTCGTTCGTGTGGAGCGTCGCGAGCACGAGGTGGCCGGTGAGCGCGGCCTGCGTCGCGATCTGCGCGGTCTCTTCGTCGCGCACCTCGCCGACCATCACGACGTCCGGGTCTTGGCGGAGGACATGCCGCAGCGCCTCCGCGAAGCCGAGGCCGATCTTCTTGTCGACCGACACCTGGTTCAGCGAGTCGAGGATGATCTCGATCGGATCCTCGATCGTGACGACGTTGAGCTCGGGAGACGCGACCGATCGAAGCGCCGCATAGAGCGACGACGTCTTGCCGCTCCCGGTGGGTCCGGTCACGAGCACGAGGCCATTCGGCCGCGACAGAAACGCACGCGACGACTCGAGCTGGGCGTCCGTCATGCCGAGCTCGCCGAGATCGCGAAGCACGTTCTCGGGATCGAAGACGCGGATGACCATCTTCTCGCCGAAGGCCACGCTGATCGTCGACACGCGGAGCTCGACCTCGTTGCTCGCCGCCGCCGAGGCGATCGCCACGTCGGCCTGCTTCGTCGCCGAGGCGGCGTTGGGCACCATGTTCTGCGTCGACGGACGCGTGCCGCGCTCCGTCTTGATGCGCCCATCTTGCGGGCGCCGGCGCTCCGCGATGTCCATCCGTGCGAGCATCTTGATGCGCGACAGCACCGCCGCATGAACGGCCTTCGGCAGCGTGTGCACCTTGTGAAGCACGCCGTCGATGCGCATGCGAACGATCGACTGATCGCGCTGCGGCTCGATGTGGATGTCCGACGCCCGTTGATCGAGCGCGTAGTGAAGGAGGTACTCGACGGCGTTGACGACGTGCTGGTCGTTCGCCTCGATGTCCTCGACACGCTTCAGCTTCACATAGCGTTCGAGGTTGCCGATATCGACGCCCGACTGCATCTGCTCTTCGGCGCCAGCGACGGCGACGCGAAAGCCATAGAAGTCGGTGATGAGGCGCTGGATGTCCGTCGGCGTCGAGAGCACGAGGATCGGGCGCCGCTTCACGTACTGCACGAGGTCGTCGATGAGACCTCGATCGTACGGATCGGCGACCGCGACGGTGACGGACGAATCCGTCGCCGCGATGACGAGCGCGGTGTGCCGGCGCGCGAATGGACGCGAGAGGAACTGCGGCGCGAGCTTCGCGTCGATCTTCAGCGGATCCAGATCGACGAAGGGCAGGTTCACCGCTTGCGCGATCACGCCCATGATCATCTTCTCGGTGAGCTTCGTGTCGGGCGGATGACCGGGCAACGCGAAGTCCATCGCGGCCAGGATCTCGGCCGGATGGATGATCGCGTCGACCGCCGCGCGCGAACGCTGCGGCCGTCCCATCCGCGCACGAATCAGGCGCGCGCGCTCGCGGTCTTCGCGCACGATCGCGTCGCGTGCTTGATCCGACGAGAGGAGGCGCGTCTGCACGAGGAGCGTGCAGACGGCATCGAACGCCAGCCCGTTGCGCGAGGCGAGGTTCGGCCCTCTCGGTGTGGCGTTCGAAGATGACACGTGGCTACGAACACGTTACCAACGAGACGGCGCGGGGGTAAGCCAGCTCATTCGGCTCGTTTGGCCTTCATTCGAACGTCGCCTGCATCAGCGCCACGTTGTAGGGGTCCCACGTCGACATGAAGTAGGTGGCGACGAACGTGCCGTCCGGCTTCACCTGGACCTCGGGCAGGAGGTACGCACCGTAGAAGCCGGCGCGATCGCAGTGGAAGAGCTGCTCGCCGGCGCACGCGGTGGCTCCACAGCAATACTTGGCCTTGAACGCGGGGTCGGCCATGTCGTTCACGACGACCGCGTCGCTCCACGGCCCCTCGGGCGCTTCGGCGAAGCGCGCGACGATGCGGTTGTGCGTGGCTGTCTCTTCTTGGTTCAGCATCATGAACCGCCCGACCTCGGGGTAGTAGCGCACGGACATCTCGCCGTTGCCGGGCTGATCGACGATGGGCGTGACGACATCGCCTTGCGCCTTCCACGACGAGGTGGCGGCGTCGTAACGCTCGAAGCCGTTCTCCGTCGCGAGCGCGGTGAGCTTCTTTCGCGCGAGATGTACCTTGCTGCGCCGGTAGTCGCCGGTGCCGTAGAGATAGACGTAGTCGCCGTGCACGAGGGCGGCGATGTTGATGAAGTCGCCGCGCATCGGCCCGTTCGCGTCGAAGCGCTGATCGACTTTGTATTGGATGTCGTAAGCGGGAACGCCGCTCGTCGACGGCGTGGCCCACTTCGCGAGGTACGAGCCTTTCATCTGCACGTTCGTCGGACCGTCGACGGTGGTGAAGAAGAGCCAGATTGATCCGCCGTACGAGAACGCGCCCGAGGGCACCTCGAAGTCGCCAGGCAGGTTCGGGAACGCGCCCTTGCCGGCGGGGTTCCGGATGTACTCCCCGATCGTGTGGCCAGGCGGTGGACGCATGTACTCGCCCGCGAAGTCGGCTTCGATCCGGTCGTCTTGCTTCGGCCCCACGCTGCTCGCGGCAGGCAAGGAGACGAAGCGAAGGTTCGTGCAGAGCAAGGCGGGGTTCTTCGCGACCGCGCTCGCGCTGACGGCGGAGTAGCCCACCGCGTCGGGTTGAGAGTCGCCGAAGCTCCAGATGCCTTTGAATCCGATCGTGTCGCCGAAGAACACGTAGAGCGTCCCGTCGTGCGCGACGGGGATGCCAAGGTCGGTGCCGCGAAGGTTCGCGGAGAAGTGGGTCTTGTTGTCGGTCGGGTCGTCGATGCCCTCGCGGTTGATGATCTTGCAGACCTCGGCGCTCGACACGAGCTTCGGGATCGGGAGCGGTACATGCGGCCCTGCGTCCGTGCCCGCGCTCGCATCACCGGCGGGTAGCACGCGGTCGTTCGCGTTTCCTCCGCCGGCTCGGTCGTCGGGTCGGGCGGGCAACGTGCTTGCGTCGTCGTCGCTCGAGGTCGACGAGCAGGCGACGGAGAGCAGCGTCAGCGAGAAGACGAGCTGGAAAAATCCACGACGTGAAGGTGCAGGCGACACACGTCGAATTAACACGGATGCTCACGCGGTCAACGCACGGCAAACCACGCGAGCGAATTCGTCTGTTCGGTGCCGGATCGTGCGATCGATGGATCGACTCACCATGCGAACCCGATCGAGAGACGCGGGACGAAAACGCGCTCTTCCGCGGTTGGCTCGAGCACGGATACACGAGCGCGCAAGAACCTGCGCAAGGCCGACCGACACATCCCGAGGCGATACCTACATGGGAGACAGTGACCCTACATTGGACCTCCAGGCTCGCGCGGAGAATGGCGAGATTGAAGGGGTTTCGTGCGAAACTGCCGCCGTGGCTGGCTCTGACGACGATTCCTCCTCCTCTATTAACGATCCGTCCGACGACGACGAGGCGGTGGCGAAGGATCAGGCCGGCGACGACGAGCCGGTTCGCCGGCCGAAGAAGAAGGCGCGCGCGCGCGACCGCGATCGCGATCGCGATCGTGATCGCGTCGAGCCCGCACCCCAGCCTGCGATCCCGCTCGCGCCGATCGCGCACTTTCTCTTCGTCGTCGCGGCGGCGATCGGCGTCTACAGCTTCGTGTCGGTGGCGAAGGAAGGCGAGATGCGCCGCCGCTGCACGCCCACGTGCGTCCTTCGACCGAACTACGCCGGCTACGAGAAGACGGCCCCGAGCTTCACGCTCAAAGATACGCGCGGCCACGACGTCTCGCTCGACAGCTATCGCGGCAAGGTCGTCGTCTTGAACTTCTGGACGAAGACGTGCGGGCCTTGCATGGAAGAGATGCCCGAGATCGCCGACCTCACGCGCATCCTCAAGCCGATGAACGACGTCGCGGTCCTCACCGTCTCCACCGACGACACGGCGCAAGAGGCGACCGACACGCTGAAGTCCGTCCTCCGCGAAGAGCCGCCGTTCACCGTGCTGATGGATCCCGACGCGAAGACCGTCAAGAACAAGTACGGCACGAGCCTCTACCCGGAGACGTGGATCATCGACAAGAACGGCGTCATTCGCGCGCGCTTCGACGGCGCACGTGAATGGTCGAACGCCACCGTCGTCGAGCTCGTCAACCAGATCCGCGGCGGCGGCTACTGCCCCGTCAACGCGCGCGACGGCAAGTTCGTCGGCGACAGCGTCCGCGTCTGCGAAGGCCTCAGCGGCGGCTGATCGACTCGCTCGTGAGTGTTACGTCTCGCCCGTATGAAGATGGGGCGGGAGCGCGTCTTCGTGCGTCGTCGAGGTCGTCGTCCGCTCGGGGCCGTGCTTCTTCCTCGTCTTCGTGCCTTTGCCGTTCTTCTTCGTCGCCATCTTCGGCGTCGGCGGCGGGGCCGCGTCCGCGGCTTTGCGTGGCGCGCTCCTCGCGTCGCGTTGAGGCGGAGAAGCCTCGACCGCGCGAAGGTACGTCGGAAGGTCGACGATCTCGTAGCCGTCCTTCTCGGGGTGCGCAGGGTCGTAGCGCTTCGACTCGAGGTAAGCGAGCAGCCGCTTCAGGATGTTGACGGACGTCCAGCGAATGTCGTGGAGCAGCACGACGCCGCCCTCGTTGTAGGCGATCTGATGAACGAGCTCGCGGAACATGCGCGCCGTGTCGTCGCGCTCCATGTCCTGCGCTTCGATGTTCCAGAGCTGCACGTCGAGGCCGCGCGCGCGAACCGCGTCTTGTCCGAAGTCGTCGAGCTCACCGAACGGCGGGCGAAAGAGGATGGGCTTCTTGCCGATCGCGCGCTCGATCGACGCGGCGCCTCGATCGATCTGCTCGAGCACCTGCGTATGCGAGATCGCGGTGAGGAGCGCGTGATCGTGGGTGTGGTTGCCCACCAGATGGCCCGCCTCGACGACCTTCTTCAAGACGTCGCGTGACGCGCGCGCGCGCTCGCCGTCGCCGTCGAGGTAGCGACCGATCACGAAGAAGGTCGCGTGCACGTTGTATTGCGCGAGGAGCGAGAGCACCTTCGGCGTCGTCTCGGGAAACGGACCGTCGTCGAACGTGAGCGTGACGAGCCTTCGCTTGTCGTTGGGCTCGCGATGCGGCCCCTCGGCGAGACGCCACGCCTTTCCGATGTTCGCCTCGGGGTTCAAATGCGGCCACGGCGCGATCTCGGGCGCTTTCTCCTGATCGGTCGTCGTGTCTTGCTTTGGTTGCGTGGCATTGGCGTTCGAAGAAGGAGGCGCGCTCGGAGGCGCCGCGGACGTCGAAGATGCCGGCGACGGCGCGGACGACGTCACCTTCGACGACGAAGACGAAGGATGGAGCCCCACCCACGACCCGAACGAGACGGATCCGACGAGCACCAATGCTCGGATGACTCCACGCACGAGCGCGATCGTACGAAGCCGGCCCAGGCGGCGGCCAAGAAGTCGGTGAAGCTCGCACCTCGCGGTCGGGCTCGCCGAGCGTCACGCTTATCGAAGCGTCACCGGGCATCACCACATGCCGGGGATGCGCGCGCGCGGGGCCCATCCGAGGCGACGATGCGCGTCGCCCGCCCAGCTCGAGGCAAAGGCGTCGCGGACGACGAGCTCGGCGAGCTTGCCTCGCGGCGAGAACCCCCACTCGGCTTCTTGCGAGACGTCGTTCGGGTCGGCGTAGATGCGCCACACGAAGAAGCCCATGAAGTAAGGCTCATCGAGCAGCGGCGCCACGAGCGCGCGGTAGGCGTCGGCCTGCGCTTGCTCGTCGACGCGCACGTTCTTCATCGCGTCGGGCCACTCCCACGGTCGAATCGCGGGATCGGGACGCGTGGTGTACCCGATCTCGGTGAAGAGCACCGGCTTGTGCCACGTCTCGGCGAGCGTGTGCACGCGATCACGGACGCGCCGCCCGCCTTCGAGCAGCTTGTCGAAGGACGCGCCGTCCTTGTCCGCCAGCGGGTAGAACGCGTTGATGCCGATGACGTCGAGCTCCCCCAAGACGAGCGTCTGATCGACGTCGTCCCAGTTGCCCGAGTACGTGATCGGGCCGTGGTAGATCCGGCGTAGCTCCTTCAGGAGCGCGACGAACGAAGGCGCGCGCGCCGTCGTCACCCACGAGCGAAGCTCGACGCCCGACGAGAACAGCTCCACCTGGGTCGCCTCGGCGACCTCCGCCCATCCGCGCACGAACGCCCCGTAGCTCTTCGTCCACTGATCCCATCCGGCGTCGGTGGGCGGATCGATCTTCGCGCGCCACTCCCCCGACTCGACCCAAAGATGCGGAACGAGCATCACGCGGAGCCCTCGCGCATGGGCCATGTCGATCGCGCGCCGCACGTCCTCGCGATTCTCGACGAACGGCTTCTCGAACGTCGGGTCGACGCCGCGCCCCGACAGATCGAGCACGCGACCAAACGGCGTGATCGCGACCCAACGTGCGCCGAGCTTCACGCAGTCGTCGAGCGTTCGACCATAGGCCGCGCTGCCGTACCCGACGCCCGGGTGGTAGGCATTCTCGATCGGGCCGATCGTCATGCCGCGAACGGCGTCCTGCCCCGCGGCGCGCCACCCGTCGGGCATCGGCAACGGAAAGACAGGCTGCCTCGACGGCGCGGGCGGCATCGAGCTCGCGCGATGCGACGAGAGCATCAGCGCGACGATGATGAGCGCTGCGAACGAACCGCACCGCCTCATCAGAGAAGGTCGACCCCTGCGCCGATCGAGATTCCGAAGCGCATCCATACGCCGCTCGCGTCACGCGGCGCCGCGCGCGTTCCATCGAACGCCGGCTGCACTTGCCACGTGATCGGAAAGAACGAGACGTGAAAGGTCTGGTTGACCGCGTAGTCGAGCTGCGCCCCCAGCAAGATCGCAGGCCGCACACCGGGAGAAGGCCGGCAGCTCGCGACGAAGAGGTCACCGCCGACCGCGTCGCCCGCGAAGTAGCCGGCGAGCCCGAGGCCGCCGAGCGCGCTCGCATGGAGCTTCTGCGTGATCGGGACGGTGGCCGCCGCGACGCCGAAGAACGACAGCGCCGTCGCGCTCTGCGCGTCGTTCAGGTTCGGCGGCACGCACGTCGCGACCGTGTTCGGTTCGCCGGTGCGGTTGTCCCACGAGTCGCCCGTGATCCCGAGGAGCGCGCCGCCCGAGATGCCCACGATCCCTGCCTCGGCGAAGCGATAGAGGCCTTCGAGCATGAAGTTCGCTCCGGCGCTTCCGCCGACCGTGCCTTGCCGAGGGAACGAGACGCCGAGGGCGCCGCGAAGGACGAGCTTCCCGCTCACGTCGGTCGCGTACGGGTTCTCGGGAGGCGGAGGTCGCTCTTCGCCGCTGCCTCCATTGCCGGTGCTCGCGAGCGAGGCGTCGACGATGACGGCGCGGCCGTAGCGCGCCTCGACCGTGCGCGTGTACGGCGCGCTCGTCGCGGAGCTCACGGTCACGGTGTGGGAGCCGGGCGGGATCGTGACCGAGAGCGGCGTGCGTCCCTCGAGCGCCTTTCCATCGAGCGAGACCTGCGCGCCGCTCGGCGTCGACGAGACGGTGAGCGGGCTCGGTCGCTTCTTCAGCTGATCGAGCTGCGCGCTCGCCTCCTCGCGGTCGTCCTTCGGGAGGTTGGGCGTCGCGAGGTAGCGCTCGAGCATCTCGGCGGCCTGCTCGGGCTGATCGAGCCGCAGGTAACACTTCGCGACGTTCCAGAGCTCGAAGGCCGGGCCACCGAGCCGGTGAGCCTCCTCGAAGTAGCGGATCGCGTCGTTGTAGCGACCCTCGCCGTAGGCCTTCGCGCCCTCCTTGTCGAGGGCACGCGCGCGCGCGAGATCGCCTTCACTTCCGGTCGGGGCGGCCGCGGCGGCGGGCGGAGGAGGAGGAGGCGGCGGCGGCTTCTTGTGCGCGCCGCCGTGTGGCTGCGCCGAGGCGTTCACGGTCGCGGTCCACGCGAGCAAGACCACGCTCATGCACGCGACGACGCGCGCGAACGATCCGCGAGGAGGTGACGACCGAGGAAATGCGCGCCGTAGTGCGCCAGTGCCAGACACGAGACCCAATCCCGATGTTACCGTACCGTGTGCTCCGCGTGGGCGTCGTCGAGCTTGTGCGCACCGAGCCGTCCTTTCGGCGTCTTTGGCTGTCTCAGGTCGTCAGCGAGGTCGGCGATTGGTTCCAATTCGTCGCCATCGCGGCGATGTTTCCGACGCGCGAAGGCGGCGCCGCCATCGTGGCGGGGCTCATCGTGGCGCGGCATCTCGTCGCCGCCTTGACCTCGCCCATCGCCGGGGTCGTCGCAGATCGTTACAACCGCGGGCGCGTCATGATCGCCGCAGACCTTGCGCGTATGGTCGTGACGCTTGGATTTCTCCTCGTCCGCGGGCCGCAAGACGTCGTGCTCGTGTTCGCCCTCTCGATCGTGATCGAGGCGCTGTCGATGTTCTTCGAGCCAGCGAAGGGCGCCGCGATCCCGCAGGTGCTGCCGGTCAGCAAGCTCTACGCGGCGAATGCGCTCTCCGGCGCGACGTGGAGCGCGATGCTCGCGATCGGATCGATGCTCGGCGGCGCGACCGCGGCGCTCGTCGGCCTCAAGGCCGCGTTCGCCTTGAACGCGGCGTCGTTCGCGCTGAGCGCGGTCTTCGTCTGGCGAGCCAAGGTGCCCGACCCGACCAGCGCCGCGGAGACCGAAGCGCCTGCGTTCGCGCCGCTTCGCGACATGCGCGATGGCGCCGCGTACCTGCGAGATCATCCCGCGCAGCGCTCACTGTTGATGTTGAAGGCAGGAGCGCTGCTCTCGGGCGGTGTGTTCGTGCTCGTCGCGGTGTTCGCGGACGAGATCTTCGCGAGCCCAAGCCCGATCTTCGGACAGAAGAGCATCTTGATGGGCCTGATGCTGACCGGTCGCGGCCTCGGCGCGCTCGTCATGCCGTTCGTGTTCGCGCGCCTGCTCGGAAGCCACGTGCGCGGCGTCGCGCGCGCGGTGCTCGTCGCATTTCCGATGTGTGTGGTGTTCTTTGCGGTGTTCTCGCAGGCGCCGGCCGTCGGCGTGGCGATTTTCCGATGTGTGTGGTGTTCTTTGCGGTGTTCTCGCAGGCGCCGGCCGTCGGCGTGGCGATGCTGGCGCTCTTCTTCGCGCATGGCGCGACGAGCACGGTGTGGGTGGGGTCGTCGCAGCTCCTGCAAGTGACGGTGCCAAACCGCGTGCTCGGACGCGTGCTCTCCGTCGACCTCGCGCTCGTGACGATCTCGGTCGCGATCGTGAACTCGATCATCGCCACCGTCCTCCATCACCACGCTCCGCCGCGGCTCGTGGCGCTCGGGCTCGCGCTCGCGTTTCTCTTCCCGCTCGCGGGCTGGCTCTACGCCTACGCGAAGCACCTGCCCACGCTGGAGCTCGCCAACACCGAAGAGAAGCACGACTAGGCCTCGCGGGCAGCGACGCTCTCAACCGGAGACGATGACGATCTTCGTGATCTCGGGCGGGGCGCCGACACGCGCGGGTGGGCCGACGACGCCGAAGCCACGATTCACGTACAGCGACGAGCCGGCGCGCTCGTAGCGGCCCGCCACGAACTCCATGATCGCGCTCGCGGGGCTGTAGCCGGGGTTGATCTGACCGCCGTGCGTGTGCCCGCTGAGCTGGAGCTGCACGCGGCCTTGCGACTCGACGAAGAAGCGTGGCTGATGCGCGAGCAAGATGCGTGGAAGATCGGGCGGGACCGCCGTGAACGCTCGGCCGAGGTCCGGGCCTTTGTGGAGCTTCGACCAGCCGCCGCGTCCCTGGTAGTCATCGACGCCCAAAAGCGCGAAGCCGCCGCCGTCGTTCGGACGAATCCGCACGCCCGTGTTCGCGAGGAGCTTCACGTCGGTCGCGTCGATGCGTCGCGCGATCGAATCGGCGTCGGCGTAGTGATCGTGGTTTCCCAGGATGGCGAACGCGCCGTCGCGGGCGTTCACATCGGAGAGCCGCTTGAGGATCGGATGAACGGCGTCGGCCCGAAAGTCGACGAGATCTCCGGTCGCGACGATGATGTCGGGGCGGAAGCGCTTCACGAGCTCGAAGCCTTCGTCGAGCTCGCGATCCCCGACGTATTCCCCGACGTGAATGTCGGAGCATTGCGCGATGACGTAGCCGTCGAGGCCGCCGATTCGTTCGATCGCCTCACGTCGCGAGATCCGCGCAGCCTCGATCGCGACGGTCTCCGCGTCGTCCTTGGCGACCTTGGCGACTGGCTTGATCGCGTCGAACGCCCGGCCGATCCCACGCGCGAGGAGCGTGAGGAGACCGAGCCAAGGGAGCGAGAAGCCCACGATCGAGAGCTCCACCATCGCGAACATCATCATGAGATGCACGTTCACGTGGCCACGCGACGCGACAGCGAGCAGCCGCACGAGCGCGAGGATCGCCGCCAAGCCGGCGGCCACTTGGTACACGCGCTTCTTCTTCGCTCGCAGGCGCGGAGAGACGGCGAGCAACCACCGAGCGGCGAGGAAGTGAGCCATCGAGCTCACGATCAAGAAGAAGACGACGCGCACGATTCGATCTCGAGAGACTCCATGATACCGATCGCGCCGTCTTTCCGAAGGAAACTCACGATACCCGAACGGAAGATCACGCGCCGAGCGTCAGCGACCGTTCAAGTGGCTGAGCTCGAGGAGCAATTCGCTCGCGGAGACCGGGTCGACCACGCGCCACGGCAGCCAGCCGCCATCGCCAAGCTCCGTAAATCGTTGCACGCGCAGGTGGACAATCGATCGCGTGAACGAGACGTCGTTCACCAGCGTCATCACGACGCGTAGCCATTTGGCGCCGCCGAGCGAGCCTTCGGACCTCGACGAGCGCGCGACGGGAGCGCTCACGACGCGCTTCTCGTAGGTGAGGGTCGCGTCCGGGCTGCCACCTGGCGGCACAGGCATCTTCGGGCCCTCGGTCCAGCGCTTCTGCCACAGCCGCGCGATGTCGTTTCCGTTCAGCCGCTGCTGTTGCATGTGCGGGCGCGGATCGAGCGTGGTCGTTCGCTGCTCGGCCTCGGAGAGCCGGATCACCGGCCACGCAAGCTGCGCGACGATCGGGACGATCTCGTAGTCGAAGAGCACGTCAGCCCAACGCGCGAGGGTGCGATCGTCGAGCTCGGCCGGATGAACGACCCCGACGCGCCTCGCCTCTTCGCCCCGCTTCGACGGCGTTTTAACGACCTCGAGCAGCTCGTCCTCGATCGACGCGAACGAGAGGTCCTCGGTCACTCGGAACGTGTCCGTGAGCCGGTCGTGCTCCTCGTACGCGCCCCACACCAAACCAAAGGCGACGTGACGGAGGATCGGATGCCCGAGGACGTGGGCGCGAAAGTCTTCGAGCGTCCATCGATGGCGCTCGGTCAGCCATGTCTCTACGTGCGCGCTGAGCTGCTGCGCCAGCACCTTGCACCCTGCACGGAACGTCGCCCATCGCTCGGCTTCGCGCTCTTCGTTCGTCTTCATCGCGCGCATGCCGCGACGAGCGACGCGCGGAAACTCCTTCAGGCGCTTGTGGGTCGCCACGTCGACGAGATGCGGTGAGAGCTGCGCGTCGAGGCGCGCCTCGAGCGTTTGGTCGCCCACCTCGAAGCGCATCACGCCTCGATCATCGAGGCCCAGCCGCGAGACGATGCGATCGCGGAGCGTCTCACGCGACACGCCGAGCGACGCGGCGATCTGCTCGATCGTCTTCTTGATCGCCGCGCCATGTGCACCGCCTTTCATCGACAGCGCGCCGAGCGAAGACATGGCGCGATCCGAAGCCGCGCGTGACGGATGAACGACCGCGGCGCGTCCGATCGCCTCGAGCGGCACGCTCGCCGGAACGCGATACGAGCTGCGCCACGATCGAACGAGGTCCACCACGCGCGGGAGGAGCACGCCCTCCGCCATCTGGCAGGCCGCGTCTGCGACCCAGCGCTCTCGTCGCGTGGCGCGTGATGCGATCCATTTCGTGAGGAGCGACTCGAGGAACGCGGCGAGCGACTCCGGCTCGAGCGCCGCCTCCACCGCGTCGATGTCCTCGCTCGGCATCGCCCAGTCATTGAGCGCCAAGAGCTCGAGGAGCGCGAGAAAGGCGCCGGTATCGAGCGCCGTGCTCTGCGAGCCTCGAAGGATCGGGCGTACGAGATCGCGCGTCCTCGCGTCGTCCCGCTTCTGCGTGAAGGACACCTCGGGCTTTCCTCGCCCCATGAGCGGATGGGTCTCGAGCACGTCGTGGAGCTCGCCCTCGAGCCTCATCGTCCGCGCGACGTCGAACATCAGGTCGCGATGCGGCTTCGACGACGCGGCCATGAACCAGAGCGCCCGCGTGGCAGCTCGCCGGAGCGACGCGGCCGTCTTTTGCGGGACGAGCTCGCCGAGGCCAAGCTCCGAAGCGAGGACGCCAGCGGCGATCGGCACGAGCACGGGCAAGGTGGCGGGCGCGAAGTGGACGAGCCACAGGCGCGCCCGCAGCCGGTATGTCGGCGCGCGTGTCATGACGTCGAGCACGGCGGGCACAGCGAGCGGCGTGCCCACGTGCGCGAGCAGGCGAAACGCGTCGTGACGGCGCTCGGAGCTCATCGCCGCCTTCGCCACGAGCGGAGCGATCGGCGCGCCAAGCCGCGCGAGCGCAGGCAAGAGCAGCGACGTTTGATGACAGAGCGACGAGAACGAGACGCGTTCGGCGACCTCGAGCGCTTCGTCTTCGGGCAACGTCGAAAGGACGCCGATGCACACGCGTAGGGTGCCCGTGATCTTCCCCGGCCTGTTCAGCGCTGCGTCGACGTCACGAAAGGTCGCGTCGCGCCAGTGCTGGCACTTCCGCATGCGCGCCATCCCGAGCGCGAGCTCGCGCGAATGATCCGGCCACTCGAGGATCGTTGGGATGGGCTCACGCCGTCGTCCGAGCGCGCCCGCCTTCGATCCGATGGGGGCTTCACCCCCAAACCCCGATCGTGCAGGTAGACGCCGCGTCCAAGGCGGGTCGCGCAAGAGATCGGGCAGCGCGGCTTGGCTTGCGAGCGTGGCGTCGTGCGTTGGCACACGGCGCGGCAGAAACCTCCCCTCGCCTCGGATCGACGGCGGCGGCGCGTGCGTGCGCGCGGCCTCGCGGAAGCGGCTCACCCATCCTTCGTGCATCGAGCGAGGCGTCTGGAGCGACATCGCGAGGCGACCCGCGACGGGGAGCTTGCCGCCGTCTGCTTGGAGGAATTCGCGCATCAGCTCCGTCACGTCCGTGAGCGGCGCCACGTTGGCGCGTCGTGAAACGTAGCCGTCGCTCGTGAGCTTCGGGCGCTCGAGGATCGCGACGAGCCACACCGACTCGGAGGCCTCTCTCCGGCGCACCGTCACGAGCACCAGCGTGCCGCCGTCACGGAGCGGCGCGAGCCCTGGCCCGCGGCTGATGTAGCGATCGATGTCGAGCGTGAGCGT
>JBGAFW010000134.1:0-19132 GCA_044227045.1 Labilithrix sp.
GAGAGACGACCGTCTTCCATCTCGTAGATCGCGTCGAAGACGTCGAGCGCGCGGTGATCGTGCGTGACGACGACCACCGCGGTGGACTGCTCGTGCGCGACGCGGCGGAGAAGCTCCATCACCGCACGCCCTCGATCCTTGTCGAGCGCTGCGGTGGGCTCGTCGGCGAGGATGAGGGAAGGGCCGTTTGCAAGCGCGCGCGCGATCGCGACACGTTGCTGCTCACCGCCGCTGAGCGTCTTCGGGTACGCCGCCGCGCGATGCTCGAGCTGGAGATAGGCGAGCAACTCGTTTGCGCGCGGACGCGGGGCATAGCGCTCACCGATCTCGCAGGCGATCTCGATGTTCCTCCGCGCATTCAGGAACGGGATCAGGTTCGGTTTTTGGAACACGAAGCCGATGTGAGACCGCCTTAGCCACCCGACATCCGCGACCGGCCTGCCCTCGTCGACGACGCGCTGCCCGTTCATCCAGAGATTCCCTGCGTCGGGGTGGGTGACGAGGCCGAGTACTTTGATGAGCGTCGACTTGCCCGAGCCGCTCGGACCAAGGAGCGCGACGATCTCGCCGCTCTCGAGCGCGAGGTCGGCATGACGGAGCGCCCACACCTCGGTGTTGCCTTGGCCATAGCGCTTGTCGAGATGCTCTGCGCGAAGGGCCTCCATCGTCAGCTCTCCAACACAGGGCCCGGATCGATCCGGAGCGCGTAGACGATGCCGGCGATGCTCGCGAGCGTGCTGACGACGAGGAGAAGCACGCCGACGCCGACGACGCTCGTCTCGGTAAGGACGACCCGACGTGGGAAGTGTGGAAAGGCCTCTGCCCCAATCGCAAGGGCGACGCCGTAGCCGAGGATGGCGATCGCCCATGCTTGCTGCAAGACGAGGGCGACGATGCGCGGCGCGCGCGCGCCGAGGAGCTTGAGGACGGCGATGTCGTGTGCCTTCTCCGTGGTGAGGTTGTAGAGCACCGCCGCGAGGAGGAGAGACGACGTGACGATGAGGATCGCCGAGAACAGACCGAGCTGCATGCGCGCCTTGGCCACCATCCCTTGAAGGACGAGCTGCTCCTCCTCCTCTCGAGAGAACACCGAGACGTCACTCCACGTCGCGAGCACGCCGCGGACTTCGTCGAGACGAGCGGGCGTCACGCGAACGCGCACGGCATGAATCGGCGGCGCCGCGATCGCGGGGAACGTCCAGCGGGGGTCGACGGCGAGCGCCTCGAGCGCAGGCTGCGACCGGCCGAGGTCGGTGGCACGGAGGCGTGTCAGCCTGCGCTCACGCTCGGCGACGAGCGCGTCGGACGAGTCATCGGCGAGGATGCGCTGCGTGTCTGCGATGGTGGCGAACACGACGGCGTCTCCGCCCGACGCGAGGAGCTGCTTCGTCAACCCGACGACCCGATAGTCATCGCGACCGAGGTGCACGACTTCGCCGATCGCGACGCCGAGGGAGGCATCCGCGATGAGCTGACCATGCCCTTGCGTGAGGCTGTGACCTTGTGTGATCGCCAGCTCGCCACCGCGCTCGTCAGGGAAGGAGAGCCCGACGAGCGCGAACCGGATCTGCTGGCCTCGATGCTCGCGCTGGAGCACCTGCGTCGTCAGCGCTCTTGCCGACACCACGCCGGGCACGCCGGCGACCCGAAGCTCGAGTGAGGGATCGAGACGCGACGGATCGGCGAACGGACCGCGTGTCCCTCGCTGGACGACCCAAAGATCGGCGCTCGTACGGTCGAGGAGCACGGTCGCGTCATCGACGAGGCCCTGGTAGATGCCTGCCATCGCGAGGACGACGGTGAAGAGAAGGCCGACGACAGCGCTCGACGCGAGGAAGCGCCCGAGGTGGTGACGCACGTCATGAAACGCGAGGTTCATGGGGCCGACCATCGCCGGCCAAGCGCCAGCTCTCCGCCGGGCTTGGGCGCATCGAGCACGACCTCCCCAGGCTGGAGTCCCGAGGTCACCTCGACGAGGTCACGACCGACGACGCCGATCTGCACGGCGGCGCGCGCGACGCGTCCGTCACGGTCTACGTAGACGAAGCTCCCTCCACCATCATGCCGGAGGAACGCGAGCGGGATCCGCGTGACGTCTTTCTTCCGCTCGGTCTCGATGTACACGTCGGCGCGACGTCCGAAGGCCACCTGGATGGGCGTCTCCGGCAGGAGGACATCGACCAGCACTTCGTGGGTCTGACGATCGACCTCGCGGCCGACGCGATCGACCACGCCCCGCGTCGGTGCTCCGCTCTCGCCGAGGAGCGTGATCTGTGCGGGGAGCCCTTCGCGTAGCTGCGAGAGCATCGACTCATCGATGCTCGCGCGCGCCCAGAGCCGGTCGACCGCGACGATCCGCAGCACCGTGCTGCCGACGACCACGGTATCGCCGGGGTCCTTGAAGCGCCGGACGACGAGCCCATCGAAGGGGCTCACCAGCACGGCTCGCGTGACGGTCGCCTCTTTGGAGGCCGTCGTGCTGCTGGCGACTGCGATGCTTCTCTGCGCCTCGGTTTGTGTCGCGCGTACGCGATCGAGATCGGCCTGAGCGAGCGAGAGCTGCTGCTCTGCGAGATCGACGTCGCGCGCGCTCACGCTCCCCGACGAGGCGAGCGACCGCAATCGGGCCGCCTCTTGCTGTGCGAACGCCAGGTTTGCCTCAGCCCGCCTCTCCTCTGCAGCGAGTCGCGCGATCGCTGCCTTGGCGAGAGGCACGCTGGATGATGCCGCCTGCACGTCGGCTCGAAACTGCTCGGGCGCGAGGTGCGCCACGACCTGACCGAGCTTCACGCGATCACCCTCATCAACGAGGACGTCGGTGACGCGACCCACGAGGTCGAAGCCGAGCTGCACCTCGCGCCGGCTCTCGATCGTCGCGCGGCCGAACACCTCGCGCGTCACGTCACCTCGGTCGACGACGTGACGATGCACGGGGATCGGCGCGATGACCCGATGCTGCACGACGAACGCGATGAGGAGCGCGAGGGGAAGTATCTTGAGCCAGCCAAGCCATCGGCGAGCGCGCCCACCCGGCTTCGCGACCGGGCTCATCGCCGGCTCTGACTTTCGGAGAGCTGCGGTGCCGGTCGTCATCGGCCACACCGCCGATTCTTCGCTGAAAGGCCACTCTCGAGCGCGCTCATGCCGAGAGGGAGAGCAATGCCGGTGCCGCACGAATCGCTGATCGAGGCGCACGAAACGCGCGTCGCAGCGAACCCCGAGTGCTCTCGAGACGCCGAACTTGCGGCACCACGCAGAGGGTGCGCCTCGCGGAGGGTCTACTCCGCGAGGAGGACGCCGGAGCCACCCATGTCGGCGGGGAGATCCTTCTGCTTCGGGAGGCCGTCGCGTACGGGTACGACCGACTCGCCGTAGTGCACGTGAAGGTGCGGATCGAACTTCAGCCCTTTCACGATCGCGGCGTAGACGTCCGTGAGGCCCATGCCGGGATGCTCGGTGAGCACGTGACCACCGCACGCTTTGCACCAGCGACGACGGCTGTGCTTCGTCTTGTTGTAGCTCGCGAGGTTGGCCTCGCCCTTCGTGATCTTCACCGCCTCGGGCTTCCAGAGCGTGAACGCGTTGATCGGTCCCGCCGACCAGTGACGGCACGACTCGCAATGGCAGTAGCCCATCGCTGCGGGTGTGCCCTCGAGGGTCACCTCTACGGCTCCGCAGAAACAGCTTCCTTTGTGTTGGCTCATGATCTCGTTCTCCTGCTTTCTTCTCAGAGGCTTGGGCTTGCGATGCAGTACACGACGTTCGTCTCGATCGAAGCGACGTCACGCGCGCGGCGGATGCTCTCGGCGCGAAGTGCTTCGGCGCTCGCTGGATCGAGCTGGTCGATGAACCAGCGAAGACCCGTCCCGCGCGCGATGGTCCACCAGTCCTCGGGACGCGCGAGACGTTCGCGTCCTAGCTCGGCGGTCACCGCCACGCGCGCGAGGCCAGCGGCGTGCATGAGCGTAGCGGCGTCTTCTGCGGACGCGAGGCGATCCCACGGGCGATACTCATCCATCCCCGGCCGGAGCGCGCGCACGTCTTCGAGGAAGGGTGTGTAGAGCGGCTCGAAGAGGCGCGGTCCCCATGTCGTCACCGCGAGCACGCCGCTTGGCCGGACGAGACGCGCCAGCGCGCGGACCTGCGCCACCATGTCGGGCGCGAAGAAGATGCCGAAGACGATGACGACGGCGTCGAACGAGGCCTCGGGGAGATCGAGCGCCGTCATGTCGGCGACGCGGAAGTCGACGTTCGGGAGCTGCTCCTTCGCCGCCTTCTCGCGTGCGAGATCGAGCATGCGCTCGGCGATGTCGACGCCGAGCACCGAGCCCGTGGTGCCGACCGCGCGCGCGGCGTGGAAGGCGGAGGCGCCGGTTCCGCAGCAGACGTCGAGCACGCGTGCGCCTGGACGAAGACCGAGGCGCGCGACGGTGCGCCCGCCGTAGCGGTCCCAGAATCCGAGCGGCGCTTCGTCGAAGCTGCTGCTCGCCGCGTCGTACGTCGAGCGCGCCGCGGTCGGGGAGACGACGCGCATCATAGCCACTGGCCGGCGAGCTCGAGATACGCGAGGTACTCGAGCTCTTCAGGGGTCGACGTGCGACCGAGCGCCTTGTTTCGATGCGGAAAACGACCGAAGCGGACGATCACATCGAGGTGCTTGCGTGCCCAGTCGACGCTGTAGACGAGGAAGTCTTTGAGGAGAGGCGGCGCGGTGAGCGCGTCCGTCACGGCGAGCGCGACGCCACGCTTCTGCGCCTCGACGTCCTCCGCATGGCGAAACGGAAGGGCCATGAACATGCGCTCGACGGCGTCGAGGTCGCTGAATCGACCGCGGTCGAAGCCGTCGCGTACGAGCTCGAGGCAGAGCGGATCGTGCGAGAAGGCCTCGGGCGTCCCGCGGTGGAGATTCCGTGAGAACTGATCGATCAGGATCATGAGCGCGAGGGTCCCGCGCGGCGTCTCCGTCCATGCGTTGAGCTCGCCTGCGCGGGCC
Organism: Labilithrix sp.; assembly: GCA_044227045.1. Lineage (GTDB taxonomy): Bacteria > Myxococcota_A > Polyangia > Polyangiales > Polyangiaceae > Labilithrix. Next base: position 4,994 of record JBGAFW010000134.1, read on the forward strand.
TTCGCCACGAGATCGCTGAATCGCGCGCGGACCTCTCGGTCGACCGCCTCGCCTCCGCTGAACCAGAATTGCTTCTTCGCCTCGAGGTCGGCCGGGGTCTTGGCCGGCGCCCCGAACCAGTAGGACAGAACGTCGTCGATCGTCATGCAGGCGAAGATGCACCACGCCCGTTGAACTCCCCGTGTCAATGTGCGACGTATTTTGCGTGGCAACAAAGCCCCTCGAAATTCGCCTACTTGGGCGATTCGAAATCACGCGGGACGGCAGCTCGATCGAGCTCCCGCCGTCGAAGAAGGCGCGTGCTTTGCTCGCCTACCTCATCGCCACCGAGCGCGCGCACGACCGAAGCCACCTCGCGGCGCTCCTCTGGGACGAGCGCGACGACTCGCGAGCGGCGCTTCGCTGGGCGCTCTCGCGGCTGCGCCCGGTGATCGACGAGCGGGTCGCCCGCATCACGACGGATCGCGATCTCGTCGGGTTCGAGCGCGGCAACGCCGAGGTCGATCTCGCGTCCGTGCGGCTCGCGCTTCGCGAGGGGATCGATCGCGCGCCGACCCTGACGCTCGAGCAGGCCGCGGCGCGCTTTCGCGGCGAGCTCCTCGAGGGGCTCGACCTCTCCGACTGCTTCGGCTTTCACGCCTGGTGCATCGCCGAGCGTGAGGCCGCCCGGGCGCTCCGCGCGACGATCCTCTCCACGATCGTCGAACGGCATGCAGGTGATCCCGAGCGCGCGCTTCCGTTCGCGCGTGCGCGTCTCGATCTCGATCCACTCGCTGGGGCGGCGCAGGCCTCCATCGTGCGCATCCTCGGCGCGCTCGGCCGCCAGCGTGAGGCCGAGGAGATGTACCAGAGCTTCAAGCAGATGGTGCAGGCGCGCCTCGGCGAGCGCGCGAGCGCCGAGCTCGAACGCGCGCACGTCGCGATCCGGCGGACCGCGCCCGCGGCGATGCCTCCCGCGATCGTCGACGCGGCGCCAGCTTCTCGTGCCGAGCCGCTCGCGAAGCTCGCGCGAAGCCCGTTCGTCGGACGCGATCGCGAGCTCGCGATGCTGACGACCGCGCTCGACGGCGCCGTCGCAGGAAGCGGCGGCGTGTTCGAGATCACGGGTGAGGCCGGCATGGGCAAGAGCCGGCTCGTCGAGGAGCTGATCCACCAAGCGCGTCTTCGCGGCGCGCGCGCGCTCGTCGGGAGATGCCTCGAGGGTGAAGGCTCACCCGCGTTCCTACCGTTCCTCGATAGCCTCGACGCCGCGCTGAGCGACGAGTCCGACCTCGAGCGGCTCGTCGGCACCGACGCCGCGCTGGCCGCACGCCTCTTTCCGCGGCTCGCCGCGAGGCTCCGTGATGCGCCCGCGCCTCCGGTCGCCGACGCGACGTCCGAGCGCTATCTCGTCTTTCATGCGGTCGCGACGTTGCTCGAGCGCGTGGCCGCGCCGGGCGGCGGCGGTGCTCGTGATCGAAGATCTCCATTGGATCGATCAGCCGTCCCTCGCGCTCCTCCGTTATCTCGCAGGACGTCTCGACGGGATGCGCCTCCTCGTCGTGGCGACGTATCGCGAAGAAGACCTCGACGCGCGCAAGCGTGACGCGCTCGCCGATCTCAAGCGGCAAGATGCGTCGCGGATCTCGCTGCGCGGCCTCGAGCCGCAGGATGTGCATGCGCTCGTCAGCGCGCTCGGAGGTGATGGCGTCCCGCAAGCACGCCGCGAACAGCTCGCGAGCGCGACGGCAGGCCATCCGCTCTTCGTCCAGGAGATGCTCAAGCATCTCGTCGAGGAGAACGCGCTCGTCGATGGCGCGCTTGCCATTCCAGACGGCGTACGTCAGGTCATCGGCCGGCGCCTCGCGCGGCTGTCCGAGCGAGCGAAGCGGCTCGTCACGATCGTCTCGCCGATGATCGGCGCGTTTCGTTGGGAGCTCGTGCGCGAGGTGTGGAAGGAGAGCGAAGACGATCTCCTCGACGCGCTCGAAGAGGTCCTCGCAGCGCAGCTCCTCCACGAAGGCGTCGCCGCGGGTGGCGCGACATACGAGCTGTCGCATCGGCTCGTCGCGCAGGTCCTCTACGAGTCGTTTCCGCTCCCTCGACGCGCTCGGCTCAACCGGCAGATCGGAGAGGCGATCGAGCGGCTCCACGGATCGAACCTCGAGCCGCATCTCTCCGCGCTCGCGCACCACTTCTCGATCGCCGCCACGGACGGAAGCGGCAAGGCGAAGGCTGCAGACTACGCGCTTCGTGCCGCCGAGCGCGCTGCGTCGCTCGTCGCGTTCGAGGAGGCCGCGCGCCATTACCAGCGCGCCGCCGAGCTCCTCGCGGAGGAGGCGCCTGCACGCCTCGCGGAGATCCATCGACGTCGTGGTCGCGCGCTCGCGATCGTGTCGGCGTGGAACGAGGCTTGTGAGGCGTACGAGCTCGCGCTGTCGCTCGCGAGCGCCGATCCTTCGGCAAACGAGTGGCGCGCGGAGGTGCTCGTCGATCTCGGCAGCGCCTCGCTGTGGGCGATGAACATGCCCGCCGTCCAGACCTACGCGCACGAGGCTCATGCGCTGGTTCAGTCGCTCGATCGCGAAGACCTGACGCTGGCGGTGGGCGGCATGCTCGCGCAGTGCCGCGCGTCGGACGGCGAGCTCTCCGCGGCGATCGAGAAGTACACCGAGCTTCGATCGCTCGCGCGGGATCGACACGTCCCGTCGATGGCGCTCGCGCCGCTGACGCTTTACTGGAATGGCCGCATCGACGACGCGATCGTGTGGGCGCACGAGACGCTCGCGGCCGCGCGAGCGGCGAGCGACATCGTCGCGCTCCTCGTCGGGCTTCCGCCGCTCGGGATGGCGCTCGCGTCGCGTGGTCGCTACCGCGAGGCGTCCGCGACGTTCGCAGAGGCACGCGCGATCGGTGAGCGTGCGCGCGCGACGTCGCTCCTCTCGCGTTGCGTGTCGATGTCGACGGGCTTTCATCTCGACCTCGGCGATGTCGACACCGCCGAGGACCTCGCGACCGAGGCACGCGAGCTTGGCCGGCTCTCCGGATGGCTCCCAGGCGCGGTGAGCGCGGGGATCGATCTCGTCACGTGCCGCCTCCTTCGAGGCGATGTCGGCGCCGCCGAGCAGCTCCTCGAGGAGACCTCACGCACCAGGGCGGAGATCAGCGAGCGCAAGTCCGGAGCGTCCACCTTCCACGACTTCCTCTGGTCGATCCGTCTCGCGTGGGCGCGCGCCGAGGTCGCGGCCGCGTACGGACGACACGACGACGTCGAGCGTCATTGCGCGGAGACGCTCGAGCGCGCCTCCGGCGGCCGGCCCAAGTACGAGGTCGCCGCGCTCGTCACACGCGCCCGTTCGCGAAGCGCGGCAGGCCGGCGTGACGGCGCGCTCGCCGATCTCGATCGCGCGCTCGCCATCGCGCGCACGACCTTCGATCCCGCGCTTCTTCTCCGCGTCGTGACGCCACGCCACGCGCTCGAGGGCAGCGACCTGCTCGCCGCCGAGATCGAACGGCTCGAAGAGCAGCTCGACGCCGCGCGCTGACCCGGGAGGCGTCAACCTCGGTCGACGGGGTAACCCTTGTCGGTCCAGTCGGTGGCAAACCTCGTCGGAAGATCGAGCACGTGCGCGTTGGGTCGACCGAGCGCCCGAAGCGCCGCGCTCGCCGGCCGTACGTTTGGACAGCTCTTCACTGGGCAGCATCCGCAGTAGACGACGATCTCGGTCTCCGGCGGGATCTTCGCGAGCGCATCGGAGAGCGCACGTCTCCCTTCGGCCGAATCGACCGCGCTGAGCTTCCGCGCGCCGGGGACATGGCCGCGACTGAAGAGCATGTCAGGGCCGACGTAGAGCACCGCGATCTTCCCCGCCTTCACGTCGTCGACTCGACCCGCGAGCGTCGCCGGCGGAAGGAGCGGTCCGATCGCCTCCTCCTCCTTCGAGCTGTTCGAGCGGCAGCCGGCGAGCGCGAGCGTCGCGGCACCTGCGAGAAAGGAGCGCCTTTGCATCATCCTCATGAGAGCCTGCAAAGACGCCTAGCGGTTCGCAAAATGGGATGCGGCGGCGACGAAGGTGTCGAGCGCGCTGAGCCCGATCCAGTGATACGTTCTACTCGTGGCGTATCGCGACGATCTCGAAGCTGCACAAAGGCGGATCGCGGAGCTCGAGGATCGCGTGCACGAGCTCGAGGGCACGGAGAAGCCGCCGATCGTGAACCCTCCGCCGGAGGAGCTGGCGCCGAGCCCACCAAAGACGGGGTGGTCGGGAAAGACGATCGTCGGGATCCCGCTCGGCATCGTGTTCATCGCCGGCTCGTGCGCGTTCGGCCAGCCGCTCTGCGGCCGCGCATGCGGGACGATGACGGACGCGACCCCGCCCGCGATGACCGCGCTTCGTGCATGCCCGCAAGCTCGCGCCGCGCTCGGTGACGACGTCGGATGGGGCGCCTATGGGTGCGCGAACTGCGAAGGCGGCAGCGGCGGCGATCCGCTCAACGGCGGTTGCCACTCCTCATCGGACTGGCAGATGCCGGTGAGTGGAAGCCGAGGGCGCGGAACCTACTCGTGGAGCTTCACCTCTCCGCCCGGCAAGCCCACACAGTTCAACGGCGGCAGCGTCGTCCTCTCGAACGGCGAGACGATCTCGATCTCACCCACAGGCTGCAGCGCGCGCGGCGCCCCCGGCGATCCGCTGAACTGACAGGCTCACTGGCAGCCGCAGATCTTGTTGGTCGGGCAGGTGGGAAGCGGCGCCCTTTCACAAACCCAAATGTGGCCGGGGCCGCAGGGTGTGATGATACGCGGCGGCGGGCATCCCTTGGGCTCGATCGAGCTCGTCTCGACGGTCGGGAGTTGCTCGGTGGACGGCTCTGGTTCGGTCGTCTCGGACGTGCATCCGGCGAACACGACGGCGAGCAGCGAAAGAGTGACGGCGATGGAACGCATAGGATCTCCTTTTTGCCTTCCGCGCGCCAAGCGCGGGCGACGCGCACCATGCCGAGAGGCCGCTGCGTGCTCAATAGTCAAATTTCCAGGCGTACTTGCTCGCTCTCCGTAGCTTGTCTTGACCTCGCGGCATCGCGACCGCTTCAATCATCGGATGCTAACGATTCGGCGAGTGATCTCGACGGCCTTTGTTGCTGGGATCCTCGTCGCGTGTGTCGGTGAGGATGCGGCGCAAGTCTCCGGGACCGAGCCTCCTCGTGATGACGGCGGCACGTCGGCAGACGGATCGAACGACGCCCAGAGCACCGCCGACGGATCGAGCACCGACGGAGGGACGTCGTGTTGGCCGTTTCGTCCGGCAGGCTTCGACCCGTGCGCAGCCGGCTTCGACGCCGACCATCCTTCGGGAGGCCCGAAGACGATCGACAACGACGCGACGTTCGACACCAACAAGGCGACCGACACGATCGCGGACGGCGGCGCGACGTACGCCCTTTATCGCTTCGCCTCCTTCTCGGTCAGCGCCAGCGGCAAGCTCACGATCAAGGGCTCTCTCCCCGCACTCATCGTGGTCGACGGCGACGTGGTCATCGACGGAAAGATCATGGCGGAGCCATCCGCGACCGTGACCCCACCTTCGACGTGCACCAAGCTCGATCTTGGAACGACGACGGGAAATTGCACGGCAGGCGCTGGCGGCGGTGGGTACGGAGCAGAGGGAGCGGGCGGCGGCGGAACCAGCGGGACAGGCGGAGCGGCCAACGGCAATCCGAAGATCACACCTCTTCGCTTCGGGTGCCCCGGTGGAAAGAGCGGCACGCCGATGCCCATCAGCAACATGAACCAGACCGGCGCCTATCCCGCGTCGGGTGGCCCGGGTGGCGGCGCGTTCGCCATCAGCGCGAAGGGGAGCATCCGTCTCTCGAACACAGCGACCGTCGTCGCGAACGGCGGAGGTGGTGGTGGTGGCGACGCGCATGCTGGAGGCCAGGCGCCTTGCAACACCATTGACTCGAACAGCTGCGACACGGGCGGTGGAGGCGGCGGGAGCGGTGGATCGATCATCCTCGAAGGTACCGACGTCAACGTGATGGGCGCCGTATGCGCGGTCGGTGGAGGCGGCGGCGCAGGTGGAGCCAGCGGCGGCGTCGCAGGTGTCGGCGGCCAGACCAGCACGAGCTGCGCACTTGCGTTGGGCGGCCCTACGCCCATCGCAGGCGGCGCGGGCGGAGCGCTCGAGGGCGCGGCGAAGGGCACGGCGTCGTCGAGCTGCGGAAACACCTCTTCGGGTGGTGGTGGCGGCGGCGTCGGCCGCATTCGCATCCGCGCGAGCGGTCAGCTCGCCGTCACGGGAACGGTGGTTCCGCCCGCGTTCACGATGTAACGGCGGTGGTCACGTGGGTACGGGGCGCCATTCGCGGCCTCGTCGCGCGAAGAGGGCGCGCTCGGTCGCGTCGATCTGGAACAGATGGATCCACTCGTTGTCGATGAGGTCGCTCACGTCGCGGTGCTTGGCGAGGACACGATCGATCGCCGGTCGAGAGGCCTCGATGAAGACGCCAAGGCGAAGTGGCGAATGCACCCAGTGCTCGCCATCGTGCAGTGACTGGAGCGACAGGCCGATCCGGAGATCGCCGCCGTTGCCCTCGAAGACGCCGAGATGTCCACCGACGACGTTGTGGAGCACCTTGTTCCCGCAGCCATAACGCGCGTTGTCGACCGTCGACGCGTAGTACTGGAAGTTGATCCAGTGCGCGACGACGAGCGGTCCGGTCATGATGGCCTCGAGGATCGCGTCGTCCTTGTCGTCGTCTGCGCGGTAGTCGTGGAGGAAGGCGCGGCCTTGGAGGTCGAGATGCCGGCTTCGTTCGCGCGGGGCGATGATGAGCACGGCGTTTCTTGCGAGGCCCCATTCAGGACGCACCTCTGCCCAGTTCCGCGCGCGCTTCACGACGGCGGCGTGCAGCTTCGCGTCGGAGAGATCGCCGAGGCCTAGCCTCGGAGCACGCTCGCGCCTCGTCGTGACGCTCGCTCGGTCGAGGATGACCTGGAGGTCGGCGAGATCGCTTTGATGCGAGGTCGCGCCCTCGTCGAAGAGCGTCACCTCGTCGGTCGTCGTGTTGTGGAGCGCGCCGACGAAGAGCGTCGCCTCTGGGATGTCGATCCCCCGCGCGGCGAGGCCTGCGCGGATGTCGGCGTCGTTGAGGAGCGCGGCCGCGGCCCGCGCGTTCACGTCTCCGGGTTGGCCGCAGCATGCGCCGCAGTCGAGCCCGGAGGAATGCGCGTTGTTCTTCGTCTCGCTGCCATGCCCGACGAGCAAGACGACGCGCGCGAAGCTCCTGGTGAGCCCCATCGTTCGAAGGAGGCCCTCGGCGATCTGGCAACGCTCCTCGGCGGAGATCGGTGTGCCGTCGACGCGCCCCGTGATCCTCGGCCGGCGCGACCTGTCTTCGAGGTCTTTGAGCCCGGCGCGCTCGGGATGGTCCACGCGGCGGGCCTCGAGTCCAGCCGTCGCGCTGCTGAACGCGTCGAGAAAGAGGCTGCGCGCAAAGAACAGGCCCATCGTATCGACGAACGCAAAGCTCGAGAGCGCGCTCGACTTGAACGCCTTCCACGCATGCGCCGCGTCGAGCCGCGCGCGGCGTGTGGCGTCGAGGCCATCCGGGATGCCCGTGTCCGTCACGCGGTATTTCGGCGCCAGGAGCGCCGGCAGATGCGGTCGCGCGCCGTCGGACGCGAGCGGCGCGTACTCGACGAGCACCCCGAAGAACCCCGCGACGCCGATCGTCTCGATCGCGGGGTCTTCGGCCTCGAGCGCACGCCGAAAGACCTCCGAGCGCACGTCGATGCAGAACGCGGCTTGGAGCTTCGGCGAAGCCGGTCGCGACGCGCCGACATTCTTGGATAGCTTCGCGCGCCACCTCGACTCGCACGCGATCTCGACCGCGCGCTGGAGGATCCAATCGCTCGACCTCACCGCTCGTGCCGCGCGATCGATCGCCGGCCAGCTCGTCATCGCGAGCCCAAACTCCGCGCGGATCGTCTCGTCGCTCGACGTGAGGAGGATCCATTCCCACCCGAGGCGGATCGCGAGCAGCTCGCGGATGTGATCGTCGTCGCCGCCCGCGAGGCGAGCCGTCCAGCGCAGGTACGCGCAGTAAGACGCCCATCCGTTCACGTCGAGGAGAAGCGAGGAGAAGTAGCGCTCACGCTCGCCGGCAGGCACGCCGAGGTCGGCGCAGCCGCGCGCGATCATGTCGTCTGCCGTGTTGGGAAGCGACCTCACCGTCGAGCGATATCCGCCGAGCTCCATGAAGAGATACGGCGTCTGGTCCGTCTGGGCTTGGCTTCGCCAGCTCGCATAGAAGCCGCCTTCACGCACCCCGCTGATCTGCGCCTGGCCGTCGTCGAAGTACGAAGCGCAGAAGCGGCTGATGCGCTCCATGACGAAGTCGCGCCAGGTGAGCTCGTGCTCGCGACGGCGGAGCGCCTCCAGCGTATCGACGACGAGAGGTCGCCGAGCGGGGGTCGGCTCTCCGCTCCAGAAGAGCGCGACGAGCTCGTCTTCGGTGACGTCCGACTCGCTCTCGGCGATCGCTTCGCGCAAATGATCGGAGCCGAACCGTCCCGCGCGCCACTCTTGAGCGTACCACTCGCGCGGCATGAGGAGGCGAGCACCCGAGAGCGCCGCGAGCTCCCCGGCGACCTCGGGGAGCGGCTTGTCGATGAGCGGCCAGAACGGATTCACCGCGATGAAGCGATCGAGCGGCCACGTCGGCGCGATGCGCGCGCACGCGCGTTCGACCGCGTCTTTCACGTCTCTCAGCGCCTGCTCGGTCATTGGAGCCCCGGCGGCCACAAACGAAAGGTCACGCGCGTGAACCAGTGATCGATGTAGAGGCCGCTCGAGAGGTGCGGCTGGAGCCGATGCGCGAACCAGCCATTCGGGCTCGTCTGCAAGATCGACTGCGCGATGAAGAGCGCCGCGAGCCCGCTGACGACGATCGACCACTTGAAGGTCGACGTCGGCGCGCCGGCGTTGATCGAAGGAGCGATCAGCTCGAAGAGGACATGCCACCCGTAGTACGCGGCCGAGGCGCCGAAGGTGAACACCGTCGCCAGCAGGAACGCGCGCTTCCCTGCCGCGATCGCGCGACCGATCATCGGCGCGAAGCTCAAAGCGAGCACGAACGTCAGCGGCCCGATCGCGCTCGACGCATGCGCCACGGGGAGGCTCGTCACCGCGTAGAACGGCGCGACCGCTACGAACACGACGACGACCGCCGCCAGGAGGTGCCACAGCGATGCCCGCGGGCTATGAACGATATGCGACGCGCGCCACTGCTCGACGACGGAGCCAGCGCTCAAGAAGGTGTGCGCCTTGTAGAGCGAGTGCGCGAGCAGATGCAGCAGCGCGAGATGCCACGCCCCGAGGCCGCACTGTACGAGCATGAAGCCCATCTGGCCGATGGTGGACCACGCGAGCACGCCCTTGATCGCGCCGCGCGTGGTCATGATCAGCGACGCGACGATGGTCGTGAAGAGGCCGAAGCCGAGCAGGATGCCTTGCGCGATCGACGCATGCGCCATGAGCGGCGCCAGCCGGATCATGACGAAGCCGCCGATGTTGACGACGCCCGCGTGGAGCAACGCAGACACGGGCGTCGGCGCCTCCATCACCTGAAGCATCCAACCGTGAAACGGCAGCTGAGCGGACTTGAGGAGCACGCCGAAGACCAAGAGCACGGTCGCGAGATGGAGCGGGGGTGACAGCTCGCCGTTCGCGCGGGCGACGGTGTTCACCACGTCGATCCGAAGCGATCCGACGGCCGGTCCGATGAGCACCAGCGACGAGACGAAGCACGCGTCGGCGACGCGGCTGAGCAAGAACTTCTTGTGCGCGACGATCAGCGCCTGGCGCCGTCTCCGATAGAACGTGAGGAGCTGATGGAGGCCGACGTCCGTCGCAAACCACGCGAGCAGGAGCACCGCGAGGTGATTCGACGTCACGAGCACGCTGACCGAGGCGACCGTCAACAAGAGGGATCGCGCGTAGCGATCGAGCTCACGTTGCCCCGCGAGGTACGTGCGCGAGTAGCGAACGACGACGAGCGCGAGGGTGGAGACCAAAACGAACATCGCGCCCGACACGACGTCGAGCTGCACGACGTCGTGCATCACGGACCCGGGCCGCGTCGTGCGTGCGTCGTAGCCTGCGAAGGAGAGCAGCGGCCGAAGGATGACCGCGAGATACGCGAGCCCCGCGGTGAGGGTCGTGACGAACGACGCGACGGTCAAAAACTGCGATTGTCGGCGTGAGACGAGGAACGCCGCGACGACGAGGCAGGCAGGGACGAGCGAGGCGAGCAGGAGCGGCAGCAGCGAGAGCAGCTCGTAACCGGTCATGCGCCAACCCTCGTCCTGGCCGTGGCGCAGGCCGCCAGCCCCGTGGTCGCTCGTCGCACACCCCGCATCTTAGAGGCTGGCCGAGTCGTGGTGGGACCGTTCGAGGCGAGGCATGGTGCCGCAGTTACGAATCCGCGCGTGGTTAAACCTACTCGTCGAACGCCGTGAACGTACGTGCTCTCGGCGGAGCAGAGCCACGCGATGACGACGTCGGCGGCGCCTGGCACGGAGTCCGTCCGAGGAACGGACCGCGCGTCTCGCGGATCGTGATCGTTACGATCGCTTCGTGCGCCGCCGGCCCAACGCGCCGAGGGCAAGGACGGCGAGCACGATGGCCGTTTGAGAGGACTGGCGGTTAGGCGCCGAGCTACAGCCGCCATCTGAGTCTTGGGAGCTCTTGGGCTCGTAGGTCCAACTGAAGTTGTTGTTCGAGAGGTTGGGATCCGAAGGACCATAGACCGACGCCTCGAGCGTCGTGCCCGCCTTATCGGTCTCGAAGTAGAGCTCGGGCCAGCTCACGCCGGCCTCGAGCGGGATGGGGAGGGCGCAGGTCACCTCGGTAGATCCGCTCGTGCACGTCTTGTCCGCGTCAAACTGCACCTTCACTCCTTGGCCACGTACGGTGAGTCGGACGCCGTTGGCGGACGCTGGACCGAGGTTCTTGACGGTGAGCTTGATGGATCCGTAGCTCGTCTCCACCCCCGTCAGCTCGAGGTCGGCGGTGGGCGCAGAGGCATCGCCGCGCGAGAGGAGGATTTGCTCGGGAGGAGAGGCCGACGTGCCAACGGGAAGCACGATCGAGCCGTCGTCGCCAAGGAGCCCGGCGGCATCTTGGTTGGCGTTGACCGTGATCGGCACAGTGCGACCGTCGTCGAGCGACAGATCCATGCCCTCCTGCGCGAGGAGCGTGGGCGCTTGTCCTGGCTCGGCGAGGAAGTAGGCGCCTTTGCCGCCCACGGTCGCGACGATGAACACTTGCCCGCGACGGTTTACCGCGTAGCTCGCGAACGAGTCGAACTTCGCGCCCGTGCCGGGAGCATCCATTCCAGGTCCCGCGAGGCGCTTCGCGGCACCTCCGCTCCACACGAAGAGGTCTCGCTTCGAAGTGTCGCCTGCGACGAAGACGAAGCTCGTGTTGTCGATCGAACGCACCTCGGCGATCTGCGTGACGGCGACGCCGTCCAACGTCAGAGGCGCGGGCGTCGAGCTCGTCGTGACGAGCTCGAAGGCCGGCGTCATCGTGAGGCCGTCGCCGGAGTGGTACGCCCGCTTCGTCGTCGACGCGGCGGAGTCCTCGGTCGTCCGCAGCCCGACCATCGCTCCGTTGCCACCGACGTGCAGGATCTCTTGCCCATAGTACGAGTTGGGGCCGAGATCGACGCGTGGCTGCGCCCACGCGAGCTCGGTGAGCGGTCCGTCCACGCCACCATGCATCGTGAACCGCTTCGACTCGGTGGTCGCCCCGACGGTGCGTGATGCCTCGACCGCCGCCGTGAGGAGCCCGTTCTCATCGAGGAACGCGGGGATCGGAACGCCGGTGGCAGGCGCCGTCCACTCCGCCGGCAACCCTGTCACCGCACCGAGGTACAGATAGACGGGCTTCTGCACGCCGACGTTGTTCAAGGCGAAGAGACCGCCGCTCGCCGCGACGAGCACATGTCCTTGCGAGTTGATGACCGGCGCGTTTTGTCCTGCGGGCTTTCCTCCGAAGACGTCGTTGCTGCCAAACAAGCGGCGCACGCTTCCGCTCGTCGTGTCGAGCCCCCACCACACGACCTCCGCGCCGGTCGTGCTCCAAAAGTAGAAGCCACCGCGCGCGCCGAGAGCGCCATCAGCGACCGATCCCCACGCGCCCGTGGGTGGTGGCGTCGCCGCGGAGACGATCACCGCACGCGCCGATCCCTCCCGCACGATCACGTCTTCGGTGTCGCCGTTCGCGGCCTCCACTTGGGCACGGATCGCGACGTCGCCGCCCTTGCCTGCAACCCACCCGCGGATGCGCCGATACTTCGCGCCAGCCTTCGGCGACTCGACACCTGTTCGCGCGACGACGCGAACGGGACCCGGCACAGGCCCCGCCTCTGCGTCGGCGACCGGGACCATCATCACCAAACCAATCACGGCAAAGCACGTCAGATGAAGGCGCATCGAACCATGATAGGAGGCCAAGCGATCGCACGTGAACGACTGCGGAGTCGAAAATTGCCGTCGTTTTTTTCATCGGGAAGATGTTCGACCTACCGGACGGACTGCTTCGACCGAACACCGTAGGCGTCGTCGGATCGCACGTTTCTGAATGGGGATATCCTCTTCTTCCATGCGTGTTCGTCTTCCGGCGTCGGTGGTGGCCCTGATCGTCACCGCGCGCATCGCGGCGGCGTGCACGGGCGAGGATGTCCCCTTCACCCCTTCCACTCCTTCGTCGGACGGCGGCGACAACCCTCCCGCGACGACGACGGACTCGAGTAGCCCAGGCGTCGTCTGCGAAGGTGGAACGACGGCGTGCGGATCGACGTGCGTCGATCTGACGAAGGACGCGCTCCACTGCGGCAAGTGCGGTCGGGACTGTGGCGGGGGCAGCGGGTCGTGCGTCGAGTCGCAGTGCGTGGCGCAGACGGTGACGAACAATTTCAAGAACGCGCACGGCGTCGCGGTCGACGAGAGCTTCATCTACTTCACGGTGGCCGGCTACGCGAGCGTGCCTGGAGAGGTCGTCCTCTCGCCCGTCGCGCGCATCGCGAAGACGGGAGGCGTTCCCGAGATCCTGTCATCGAGCGAGCGCGCACCCGTGATGATCAGCGTCTACGGCGCAGACGTGTATTGGTCCACGTGGGAGCCAGGTCAGGTACGGTCCACCAGCATCGCGGGCGGCACCGTTCGAACGTTGGCTGATGGCGGAACCGGTCTCTTCGACATTCGGGCGACCGACGCTGGCCTCTATTGGGCGGAGTTTGGAGCTCCCGGACGAGTCCTCTGGCGTCCGTGGGGTGCCGCGACGCCTGTCACGCTCGCGGAGCTCGCGCAGGCTGGCGTGACGTCGGTGTCGGTCGACGAGGCGGCGGCCTACTTCACGGTGCAGTCTGGCACGAGCTCGGTTCGCCGCACGACGCTCGACGGAGGCGGTGACGCCGGTGAAGTCTTGGTCGACTCGCTCAAGTCCGCGTGGGGCCTCGCCATCGACGCGACCCACGTCTACTTCACGGAGCAGAACGGCGGCACCCTCAAGAAGATCCCGAAGGGAGGCGGCCCCGTGACCGTGCTCGCGACGAACCTCGACGGACCACGAAGCGTGATCGTCGACGGCGAGTTTGCGTACGTCGCCGAGTTTGCCTTGACCGGGCACGTCTACCGCATTCCGATCACGGGGCTCGACGGCGGAGCGCCGACGTTGATGGCTTCGAACCAGGGCCACCCGATCGGGCTCACCCAGGACAAGGACTTCCTCTACTGGGCGAACAACACCGACGGTCGGATCATGAAGGTCCGCAAATAGTCAGAGCGCGACGACACCAACGAGGCCGCCGCACGTGACGCGCTCGACCCTGGCGAACCCCGCGTCGACGAGCCACGCGCAGACGTCGTCAATCGACAGGCGAAGCTTCGGATAGCAGCTCGTGCGCATCGACCATCCGCGTTCGGTTCGCTCGTGGAGGATGTCGTGCACGATCGCGCGCCCTTCCATGTACTCGACGAAGCAGGTGAAGATCCGCGCGTCGTCAGAGCGCACGAGGAAGAAGCGATCGAGCCCACGGAGCTCCGTCGAGAGATCGCGAAACGTGAGGGCGAGCTTGCCGCCCGCTCCGAGCCGC
>JBGAFW010000135.1:0-18954 GCA_044227045.1 Labilithrix sp.
CGCCGCTTCATGTTGACCGTGGTGCTCCCCTCGATCGTGTGTTGCCCGAGGTAGCCCCACCACGGACCGCCCGCTAAGCGCCGCGAGGCCGTTGGCGACCTCCGGAGCCCCGGGTCGCGAAGGTGCGTAACGACTATCGAGTGGCGCCCCGTTCGATAGTGCTTACGAACCGCTCTTTGTCTTGATGGGAACCGGTCTCCTCTTAAGTGGTCCTCGGAGAACGGACGAAGAACCGAGCCGTTGAGCGTGTTCGCCATGGAGAGTCTGAGAGTGCGCGGCTTCGGTGGGGTCCGGACGATGGGTGCACCGGGTTGGACGATCAATCGATACACGCCGCGCGCACGCCGCTGCCGATACCGGCGAACCGCGTCACGAGCTTCGTGGGTGCGCGATTGCCGTTGGTGACCGCCGCTACCGCACACCCCGTCGTCGGGTCTGCCCATGCGAGCGTGCTGAAATTGCCTGCGTGCCCGAAGCAGGTGCTCGTGCGCCACCAGCCGTAGGGGTGCGGCCAGAACCACCCGAGCGCGAATCCTCGCCCGAGGACCATCGGAAAACGGACCGTGCGATCCGTCCCGCGCGTCTGCGCGGTGATGTAGCGGCCGAGTACGGACTCTCTGAGCAGGCGAGCGCCTGTCGTGGTTGGGGTGCCCTCGAGGAGCCAGGCATAAAAGCGCGCCAGCGCGCGCGCAGTTCCGACCGTCCCCGCTCCCGGAAGAACTGCCGTGAGTTGCTCGACCGAGTTCTGTGCCTCCTCGAACCCAACCATCACCTCGCCCGCCAAGGTTGGAGGCTTTTCGTCGACCCAGTACGACCGCGCGAGCGACTGGACCTCCGACGCGGGTACGCCGAGCTGTAGGTCATCGAGACCGGCCGGCGCGAGGACATCGCCCTGGAGAAAGCGATCGATGGGCGTTCCCGTCACGCGGCGCACGACCTCTCCCAAGATCCATCCGAAGCCCATCGGCTGGTAAGCGAGAGTGCCGCGCGCGAACGCGGGCTCGGCGGCGGCGATTCGCGACATGATGGCGTCCCAGTCTCCGTAGCGCCGCCAGTCTCGTTCGATGTCTCGGAGGTACAATCCCGAGCGGTGCAAGAGCACGTCGAGGACCGTGATGTCGCCCTTGCCTGCGAGCCCGAACTCCGGCCAGTAGAACGCGACGGGGCGCGCCACGTCGACCAAGCCTTTGTCTTCGAGGAGGGCGATGGCGATCCCTACGAGAGGCTTGCCTGCGCTGAAGACACATGAGCGCTGCTCCGGAGTAAACGCGAGCGCGCGCTGTGCTTCCTCTTCCCGCAGCCCGCGGGCAATGCCGACGGCTTCGTCGACAACGAGCACACCGCGACGGCGCACGACGAGCTGGCCCCCAGGAAAGATGCCGTCGGCTTGTTGTCGCCGAAACTTCTCCACCACCTTCGATACCCGTACGGGGTCCATTCCCGCGCGCGCGAGATCGACTTGCTCGGTCATGACGCGGAGAGAGTCTCGGTCGATTCAGCGCGCCGCACCATCGTCATTTTCCTGACGTCACTCTGCGAGCAGTGTCGAAGCGAGCTGACGTCTCCCCGAGACACCGCACTTGCGGAAGACGGCGCCGCACTGCGAGGCCACCGTGCGGACGGAGACGCCGCGCCGGTCGGCGATCTCCTCATACGACGAACCGATCAGGAGCGCCGAGGCGACGTCGCACTCGGAGGTCGTGAGGCGATCGAACAACGCAAGGCGCCGGCGAATGTTCGATCTCGTCACGGAACGCAGAAGGAGCACCTCTTGACCGGGTCGACATCCGAGCTTTCCTCGCAGTCGCCTCGTGAAGGTCGAGATCGTCGAGAGGGCCACGCCGAGCTCTTCCGCGATAACCTTGTCCGACGCGCCGTCGATGAGGAGGCGTGCAACCAGCTGCTCCGATTCGCTGAGACGCGCACCGCACATCCGGCGACGATGCTCTCGAAGACGCGCCGCTACGGCGAGCTCGGTGGCAAGTCGCTCGAAGCGACGTCGCTGCCTGAGTGTCAACTCGACCGAACGGCGGCGTGGCAGAGTAAGGAAAATGCCGAAGCCGCTTGGATCATGGCCCACGATCGTGAGCACGTCGCCAACACCATGTGGCGCGAACCGGCGCCGCGGCTTCGAGAGCGCGTCTCCCATGCGAGCAGCGGAACGCACAGCATCCTCGAGCGAACCTGTCGTCGTTGCGTAGATGCGGGCGAGGGCGCGCTCGTTCTCGCTTCCCCACGCGACGAGTGCTCGCCAGAACGCCGGTGCGGTCTCTTCACCCGTGACGGTACCGAGCCGAATCCTCCCTCCCGGCTCGATGCGATAGGTGTACGCGAACGCGCCGATACCATCATCGAGAAGGGCGTGGGCCTCGGCATGGACGGTGCCGACCCACTCACGCTCGTCGCCGTCGAGATCCAAGACAGCGGCGCGGAGAGTAAGCCAGGACGTCATGCGGTTCCGAACGTTAGGTGGCTAGGCGATCCCGGACAACCCCGTGATTGCCGCATGGACACCATCCGGTAGCGGTTGAACTCGACGCCGATGGAGAGAACGCGGCCACGAGCGACCTCCACGAATTGCGCGGCTTGCTCCGTACCGCCGGGTCACCGACCCGCCGCTCCGGAGACCAACCTCCGTAGCCGTGGGTCTCTCCTGCGGAGCCGCGGGTCACTTCGTCTCCCCGAGTCTGCCCCGGAGAGCCCCTCGCGACGGGCAAACCGAGCACTTGCATGCACCCTACACGGAGCGCGTGCTCTTTGTGGAGAGCACGCCGAGAGCGAACCCTCGCGAATTCCAGCGCGACGTGCGAGTCCACGACCTCCGGACCCGCGGGTCACCAAAGTTCGTAAACGCTACTGAGTGGCGCGCCCGGCAGGATTCGAACCTGCGACCTACGGCTCCGGAGGCCGTCGCTCTATCCAGCTGAGCTACGGGCGCGAGCGTGACGTTCATAGCCTCGAATGTCACGGCCCACAAGGGCGCTGATCTCTGGGGTCAGTATGGCGTGCCGTCTTTGTGCGTGACCTGCCACGCGTCGCCGACGCGGACGGCCTTGAGGTCGTCGTCGGGGTAGTCGACGGCGTCGCCGGGGACGCGATCGCCGATCTCGAGGTAGACGACGTCGCTCGCGCTGCGGTTGATGAGATGGTGCGCGTCGCCCGTGCCGCCTTTGAAGCCGGCGCACATGCCGGGACGGAGGACGGTCTCGCCGGCGTCGGTCACGAGCGTGGGGGTGCCTTCGAGGATGTAGACGAGAGCGCGGACATCGAGCCGGGGGCGAGCCGCGTGAGGTTCGCGCCGAACGTGGTGAGGCCGAAGACGTCGCCGAGCGCGCGCTTCTCGCGGCCGGCGACGCGGGCGGCGAAGACCTCGGGGTAGATCGTCTTCGTCGGGCGCAGCGGGGCTTCGGCGGCGACGATGGCGACGGGGGCTTTCTTCGTGTCGGTCATGATCGAGATCACGTCCTAACACGATCTTGATGTCGCGCGCTTGGCTGGGAAAACCGGGCACTTGGCGCGGCGACGGCGCGGCTCGCCTCGCGGCGGGAGGACGCGCTCGCCGGATGTTTACGCGGCCCTTATGCGCCCGATCTTACGGTCTGGCGAAGCATGTCAGCCTCGACTTTCTCCGCGGGTAGCTCACGCGAAACACAGGGCGGAGCGGCGGCCGATGGAGCGGCGCAGACGCACCAGCCGCATCCGGTCGCGTCGATGCGCGTCCTCATTTGGGGAGCGCTCGGGGTCGTGTTCGGGGACATCGGGACGTCGCCGCTCTACGCGATGTCGGAGACCGTCTCGTCGCACTTGATGGCCACGCGTGGGATCAAGGACAAGGTGACGATGGCGTTCGGTCAGTACTACGGACGCGATGAGGTCATGGGATGGACCTCGCTGTTCTTCTGGGCGATCGCGGTCGTCGTGTCGCTCAAGTACGTGCTGCTCATCATGCGCGCGGACAACCAAGGAGAGGGCGGCCTCTTCTCGATCCTCGCGCTGCTCAAGGCGAAGACGAAGGAGCTCTTCAAGGAGCGCACGATGTTCGCCATCATCGCGCTCGCGGTGCTTGGGTCGGGGCTCATCCTCGGCGACGGCGTCATCACGCCTTCGCTGTCGATCATGTCGGCGTGGGAGGGGCTCGAGGTCGTGACCCATCGATGGTCGCCCTACATTCCATGGCTGTCGGTCGCGACCCTCGTCGCGCTCTTCGCGATCCAGCGCTTCGGCACGCATCGCGTCGCGTCGATCTTTGCGCCGGCGATGGCGGTGTGGTTCGCCACGCTCGCGGCGATGGGCGTGTACAGCTTGGTGAAGCATCCGGAGATCCTCGGGGCGATCAACCCGCTCTACGCCGCGCGGTACGTCGTGAAGTTTCCGCGCGCCACGCTCTACGTCATCGGGTCGGTCGACCTCTGCATCACCGGATGCGAGGCGCTCTATGCCGATATGGGGCACTTCGGGCGGCCGGCCGTGCGGCGCGCTTGGTACTGGATCGTGTGGCCGGCGCTGGCGCTCAACTACCTCGGTCAAGGATCGCGCATGCTCGACGACGCGCCGATCGTCGATGGCAACGTCTTCTATGCGCTCGTGCCGTCGACGCCGGCGTTCGTCTATTCGCTCGTCATCATCAGCTGGCTGGCGACCATCATCGCGAGCCAGGCGCTGATCTCGGGGGCGTTCTCGCTCGTGAACCAGGCGATGCAGCTCGGGCTCTTTCCGCGCGTGCGGGTGATCCACACGAACGAGAAGATGGAGGGGCAGATCTACATCCCCGAGGTGAACTGGCTGTATTTGGTGCTCTGCGTCTTGCTCGTCGTGCTCTTCAAGAATTCGCACAGCCTCGCGCCGGCGTATGGGTTGGCGGTGACGGGGACGATGGCGTTCACGACCGTGCTGTTCTTCCTCGTCGCGACGCGCGTGTGGAAGTGGAACTTGATCGCGATGGGCATGACGTGCCTCACGCTCATCATCGTCGACATCGGCTTCTTCCTGAGCAACGCGACGCAGTTCTTCGAGGGCGGCTACATCACCATCCTCATCGCGGTCGCGGCGGCGTTCGTGATGCTGACGTGGCGAAAGGGCCGCGCGGCGCTCGGCGCTGTGCTCCAGAGCGCGGCGATGCCGATGGATCTCTTCCTCGAGAGCCTTCGGATCGAGAAACCGCTTCGGGTGAAGGGGTGCGCTGTGTTCATGACGAGCAACCCAGGCGTCCCGCCTTCGCTCACGCACTACTTCAAGCACGCAAAGACGCTGCACGAGAACATCGTCTTCCTGACGGTGCAGACCGCGCACGTGCCGGAGATCCCGGAGGACAAGCGCATCACGGACGTGAAGAGCTACGGCGAGGGGCTCTACGGGGTGCGGGTGAGCTACGGCTTCATGGAGACGCCCGACATTCCGAAGATCCTCGGCGAGGCGCTGAAGAAGCACGATGGCGCGGCCAAGCTCGACATCAACCCGGCCGACGTGTCCTTCTTCCTCGGGCGCGAGTCGCTCGTGTTCAGCGGCAAGTCGAAGATGAGCCTGCCGCGGAAGCTCTTCTTCCGCGTGATGAGCCAGAACGCCGTGCCCGCGTCTGCGTTCTTCAAGCTGCCGGCGGGCCGCGTGATCGAGCTCGGCATGCAGATCGAGATCTAGTTCAGCGCTCTACGCGCTCTACGCGCTCTTCATCTCGATATCGAGGAGGTGGCCGGAGCGGCGCGCCTTCGTCGAGAGGTAGTCGCGGTTGTGCGGGTTCGGCGGAATCGCGAGCGGGATGCGCTCGCTGACGACGATGCCCTCGGTCTCGAGCTTGCGGACCTTGTCGGGGTTGTTCGTCATCAGGCGAATGCTGCGGGCGCCGAGCTTTCGCAGCATCGCCGCGGCGACGCCGTAGTGCCGGAGGTCGTCGGCGAAGCCGAGGGCGAGGTTCGCCTCCACCGTATCCATGCCTCGCTCTTGGAGGCCGTACGCCCGGATTTTGTTCGTGAGCCCGATGCCGCGTCCTTCTTGGCGCATGTAGAGGACGATGCCGCGCGAGAGCGTGCCCACGTGACGGAGGGAGCGCTCGAGCTGGTCGCGGCAGTCGCAGCGGAGCGAGCCGAGCACGTCGCCGGTGAGGCATTCGGAGTGGACTCGCGTCACGACGTCCCGCGCGCCGCTCACGTCGCCGTGGACCATCGCGAGGTGCTCTTTGTCGTCGTGGTCGTTCGCGAAGACGAAGACGCGAAAATCACCGAAGCGCGAGGGCAGCTGCGCCACGCTCGCGATCTCGACGTTGATGCGCTGGGTCGCCGGGCCTCCGGCGGCAGGCTTCGTGGGTGCTGCTTTGGCGACGCGCTTGGGATCCGGCATGAACGGGCGAGCTCCTCGGGAAACCGCGGGTGTACATCGTATGTCTAGGCTTTGTATAGATACTGTCTAGGTCGCGTCCCGTCAAGGTCGACCCGGTCGAACGCCGATCGAACGGGCGGGTATGATGCGGGCTGCATGAGCCATGCTGACATCGCGCGCCTCTTGAAGGAGGCCGCCGCTTCGATGAAGAGTGACGTGAAGGGAGCCGTCGCCAAGCTCGAGAAGGCCTTCGGGCTAGCCCAGCAGACGGGCGTCGCCGACGACGCCGCGGTCGTCGCGGAGGAGCTGTCGCGCGGATGGGCTCGGCGCAAGTCGGCGGCCAAGTCGCTGTATTATGCACGCAAAGCGACGAAGCTCGCGCCCGAGCAGCAGCCTCCGTGGACCACCCTCGCGAAGGCGTGTGAGCTCGTCGCGACGCGCATTCGCGACGACAAGAAGCAGGGGCGTGCGCGTGCGCTCTACCGCTCAGCAGCGACGGCCTTCAAGAAGGCGGCCTCGATGTCGAAGGATCCGGAAGACAAGCGCTGGCTCCTCGAGCTCGCGGGGGACGCCTCGAAGCAAGCGAAGCCGCGCGAGGCCTGAGCGATGGGTGTCGGGCGGTCGTCGAATCGGATAAGACGAGGCGATGGCGACGAGCTTGCTCCAGGACGTCTTCGGTCTCGCGCTCGGCAAGCGGCTGCCCATCACGAGCGGTGAGGTCCGCGTCGCCGGCCTCTCGGCCAACGTCACGCTTCGCCGCGACGACAGCGGCGTCGCGTACGTCGAGGCGGAGACCGACGACGACGCCTACCTCGGCCTCGGCTTTTGCCAGGCGCAGGATCGCGCGTTCCAGATCGAGCTGCTCGTCCGCGTCGCGCGCGGGACGCTCGCGGAGGTCGTCGGTCCCGACGCGCTCGACGTCGATCGCTTGGCGCGGCGGGTCGGCTTTCGCCAGATCGCGCGCGCGCAGCTCGCCGTGTGCGACGACGCGATCAAGCGGCAGTTCGACGCGTTCGCGCGCGGCGTGAACGCAGGGCTCGCGCACGGGCTCGCGAAGGGCAAGACGAAGTGCCACGAGCTCACGCTGCTCGGCGCGGAGCCCTCCACGTTCGAGCCGGCCGACATCGCGGCGGTGCTCGCGTTCCTCTCCTTTGCGCTCAGCTCGAACTGGGACGCCGAGCTCGCGCGCCTTCGCGTGCTGCGTGGAGACGGGGTCGACGCGCTCCTCGCGCTCGAGCCGTCGCTGTCGGCGTGGCGCGAAGACCTGGGACGGGTCGATCGGCTCCTCGCGGACGCGCAGGGGCTTCGCGCGGCCGAAGACGATCTCTTGCGAGGTGTGGTCACGCGCGGCGGCGCGTCGAACGCGTGGGCGATCTCGCCGGCGCGGACCGCGACGGGGCGGCCGATCCTCGCGAGCGATCCGCACCTCTCGCCCACGCTGCCGGCGCCTTGGTACCTCGCGCACGTGCGGACGCCGCGCTGGGCGATCACGGGCGCGTTCTTCGCGACGCAGCCCGTATGCAGCATCGGCCACAGCGAGCACTGCGCGTGGGGCATCACCGCAGGGCACGCCGACAACACCGACCTCTTCGTCGAGAGGCTCGGTGAAGATGGAAAGAGCGTGCGCGACGGCGACCGCTTCGTTCCGTGCGAGGTGCGTCGCGAGACGATCCGCGTGAAGGGCAAGCCCGACGAGACGCTCGACGTGCTCATCACGCCGCGCGGGCCCATCGTCGGCGCCGCGCTCGGGGAGACGCGTGACGCCCTCTCGATTCGCGGAACCTGGATGGTCGCGAAGGGGCTTCGCGCGTATCAGTTTCATCTCTCGCACGACGTCGACGAGATCCGCTCGTACTTCGACGGGTACGCCGGGCCGTCCGAGGCGCGCGTCTTCGCAGACACGAAGGGCAACATCGCGTGGCTTCTCGACGGTGACCTCCCCGTGCGACGAGGTGGTCATGGCCTCGTGCCCGCGCCTGGGTGGAGCAAGGCGCACGGCTGGGAAGACCAACCGCTTCCGTTCGCGAAGCATCCGACGGAGAAGAACCCCGAGCGCGGCTTCGTCGCGACCGCGAACCAGAAGCCGATCGCTCACGTCGATCCCTCGGTCTTTCTCGGCGTCGATTGGCTCGACACCTATCGCTTCGATCGGATCGCCGAGCAGCTCGGTGACGGGGCTCGTCCGCGATGGACCGTCGAAGACTGCCTCGCGCTCCAGGTCGATCGGCGATCGATCCTCACGCGCGAGCTTCGCGGCGTGTTCGTCGAGGCGACGCGCGCGCACGACGACCCGGACCTCCTCGTCGCGCGACGCTGGCTCGAGCCGTGGGACGGCGAGATCGCGGGTGGCTCCGTCGCCGCGAGCATCTTCGAGATCGCGCTCGCCGACCTCGCGTGCCGCTTCGCGCGCAAGCACGCGCCGAACGCGTGGCGCGCGGCGCTCGGCGAGAAGATCAACGACCTGCTCGCGCACGGCATGAACCCGCTCCGGCGGATCGGGCATCTCTCGCGTGTCCTCCGCGAGGATCCGTCGCCGATCGCGGAGTCGCTCATCGTGGCGGTGCGCTGCCTTCGCGATCGCTTCGGCGCGCGCGAGTCGGCATGGCGATGGGGCACGGTGCGTCCGCTCAGGCTCCGCCATCCGTTCGCGACGAAGCCGCCGATGGACCGTGTGTTCGCGGTGAAGGACGTCCCGATCGGCGGCGACGTCACGACCGTGCTGCAAGGCTCGATCGACTTTCACGACCCGCTCGGCGATCCGATCGGCATCCCGAACCTCCGCGCCGTGATCGACGTCGGCGCGTGGGAGAACAGCCGCTGGTCGCTCGCGGGTGGACAGTCGGGCAATCCCTGTTCGCCCCACTTCGACGATCTCCTCGACGTGTGGGAGAGAGGCGCTGGCGTCGCGATCGCGTGGACGCGCGAGGCCGTCGCGGCGCGCGCGAAGAGCACCGTGGTCCTCACGGCGCGTTGATCATCTTTTGTCGAGGGCCGCGCCGACACACGCGAGGCCATTGCTTCGCTTCCACGCGCGCCGATACGCTCGTTCACGGTGTCTTCGATAGGGATCCATCGCGCGCCGCTCGCGATCGTGGTCACGAGCATCGCGCTCGTCGCGGCGTGCGGATCGTTCTCCGCGACCTCGACCCCGAGCGACGCTGGCACGGCGGTCGCCCAAAGTGACGCTCCCACCTCGCCATGTGCCGCGCAACCGATGACGTCGTGGCGGCCGCCGCGACGCATGAGCGAGCTCACCGGCGACGGCGGCGAGAAGGGCTTTCAGGATCCGTTCGTGTCGGCCGACGGGCTCACGCTCTGGGTCGATCGAAAGGCGGGCGGCAAGTACGAGGTGTTTCGCGCGACGCGACCGAGCCGCTCGACGGCGTTTGGTGTGCTCACGCGCATCCCCGCGCTCGAGAATCCGGACTACCTCGCGCCATATCCGTCGTCGAACCAGCAGGGGCAGGTGCTCGTCTCGCACGCAGGCATCCAGTCGGACCTCGCGTTTCGCGCCGAGCTCCCCGACGGCGGTTACACGCTCCAGATCATCGACCAACGTCCCGACAACGAAGCGGCGCCTTCGGTGTCAGCCGACGGCACGGAGGTCGTGTTCCTCCACTTCGCGTCGGATGGACCTCAGCGCTTCTTCTTCCTCGCCTCCTCGACGCGAGCGAGGACCGACGCGAACGAGGCGTGGTCGTCGCTCAAATCGGTCGTCGACAAAGGCGCAGACGGCGGTCTCGCGCTGCCGAGCGGGACGTGGTTCGGCGGGCCCGCGCTTACGCCCGACGCGCTCGGCTTCTTCTACGAGCAGGGCGGACACATCTACTTCGTCACGCGCAAGGCGAGGAGCGCGCCCTTCTTCACCCCGGCGACGCAGCCGCTGCGGATCTCGGCACTCGACGCCGCAAACAGCACTGTGGACATCACGACGCGTGTTCGATCGATCACCGCCGATGGCTGCGAGATGTATCTGACGAGCAACCGCGACGGCGACGACGACGTCTATCTCGCCGAGCGCGGACCTTAGCGCTCACGACGCGCGACGTGCGCCGCACGCGAAGATCGCGCTCCGTGACATCACCTCGGCGGTGCGAACGCCGCCGATCGCCGTCGCGAGCGCGCTCTGGCCGGGGAAGACGGAGTCTCCGACGAGCCACACGCGATCGAGCACCTCTTGCGGTCCGATCCCGGCATAGCTCGCGAGGCCGACCTTTCGCGGAAGGCCGCCGACCGCGCCGTGAGGTCGACCGACGAAGCGCTCGAACGTGCGCGGCGACGCCGTCATCTCGCGGACGATGTTGCGTGACCACTCGGGCGCACGCGCCTCGAGCGTGCGTCGCATCGCGGCTTGCGCTTCGGCGACGTAGCGCCCCGCCGCGCCTGGCTCTGCGCTCGCCTCTGCGGCGCGGAGCTTCGTGAGGGGGATGTGCGTCGAGATCGTGAGCGCGCGATGACCGGCGGGCGCGCGCTCGGTCTCGGACGCGCTGCTCGCCGAGACGAAGAGATGGTTGCCCTCGGCGAGCGGCCTCTGATCATCGAGCACGAGCTGAAGGTGATGCGCTTCGTCGCGCGCAGACTCCGGCGTGCGCGCGACGACGTAGAGCATCGCCGCGCCCCACGCCTCGTCGATCGGCCGTGCACGCGCGCGAAGCGCCTCTGCGCCCGAGGACAGCCGCAGCGTCGGGTCGAGCATGCGCTCGAGCGCGCCGGGGACGAGGTTCGCGACGATCGATCGCGCGCGCACCTCGCCGCGACGCGTGCTCGCGATCCAGCCCCCGTCGTGATCGCGCCGGAGGCCGGTCACGCGCGTCGACATCCGCACGTCGGCGCCCATCGCCTTCACGCCTCGCAAGAGCGCATGCGCGAGCGAGCCTACGCCGCCGCGGACGTGCGCCGTGCCGCGGTAGTAGTAGTCCATCGCCGCGAGCGCGAAGGTCGCCTCGGCGTCGGCGGCCGAGCATTGCACCGTGATCTGGCAAAGCGCGTCCACGTAGAGCATGAGCGGCGCGAACGTCGCGAGGCCTTCGAACGACGCGATCACGGACCGAAGCGAACGGCCGAGCAGCGGCCCGAGCGTGGCATAGCGAAGCGCTCCTCGTGCGTGTGTGAGGAGGCTGCGGAGCGAGAACGGGGGCAGCAGCGTCGGATCGTCGAAGAGCTCCCAGAGGATCGCGGCGACGCGGCGCTGCTCGTCGAAGAACGCACGAATCGAAGCGGCGGGCGCGTTCGGCATCGCGCAGAGCTGCCGGACGACGCGATCGCGATCGCGATGCAAATGGAGATCGAAGCCAGGAGCACGCAGCTCGACGAGCGGATCGATCCACTCGATCTCGGTCGCCGGGGAATACCGCGCGAGCCATGTGCCAAAGAGCTGATCTTCGCCGAGGCCGCTCACCAACGTCGCGCCCGCGTCGAAGCGAAAGCCGCCGCGCTCGAACGTGCTCGCGCATCCACCCGGATAGCGCAACGTCTCGCAGAGGCAGACGCGCGCGCCCTTCTCCGCCAGCGTGAGCGCCGCGCCGAGGCCACCAAACCCCGACCCGATCACGAGCACATCGAAAGAGTCCCGCGTGTCTATCAAATGTCCAAGGTATGTCTAGCGCCCGTTCGGCAGGCACGCAACCTCGGGGTCCTCGCGCGCCAACGCGCTCATGGGCAGAGCACGCCGGAGCCAGATGCGCTATCTCGTCACCACTCCAATGGGCGCACAGTGGAAGCAGAAGGGTCGAGAAGCATCGGCGAACGCCAAAGGGCGCATGTTCACGAAGCTCGCGAAAGAGATCATGGTCGCGGCGCGCAATGGCGCAGACCCGAGCATGAACCCGCGGCTTCGCCTCGCGGTCGAGGCGGCGAAGAAGGCCTCGATGACGAAGGACACGCTCGAGCGCGCGATCAAGAAGGGCGCGGGCTTGCTCGATGAGGCGGTCCAGTACGAGGTCGTCACCTACGAGGGCTTCGCGCCGCATCAGGTGCCCGTGATCGTCGAGTGCCTCACCGACAACCGCAACCGCACCTCGGCGAACGTCCGCGTCCTCTTCCGCAAAGGTCAGCTTGGCGCGTCCGGATCGGTGACGTGGGACTTCACGCGCATCGGACAGATCGAAGCGACGCCGCCCGCGGGCGCGGCCGTGGATCCCGAAGAAGCGGCGATCGAGTCGGGCGCGCAGGACCTCGAGGCGGGCGACGACGGCGCCACGCGCTTCTTCACGGAGTCGACCGACGTCGACCTCGTCAGCAAGGCGCTCGCCGACCGAAGCTGGCACGTCACCTCCGCGCAGCTCATCTGGAAGCCCAAAAATCCGGTCACGATCGAGGACGCGGCCAAGCGCGCCGAGGTCGAGGCGTTCCTCGAGTCGCTCGACGAAGACGACGACGTGCAGAACATCTACGTCGGCCTCGCCTGACCCGGGCGGGAGCCTGAGCTCGGCCCACCGCGCGCGGGGAGCGTCTAGAAGCGAAGGCCTGCGGTCGCGACGCCGCGCCACGCGACCGTGCCGTGGTCCCACGCGAAGAACGACTCGCCCCAGCGCGTGCCGATGCTTGGCTTCACGCCGAGGTAGACGGCGCGATGATCGCCGATCTCGAGGAGGTCGACCGTGCCGAGCAAGAAGGCATCGAGCGCGTACATGCCGACGAACGATCCGATCGACGTCGAGGCGCGGCCCAGCCAGCCGTAGCCGAGATCGACGCCGCCGCCGAGGCGCACGCGTGACGCGATGACGCCCATCACGCCTGCGCCGGCGGTGACCTCACCGGCGCTGAGCCCGCCGGATGTCTTGCCGATCTCGACGTTGACGAGGAACGGTACGAAGACGTGGCCGTGCTCGACCGCCAGCCCGCCTTCGAGATGACCGCCGCTGCTCGCGATGCCGAACAAGCTCGCCGTGCTCGCGCCTCCGCCGGCGAGGCCACGCACGTAGACCGTAGGTGACGCGGGCGCAGGCTTCGGCGCGTCTTCTTCGGTCGTCGCGGGCGCATCTCCAGATTCGTCTTGCGCGAACGCCAGCGCGGACACGCTCGCGATGCTTGCCACGAGCGAGCATGCGGCGGCGCGAAGGAGGACGTTCTTCGTCGTGATCATCATGGTCAGCGGCAGTTCTTGGTGACATACGACGAAGAGTCGTTGTCGCGCTCGAGCAGCTCGTGGATGCGCGTGCATCCCGACGCGCCGCTCTCGTCGATCGCGCGCATGCTCTCGCAGCTCTCCTTGGCGATGCGCTGGCCCTCGGAGACGGAGACGACGGGCCTCGTGTCTTCGCGACGCGAGCCGTCCGTGCCGGTGGAGTCGCAGCCGCAGTCGTCGGTGGAGTAGAAGTGGTGAAACCGGCACGCGTCGCCTTGAACCTTGAAGCCGCAACACTGGACAGCGTGCGACACAGCCTCCTCACACACGAGGACGTCCTCGCGGAAGTTGTTGTCGTCGCGCTCGGTGGTGGAGGCCCGCACCCGCACCGCAAAGGCGCTCGTCAGGAGCACGCACACCATCATCGTCTTCACGCGCCGAGCGAAACCTGAGCTCTTCATCGACCGAGAAGGTGCGTAGCGGCTGGCTGGGCCGCAAATGACACCAACTGACGCGACCTATCCCCGCCCGGCAGAACGCCTCATTCCTCGAAGAATCGCGCGGGCGTGACGCCCATCGCCTCTTTGAAGGTCGTGATGAACGACGAGACGTCGTCGTAGCCGACGTCGAACGCCACGCGCGTCACGCTGTGGCCGGCTGCGAGGCCGTCGACCGCGGCGAGGAGGCGGCACTGGCGCCTCCACTGCCCGAACGTGAGGCCCGTCTCCTCGAGGAACCGGCGCGCGCACGTCTTGCCGCCGAGCCCCACCTCGCGCGCCCACTCGTCGAGCGTGCGCTTGTCGTTCGGCGACGCGAGGAGCGCCGACGTGATGCGTTCGAGCTCCTTCGATCGCGGCGAGGGAAGGTGAAAGAGCGGCGCGACGGAGAGCGCAGGGAGGCGATCGAGGACGACGCGCACGAGGCGCGCCTCCGGACCGTGAGCGGGATACGCCGATCCGAAGCGCGCTGCGGCGGCGAGGAGCTCCTCGAGAAGTCGATCGACCGCGACGACGCGGCACTCGCCGGCAGGGAGCTTTACGAGACGCGGGCTCGTGTAGAGCGTGAGCAGGCGAAAGCCCCGCCGCGACGCCACGCGGTGCCTCATGTTCGACGGCACCCAAATCGCGCGGTGAGGTGGGGCGACCCACGCACCCGCGGCCGTCGTCACGTGAAGGACCCCCTCGGCGGCGTGCACGAGCTGCGCTTTTCGATGCGCGTGCCAGCTCCCCGCGGTGGCCTTGTAGGAGGCGTCGAGCACGAACGGCTGGAGGGCCTTGTCCGGATCGATGTGGTCCCTCTCGGCGGCGTCCTCGTCATCCGGCGCGGCGTTCGAGGCCGGAACATGCCGCGAAAGGGCGCGTGTCCGTTTAGCCATATTCTTTGTCCTAACACGGCGAGGCGGAAAGCGCCGCAGGACGTACATCGAAGGCATGAACACCACGACGAACCTCCTCGCCACCCTCACCCTCTCCTTCGCCACCTTCCTCGGCGCGTGCGCCGACGCGCAGGCGCCCACCGTCGCCTCGACGTCGAACATCACGTCGCCCGACGCCGCCGGCTCGGCCGCGCTCGAGACCTTCACGTCCGACGCGAACGCCTTCGACACGCACTCGTTCTGGGTCGACACCGGTCGCGAGGTCGTCGTGTTCGACGCGCAGTTCACGCCCGAGTGGGCCAAGCGCCTCATCGACGACATCCATGCGAAGACCTCGAGCCCGATCCGCTGGGTGGTCGTCACGCATCCGAACCCCGACAAGTTCAACGGCGCGAGCGCCTTCCAGGCGATCGGCGCGAAGGTCATCGCGAGCAAGACCACCGCGAAGGCGATCCCGGGCGTGCACGCCTACAAGAAGGGCTACTTCGTCAACGTGGCCAAGAGCTTCACCGACGAGACGTACCCGGCGGAGGCGAAGATCGACGTCACGTTCGAAGGTGACTACGACCTGCCGCTCGACTCGACCACGACCAAGATCTCGCTCCACGAGCTGAAGCATCGCGGCGTCTCGTCGACGCAGACGGTCGCCTTCATCCCGAGGCTGAGCGCGCTCGTCGTCGGAGACCTCGTCCACCACAACGCGCACGCGTGGCTCGAGGGTGGGATCGTGGACGGCAAGCCCGTCCCCGACCTCGCCTCGTGGAAGCTTGCGCTGGGCGAGATCGCGACGAAGTACGACGGCGCGACCGTCTTCGGTGGCCGCGGCGACGCCGCGAAGGTCGACGTCGCGGTGAAGGCCGAGCAAGCCTACCTCGCCAAGCTGAACGCGATCGTGACCACCTACGTGCGCAATCTCGGCAAGAACGCCTCGCAGGAGCTCAGCGGCCCGAACGCGGGCGCTCACTACAAGGCGATCGCCACGGCCGCCGCGCAGGCGTACCCCGACTACGCGCTCGCCTACATGATCGAGTACGGCGTCTACGGCCTCGCGATGCAAGCGGCTGCCGAGCAAGGAAGCTGAGTCAAGGAAGCGCGTGCTCTTGCGGCCGCGGGTGTGCGTCCGCGGTCGCACCGGAGAGGTCGTTCACCGGCGTGACGACGGTGTCGCGCCCGACGAGGAGCGGATGTCCTCGCCAGCGGACGGTGCGACTCCAGACGGCGTTCGCCCAGCACGCGAGCATGAGCATGGCGCGGACGACCTCGAGCGGAACGAAACGCCAAGGCATGGGCCTTCGCCGAATCGTCCAGGCCGCGCCGAGCGACGTGGCCATCTGGACCGTCATCGCGAGCGCGAGAAGCAGCAGCGTCGTGCGGCTCGGGACGAGAAGCAGCGCTCCGAGCGCGACGAGCATGGGCGAGAAGAACGGCTCGATCGCAAAGAAGAGCGGCGACATCGCGCGCCTTAGCTTCGCCCAACGTGAGTGCCGTTCGAACATCCTCCCGATCGAGCCACCTACGTTCCGGTTCTCGACGGGCACGAAGGACGTGGCGATCCTCACCCCTTCGCGCGCCACGCGGCGTCCGATCATCGCGTCCTCGGCGAGCAGGTCGCCGAAGCTCTCGAACCCACCGATGCGCGCGAGCACAGTCTGGCGAATCGCCATCGACTTGCCGACCGTGACCGGTAGCCCGAGGGTGCTCAGGACGACGGACGGCGTGATCGTCGCTGCGAGCTGGAGGTTCTCGAGCGCCGCGCCAAGCGTGACCTCGCCGACGCCCGCGAAGAGGCTCGTCGCGAGCCCGACCCTGGCATCCTCGGCGAACGGAGCGAGCAAATGGACGAGGTAGTCGCGCGCGACGCGGACGTTCGAGTCGCTCGTGACCAGGACGTCCCCTCGGGCCTCGGCGGCCAGCCCGATGAGCTGCGCGACCTTCGGGTTGATCGCGGCGGAGGGGTCCGTGATGATGATCCGCGCTGCGACGTTTGGATGACGTTCGAGAAACGCCTCCGCTGCGTCGAGCGCAGAGTCGCCGATCGACGCGACGCCGAACAGGATCTCGTAGCGAAAGCCCTCGAGGTGCGCGAACGAGTCGAGGTTCGCGTCGAGGTCATCGTCATGACCTGCGAGCGGCTTCAAGATGCTCACGAACCCGACACCTGGGTGCTCGAGCTCGGAGGGGGGGTCGACATCACCTTTCGTCGCGGTCCATCCGAGTCGATGACGTCGAAAGACGACGTGAAAGGACGCCATGAGCGCAAGGTGGACCGCGGTCGAACAACCGACCGCGGTGGCCGCGGCGAGGGTCGTGATCTCCACGATCGCGATTGTGCCGGCGCCACGTGACGGCGCCTTGACTCTGCCGTGCCTTCTTCGCCACGAGAAATCCGCCGGTGGGGTGAATCCTTTCGGTCGCTGGCGACTAGAGCAGGGTGAACGACCGAAACGAATCAACGAAAGGGAGACGCCGTCATGCTCAGCAAGATCCTCTTGACCAACGAACATCCCCTCGAGCGCGTCTTGCGCGTGGCCATCGGCTTGACCGCGATCGCGCTCGTGTTCTTCGGTCCGAAGTCGGCGTGGGGGTGGCTCGGCGTGGTTCCGCTCGCGACGGGTCTGCTCGGCAGCTGTCCGCTGTACACTCTGTTCGGAATCTCGACATGCCCCGTGCGCACGAAGCCGAAGACGACGACCTCCTGATCGCGCGAATCGCGGGCGGAGACGGGAGCGCGCTGGCTGGCCTCGTCGAGCGACATGGCCGCGCGCTCTTCCGTCTCGCGCGTGCGTTCGCGAGCAGCGAGGCGGAGGCCGAGGACATCGTCCAGGAGACGTTCCTGGCCGCGCTCCGTGGCGCGTCGACGTACCGCGCCGACGCGAGCGGTGCGCAAGGCGTGCGCACGTGGCTCTTCGCCATCGCGCGAAACACCGCACGGCACGTTCGCCGGAAGACATCGCGCGAGGTGCCAAGCCCCAACGTGGGCGACAGCGATGGTGATGACCTGCTCGGCTTGGGGATCGCGGCTGGCTGGGGAGACGGCGCGCTGGTCACGCCTTCTCCTCACCAGACGCCGCCCGATCAGCGCCTCGAACGCGCGGAGACCGCCGAGCGACTGGCGCGTGCCGTCGCTTCGCTGCCCGCCGCCGACCGCGAGATCCTCGTCCTTCGGGACGTCGAACAGCTCGGGGGTGAGGAGGCGGCCTACGTGCTCGGCGTCGGTGTTCGGGCGATGAAGAGCCGACTTCACCGCGCACGCTTGCGGCTCATGGCCGTGCTTCGTGAACAAGAAGGAGGCGTCGTGACGAGCGAAAAGGAAATCGCCGGCCTCACCTGCAGCGCGGTCCTCGAGCGGCTTGGTGATTATGTCGATGGCGAGCTCGACGCGCAGGACGTGGCCCGGGTCGACGAGCACCTCCGTGGATGCACGGTGTGCGAGCGCTTCGGAGGCCGGTACGCGAGCGTCGTCCACGCGGCGCGCGAGAAGCTTGGAGCTGTGCACGAAATCGACGAGGTGACGCTTCGTCGTGTGGAGATCGCGCTAGGTTTGCGCTCTTGAGGACACGTGGAAAGCGAGCCGACCGGTTGTGTTCGCGAAGAGAATGAGACCGTTCGTTGTCTCTTGAGGGATGCCGGCGTGCGAGCGAGGATTTCCATGTTCGGATGGGGATTGATCCAAACGAGATAGAGCTACTCGAGGCTGTGATCGACGCGATCCCCGGGCTCGTGTCGTACTGGGATCAGGATCTCCACCTGCGCGTCGTGAACGACGCGTACGTGAAGTGGTGGCAGGTCCCGAACAAGGAAGCGCTCCTCGGCCGGACGATGCAAGACATCCTCGGCGAGCCGCGCTTCCGTCGCGTCGAGCCTCGCATTCGCGCGGCGCTCGCGGGTGAGCGTCAGGAATTCGAGACGGTCACGTACGATGCGGCGCAGTGGCACGTGAACATGCACGTGGTCCCGCATGTCCGAGGCGGCCACGTGCAGGGGATCGCCATCGCCGTCGACAACGTCACGCACTCGCACGAGGCACGCCTCGCGGCAGAGGCGCTGAACGAGCTCCTCGAGGAGCGCGTTCGTGAACGAACCGCTGCGCTGAAGGCGAGCGAAGAGCGTCTCGCGACCGTGTTTCGTTCGAGCCCGATGGCGATCGGCATCCGGCGGCTTCGCGACGAACGTCTCATCGAGGTGAACGACCACTTCGCCGAGC
>JBGAFW010000136.1:0-18515 GCA_044227045.1 Labilithrix sp.
GCGCCGAGCGCGGACTTCGGGTCAGAGTCCGCCGCCTTCAGGCCTTGCTCGAGGAGAGCTTGGGCCATCATTCGTCGCTCGTCGGAGTCCTCGTTTGCGTTTGCTGCGAGCGCAGTCTTCGCCATCGTCATCGTCCCGAGGAGGGCGACGATCGTGACGAAGATGGAGCTCGCCGTTGTGAGACGACGCATGCTCTGCATCTCCACACCTCTCGGCGGCCAACGAGCACAAGCTATACCGTTCTCGCACACGAGGCGTGACCCCGCGCGTTTGCAGGCGCAACGCAGCGTGCGGGGTCACCTCGCGTGCTGCCGCGAGCCTCATCGCGCAAAATTTTGCGGCCTCACCCACGCAGCTGCAGGTCCCGCGATCCACCTTTCGTTGCGCAATTCCCAGCTCCGAGGAATCGTTCGCTCATAGCGGATCTGGCTGAAATTACGGCGCGGGATCGAGATTCGTGCAGAGTACACGTGGTGTCGCCGCGAGGAGCTCGGGCGACGTCCGACGAAGCGCATCGCGGTCGATCGCGGCAGCGGAAGAGGCCGACCACACGAGGCACACCGTCATGCGCTCGTGCCCTGTCACACGAAAGGCACCCGCGAGCGGCACCGCGTTGCCGCACGCGAGCTCCGTCTGCTCACCGAGAGGGAACGACGCCGCGCCGCGCTCGTACACGGCGAGATCGAAGCGGGCCTTCATCCCAGGTGGGCACGTCACGAGCGCCTTGAAGCGCTCACCGTCGCGGTACGGACCGCCAGCCTCCGGCACGAGCGCGGCATCTTCGCGAACGAGCGCGAAGGAGACCGACGTCCCTTTCACCCGAGGGTCATCGCGGTCGCTGGAGTCTGAAGAGCTCCAGGGCGCGCGACCGAGGACGAGCACGAGCGCCGCCGCGAGCGCGAGGCCGGTGGCCGCGGCCATCACACGCGGGCGGGCATACCAAGGGATCACCTTCGCGACGCTTGGCTTGGCGGAGCTCGCCGCGCGCGGAGGAAGCGGCGCGAGCGCGCGCGCTTCATCGTCGCTCGCGATCTCGTCGAGCGTGCGGCGACACGCTTCGCACGACGCGAGATGGGCGGCCGCGGCGTCGTGCTCGGCCGGGGGCAGCTCTCGCAAGTGAAAGCGCTCGAGCGCGAGCCAAGAGAGATGATGCTCGGTGGTCATGACGACCTCCCCTCGGGCCGCGTCGTCGGCTCGGACGAGAGGCGAAGCACGGCCGCTTGAACCTCGTCGAGACGACGCGCGACGGTCTTCCTCGCGACGCCGACGACGCTCGCGATCTCCTCGAGGGTCATGTCATCGAAGAAGCGGTACACCAACACCTCGAGCGTCGGCTCGTCGAGTGTTTGGGTGAGCTTCGCGAGGAGGTCCATGTCGATCGTCCGGTCATCACAGCGCGTGCGAACGGTGCCGCGTAGCGCGTCGTCGTGGTCTTGGAGAAGTCGTGCTCGGTTCTGCGTGTCGCGCACGTGCGTCAGGCAGCGATTGGTGATCGCGCGGTAGAGGTACGGAAGGTCCATCGGCTGCTGCCCGTCTTCACGCTGGAGAAGATCGGTGAAGAGCGCATGCACCACGTCTTGCGCGTCGGCCCGCGATTGAAGAATGCGCTCCGCCTTACGGAGAAGCGCGCGTCCATAACGTGCATAGGCCTCCGAGGGTTCTGTGGTGGACGGAGAGGGAGCCATGAATGCGCGGACGGAAGCCCGTGGGCCATCTTAACGACAGCGTCCATCGCGCACGCTGAGGAACGTGCAGCCCGCGGCGCCTGCGTCGGGAAAGTCGGAGGGGCAGAGCTCCGCCCCCGCGTCTTGGAGGAAGAACTGAGGCTTTCTCGCGACGGAAGAGGCGCCGTCGCAGGAGTTGCTCGCGCAGTCGTCGTCAGCGAGGCAGCTCTCGCCCGAAGGCCGGAGATGCTTGCCAGGATCGCACTGAAGCGGGAGCACAGCGGTGAAGAACCCCGTGTTGTCGACCGCGCGTCGCTCGCATGTCCCGCCGTTGGGGCACGCGACGTTCGGGCCCGGGACGACGCCGCCGTCCGATCCGACGTCGAAGCCGCCTGCCTTCTCGGTCACGCAGCACTCGGAGCAGATCCCTCCACAGCACACGCCCGACTTGCACTCGCTCGGCTCGCCTTGCGTGCCTTGCGCGCACGCGTCGCCGAGCGCGCGATCCTTCAGACGGAGCGGCGGCGCGGTGCAGCTCCCGGACGACTGAAGACGGAGCTGCGCGAGCACGGCGCGGCCCTGTCCTTTCTTCGTGATGTAGACGCGCGGAAGCGAGGTCGCGCGCGGAGCGGAGATCTGCGTCTGCACCTCGCGAAAGCCGCTGGCGGCGATCGGCTGCTCGTAGTCCACGACGCCATCGCCGGTGAAATCCATGCCGATCGTGACCTGCGCCGTGGCGTCGACGTCTGCGATCGTGCTGAACACGATGCAGCTCGCGGTCTTCTTCAGCTCCTGCGAGATCGTCGTGGGCGTGTCGATGAGCTCGACGCCGTGATCGTTCTTGTGCCAGGTGGGCGCTTGGCGAATGTGCCCGGTCTCGAGCTTCCAGCTGCAAAGCTCGTCGCCGCACCACATGTGGAAGTTCGCGTCGTCGATCAAGTCATCATCGCAGCCGGCGACGAGGAGGGAGGTGAGCACGGAGAGCCCGAGCACGAGGATCGTGGATGCACGGCCGCGTCGCGGTTTGCTCGTCGTCGAAGAGGGTGTCGTGTTTTGCATGGGATTCACCGAATAAGTCAGCTTGAAGTCATTCGAAGCGAACGCGCGCCCCGAGCTGGACGGAGGGGCCACCGCTGTTGTGCGTGTCGCCGATGAGGTTCGAGATCGTCGGCGCGTACTCGTAGCCACCTTGGAGAAACACGACGAGCGGTCCGCTCGTCGCGAACGCAGCGCCGGCATGTCCACCGATGACGTAGCTCCAGAACGTGTCGGTCGTCGTCTCTGTCGCCGTCGACTTCGTTCCGCCCGTCGTCAGCGTCGTGATCCCGAGCGACAGACCGATCGCGCCCTGGGCATAGAGCTCGATGTGAGACGACTTCGGCTTCATCTGCCCGATCGGCACGGTGCTCGCGCGGACGAACGCGGAGAGGCCGTACGCGTCCCACGAGAACGAGTCGGAGTTGTCGGTGAGGTTGCGTTCGTATCTGTCGCCTTCGAGCGTGTGGAAGTACGCGCCGACGGAGAGATGAGGGAGGACGCCCTTCGACGCGCCAACATGAAAGCGAAAGCGCGGCGCCTTGAGCGAGAGAAACTGCTCGCGGTACGCATAACCGAACTCGTTGAGGCGCCTCGTGTACGCATCTTCCTGCCGCCACAAGAAGCCGAAGCCGCTCTCGATCTGCCACGGATCGCGCCGCGCGACGTCATTCGACGTCGGCGCGCCTAGCGGGACGTCCTTCTGCGCGCTCTGTGGCGCGCTCTCCTCGTCGTCGAAGCCGTAGCCGTACTCGCCATCGCCTTTCGCGACGCCTCCGAGTCGGATCGACTCGCATGTCCCGAGGTCGAGCGAGGTCACCTTCGCGTCGGCGAGCGTGACCGGGCATTTGACGACGCTCTTCGATCCGTTCACGACGCGTCGCACGATGGCTTCGTAGCTGCCCGACGCGAGCGCGAGCTTCAGCGGCGCGCCGGGGGCCTTTTGAACCTCCGCGACGACGCTGCCGCTCTGCTTTTGATGGACGAGCACGCGCGCCTCGAGTGGGCCAGGAAGCTCGAGCTGTGATTTGGCGTCGGCAGGATAGGTGACGGGGACGTCGCCCTGACCGGCGAGATCGGTCTCGAGCGTGACGTGCTGGCCGCCGACCTGCGTCTGCGACGTCGAGACGAGCGTGCGCTTGTAGGCGTAGCGATACGCTTCGTCGAGGGACACGCGGCCATCACCGTCCGCGTCCGCGGCGCCGCGGAGCGCGACGATGAGATGATGCGTGAAGTAGCTCGAACGGAGCGCGTCGGACTCTTGCGAGAGCTCCTGCGCCGAGCTCGACGCCATCACCGCGATGCCCTTCGTCGTGAGGCGCGACACCGAGTTGAACGAGAAGTCCGCGGCAGGCTCTGCGCCTTTGATGCGCGCGAATTGACCCGACTGACACGCGTCGAGCACGACGAGCGTCAGTGTGGTGGGCAGCTGGCGAAGCTTCTCGCGAAGCGTCGCGATCGGGAGCTCCTCGGCGCCGAGGTTGAAGGCGTTCGCCTTCGCGTGACCGGAATAATAGAAGACGAGCACGGCTTGCTCGCCGCGCGCCTGATGCGCGCGAAGCTTGGCCGCGATCTCGTCGACCGCCGCGAGCACATGCGCCGCGTCGGGGCGAAGGAGCACGCGCATGTCGGTCGATCCGTATCGTCCGAGCTCGCGAAGGACTTGCGCCATCCGTCGTGCGTCGTCTTCGGCGTAGCGAAGCTCGCCTTGGCCAGCGCCGCCCGTGTTGGTCCCGACGAGAATGCCGTAGGCGAACGGATGCGGAACGCTTGGCGTCGTCGCGGCGCTCGACGCCGATGGCGGCGGGCTCGCGGGAGGCTGCGCCGCCGACGCGGGCGCGGGGCTCGGAGGCTCCGCGGCGCTGGCGTCGCTCGCGGCCGCGACCAAGGCGAGGGCGCCGAACGCTACGGCGAGGCGGCGGCGGGAAGCAGCAAGGAGGGGGAAGGTGGCGTGGGTAAAGAAGAAGGAAGGCATGTCATTCGAGCCTGTTTTCCCGTTAACTCGCGAGCCTCCCGAAATGGGCACACAAAACGTATCTGGGAAAACAATCCCCTCAAAATCGGAGCAAACAGGGCAAGGCCCCTTGGCGGCTACCCCGGACGCCCCAAGCGACTAAGCTCCCGCGTGGTGAGGGCCGGGAGCGAGTGTGCTGCGTTTGCGCTCGTTCGCGCGGGAGGCGTTCGCGCGGGAGTCGCCCTGGCCGTGTTTGTCTTCTCGTCGCCGGCCGAGGCGCAGTCCGAGCCGGCGCAGTCCGAGCCGGCGCAGTCCGAGCGGGCCGCCGATCAAGGCGGGCCCGACGAGGTGAAGATCCGCGGCACGCGCGCCAAGCCGAACGCGTCGCCCACCGAGCACAAGATCGGTCGCGAAGAGATGAAGGTGATCCCCGGCGCGTTCGGCGATCCGTACCGCGCGATCGACATGCTGCCCGGCGTCGTGCCGACCGTGTCGGGCCTCCCGTACTACTACGTGCGCGGCGCGCCTCCTTCCGCTGTCGGCTACTTCATCGACGAGATCCGCGTCCCGTTTCTCTTTCACTTCGCGCTCGGCCCTGGCGTGATTCAACCCGCGCTCGTCGACGAGGTGACGCTTCACCCCGCTGCCTACCCAGGACGCTACGGTCGCTATGCAGGCGCGATCGTGGCCGGCAAGACACGCGAGCCTCCGACGACGCTCTCGGGCGAGGGACAGCTTCGCATCTACGACGCGGGGCTCTACGTCGAGTCGCCCTTCGCGAACGGCCGCGCGACCGCGGGCGTCGGCGGACGCTTCTCTTACACGGCGGCGCTCCTCTCGCTCGTCACGCCGGACACGACGCTCGCCTATCGCGATTACAACGCGCGCGTCTCGTATGACCTCAGCGATCGATGGCGCTTGTCGGCGCTCGCGATTGGCTCGTACGACTACGCCGCGGAGACGCGCCGCGATCCGCCGCCCGAGCACGAAGAGGTGTTCTTCGCCTCGGAGTTCCATCGGCTCGATCTTCGTCTGGATCGCCAAGGTGAGAACGGCGCCACGACGCGCATCGCGACGACGTTCGGTCTCGACCGCTCACGGCTCGAAGGATCACGGTTCGCGCAAGACTTTCTCTTCGGCGCGCGCGCCCGTCATGGAGCGCCGCTTCACCGCGACGTCGACATCGAGGTTGGGCTCGACACCACGATCGACCATATCTCCGGAGATCTGCCGAGCCTCTATGCCGTCGGACAGCAAGAGCTCGAGAACACGAAGGCGTTCTTCGAGCCGCGGACGGACACGGCGACGGGCGCGTGGGTGTCCGGGAGTTGGCATCCGTCGCGAGGATTCGAGCTGACAGCGACGGCCCGCGCGGACGTCTTCACGAGCAAAGGCGAGGTGGGCGTCGGACCGAGCCCGCGTGTGTCGATGCGCGTGCCGCTCCCGACGCGAGGCGGTCCGAAGATCGTCTTCCTCGGCGCGCTTGGCATCGCGCCTCAGCCGCCAGCGTTCGCGATCCCGATCCCCGCCGTTGGGTACTCCGGCCTGCCCGGCGGAATTGGCTTCGGCTACCAGAAGAGCGCGGGCGCCGAGATCGAGCTGCCATGGAAATTCACGGCGCGCGCGGTCGGCTTTCATCACAGCTACTTCAACCTTCGCGATTTCTCGCGGACGTCGAGCGACATCGATCTCGAG
Organism: Labilithrix sp.; assembly: GCA_044227045.1. Taxonomy (GTDB): domain Bacteria; phylum Myxococcota_A; class Polyangia; order Polyangiales; family Polyangiaceae; genus Labilithrix. The sequence goes on from JBGAFW010000136.1 coordinate 6,349, forward strand.
AGGCCCGTGCCGGTCCCGAGCTCTCCAACCCAAGCCTACGGCGCGGAGCTCTTCGTCCACCGCAAGCTCACCGAGAAGGTGGGCGCGTTCCTGAGCTACACGCTGTCGCGCAGCGAGATCGGCGCGACGGAGACGACCCCGAAGCGCATCAGCCCTTTCGATCGCACGCACGTGCTGCAGATCGGCGGCGCGGTCTACCTCGGCGCTGGCTTCCGGACCTCGGCGCGCTTCCTCACGTACCGGGGATGGCCCGATCAAGGATCGGATCCCAACGCGCTCGTCGCGAACGATCGCCTGCGGCCATTTTTCCGCGTCGACGCACGCATCGAGAAGCGATGGCAATGGCAGACCGGCTACATTGCGTTGGTGCTCGAGGCGCTCAACGCATCCGCATCGAAGGAGGTCGTCAAGCGCATCTGCGATCCGGATTGCCGCGACGAGACGATCGGCCCGATCGTCGCGCCGAGCCTCGGGGTCGAGGGGGTGCTGTGAGCACGCGGGCGGTCGCATGCCTCGTGACGCTGGCGGTGCTGTCGTCGTCGTCGTCGTGCGTCCCGTCGACGGCCGATGCCGATCCCCGCGGCGCGATCGCGCTGCAGCTTCGGCCTTCGCCCGCGGCGCTCGGTGAGCCGATCATGACGTCGGATGGATGGACCGTGCACGTCGACGCGTTCGTCCTTCAGGCGTTCGCGAACGCCAGCGGCGAGACGCCGGACGGCGCCGACAGCTTCGGCAAGCCAGCGCAGACCGACGTGCTGTTCCCCGCGTCGCGTCCGACGGAGCTCGTGACGTATGCGATCCCGGCAGGTCCCGCGAGCATTCAGATCGGCTTCTCGATCCATGGGCTCAAGCCATCGCTCCACGGCGTGCAAGCGATCCGGCAGAACAACCAAGGCGTCGCCCCCGAGCTCGCCGAGCGCTTCAATCAGCCGCCCGACATCGCCTTCGACTACGAGTTCCCCGACGGCACCCATCTCTCGGACGAGCCCGACGCGGTGTCGAACATCGGCGGCCCGGCGTTCCTCCTCATCGCGCACGCGGAGAAGGCGGGCCGCACGATCAAGCTCGACGTCTCGATGCAGGACGCCTTCCCGAGCGATCCGATCTACGGCACGGTCGTCGCGAACGCGCTCACGAATGTCTACGCGACGATCGCGGTCGAGAACCTGTTCCGCGACGAGGACGACAAGAGCGCGCCCCTCCTCTTCGAAGACTTCGCAGCCGCCGACACGAACCACGACGGCGTTCTCTCTCCGAAAGAGCTCCAAGTCGCGCGTGAGCCCTGTCCCGGCTGCTCTGACGTGCTCGCGCAAAGGATGACGCTCGTGCAAGCCATCTCACGCCGCATCTCCAACATCTTCGTCCCCGCGCCGTCGCCATGAGCAACCCCGAACCTACGACCGATGCAAAGCCGCCGGCGCGCGAAGACGCTCCGCCGAAGCGAAGCGCCGCTGCTCCGCCGAAGCGACCGCCGCTGACGTTTCGTTCACGCGTCAAGCGGTCCTTGCAGTACGCGCTCGTGCTCTTCGTCATCCTCCTCGCGGTGATGGCGATCCGCGCAGGCACGCTGTCCTCGCGGCAGCCGAAGGTCGCACCGCTCGTCGACGCGCCGATCGATCAGGCCAAGGCGAGCGCGCATCTCGCCGGCGCGATCAAGAAGAAGACGATCTCGGAGTCGCAAGAAAACCCCGCCCCAGCAGCGGAGCTAGAGGGCCTGCGCGCGTACCTCGCCGAGTCCTTCCCGAAGACGCACCAGAAGCTGACGCGGGAGATCGTCAACGAGCACGCGCTCCTCTACACGTGGAAGGCAGAGAGCGGCGCCGAAGCGCCGATCATCCTCTGCGCGCACCAAGACGTCGTTCCGGTCGAGCCGGGCACCGAGACGAAGTGGCAAAAGCCTGCTTTCGACGGCGTCGTCGACGATCAGTTCATCTGGGGACGCGGCACGCTCGATGACAAGGGCTCGCTCGTCGCGATCCTCGAGGCGATCGAGTCGCTCGTCGACGAAGGCTTCGTCCCCAAGCGGACGATCTACCTCGCCTTCGGCCACGACGAAGAGATCTCCGGCAAGAACGGCGCGCGAAAGATCGTCGACGTGCTGGCCTCGCGGAACGTGAAAGCAGAGATGGTCCTCGACGAAGGCAATCCGGTCGTCGAAGGCATCGTCCCGAGCATCGATGGTCCCGTCGCGCCGCTCGGCATCGCCGAGAAGGGCTACCTCACCGTCACGCTCTCCGTCGACCTGCCGGGCGGCCACTCGTCGACCCCTGCACGAGAGAGCGCGCTCGGCGTCCTCACGCAAGCGATCGAGCGACTGCGGAGGAGCCCGATGCCCGCCCGCCTCGACGGCGCGACCGCGGAGTTCTTCGCGTGGGCGGCGCCCGAGATGAGCTTCGGCCAGCGCATGGTCCTCGGCAACACGTGGCTCACGTGGCCGCTCGTCTCGCGCGTCTTCGCGAAGTCGGCCGCGCTCGACGCCTCGATCCGCACGACCACGGCCGTCACGGTCTTTCGCTCGGGCGTGAAGGACAACGTCGTCCCGCGAACCGCCGAAGCGCAGGTGAACTTCCGCGTGCTCCCAGGCGACACGACCGACGGCGTCCTCGCGCACGTCCGCGCCGCGATCGACGACGCGCGCGTCCGCGTCGAGCCGAACGACGACTCACGCGCCGAGCCATCACGCGTCTCGAAGACGGAGGGCCGCGCCTTCGACGCGCTCGCCTCCACCATCCGCGAGGTGTTCCCAAACACCGTCGTCGCTCCCGCGCTCGTCGTCGGCGCGACCGACGGCCGCTTCTACGACCGCGTCGCGAACGACGTCTACCGTTTCCTCCCCGTCCGAGCCAACGCCTCGGACATCACCCGCGTCCACGGCACCGACGAACGCATCAGCGCCAAATCCTTCGCCGACGCCATCCGCTTCTACCGCCGCCTCCTCCGCACCCTCACCGGCAGCTAGCGAATCCACCTTGGTCAACCGAGGCGGTCCCGGTCTGTTGCGAGAGCGAAGTCGCTGCGGGCGCCAGCACCGCGCGCCCGACCGCCGAAAAACAAGCGGCGGGCTCAGGAGGGCGAAATCACCGTGGTCAACCAAGGTGGTCGCGATCTGTTGCGAGAGCGAAGTCGCTGCGGGCGCCAGCACCGGTCGCCCGGATTGAGCACCTTCACCTTGGTCAACCAGGGTGGTCGCGGTCGGTTGCCAGACCGAAGTCGCTGTGGGCGCCAGCACCGTGGGCGCCAGCACGGCGCACTGGCGGCAGATCCTCAGAAACGCCTAGGATTCCGTGGTGCGGAGGTCTAACCCAGGGACCTCGCTTGACAAATCCGGCCAGGTTCGCCATAAAGCGCGTCCCCATCGCTCCTCGCCGGCACGTAACAGCTCGACCTTTTTAGGGTAAGGCGGCCAACGAGGGCGGAAAGACAAGGCGACGTCATGCCGAAGATGAAGACAAACAAAACCGCGGCAAAGCGGTTCCGAGTGAGCGGAAAGGGTCGCGTTCGCCGTCCGAAGGCGGGCGGAAACCACGGCCTCATCAACAAGAGCCGCAAGCGCCTCCGCCGCCTGCGCAACAACGACATGGTCCCGAAGACGCTGCAGCGAAAGATCAAGCGCCTTCTCCCCTACGACTGAGCCGCGCACGCGCTCGTCCAACCACCAAGATTTAGAAAAGGGAACCGACCATGCCCCGCGCAAAACGTGGATTTAAAGCACGCCGCCGTCGTAATCGCATCCTGAAGCACGCCTCGGGCTTCCATAGCGCCCGCTCACGCCTCTTCGCCTACGCGAAGGAAGTCGTGATGAAGGCGTGGGTCTATTCGTACGCCCACCGCCGCCGCAAGAAGCGCGACTTCCGCCGCCTCTGGATCACCCGCATCAACGCTGCGGCGCGCACCAACGGCACCTCGTACTCTCGCCTCATGCACGCGCTCAAGAACGCGAACATCGGCCTCGATCGCAAGATCTTGAGCGAGCTCGCGATCGTCGACGGCGCCGCCTTCTCGAAGGTCGTCGCGTCCGCGAAGCGCTGACGCTCGTCGCCGCAAACGACGAAGGGAAGACAAGAGAACGCGTCGGTCCGCTGGGATCGACGCGTTCCTTCGTTTGTCGCCCTTCATGCCATGGTCGAAGGCACGCGGAGGCGGGCGCGCAGCGTGCGAAACGGGCGCTCGACCGTCGCGTAGAGCAGCATCGCGAGGAGGAGAGAGATCACGATCGTGAGCGCCATCGTCAGCACGAGGTGCCACACGGTAGGGTCGGTCGTCGTTCGGCGGACGATCTCGATTGCGATGTCGATCGCGACCGGATGGACCAGGTACATCGCGTAGGAGTGAAAGCCGATCGTCGCGAGCGGTCGCACGGCGAGGGAGCGCCCGAGCCATGAGCTTGGCGCGGCTGTCACCTCCGCCGCGAGGAGCGCCGAGGCGATCGCGATGATGGACGAGCCGATGCCGCTGCCGAGCATCGTCGGGGGATGAAGGATCGACAGCTCGCCCATCGCGATCAGCACGACGACGAGGCCGCTGCTCACGCCGAGCGCGACGCGCCGGGCCTGTGGCTCGAGCAAGAGCCGCTCGTATCCGAGCGCGACGATGCAGCCCCAAAGGATCGAGTCGATGCGAAAGTGCGAGGCGTAGCGGATCATCATGTAGCTCGCCAAGCCGTGACGATGATCCCCGAACGGGATCACGTAGGTTCGCGCCGCGAGGATCAACGCGCAGACGACGAGGCCCACCGTCAAGCGGCTGCGCCGTGACCGCGCGAAGAGCAGCACGCACGGCCAGAGCAGGTAGAAGTGCTCCTCGACGCACAACGACCAGCGCGCCGCGAAGGCGCCGTCTTTTCCGTACGAGACGTAGTTCACGAAGAAGAAGACGTACGAGAGGAGCGTCGTTGGATCCTTCGCGACGCGGCGCGCGAAGGGGACGACGCTCGGGAGCTTCACGAAAGAGGACGAGCGTGACGTAGTAGATCGGGAGGATGCGCAGCGCGCGACGTCCGAAGAAGCGCTTCGTGCGCGAGCCGGCGGGCTCGGCGGGGGCGGCGATCTCTTCTTCGAGCCAGAGGCGCGTGATCAGAAAGCCGCTCATTCCGAAGAAGAGGTCGACGCCCATCCAGCCATGAACGACCGGCGTCGCGAACGGACCGAGCCACGGCAGCGGCAAGCGCACGATCGACGTCGTGTGGAAGACGATGACCATCATGATCGCCAGCGCGCGAATTCCATCGAGCGCCGCGAGTCGGCCCGAGAAGCTCCTGGGCCTCGAGGAGACGGGGCGAAGCTGCTCTTCCACCCGTTGGTTGTCCACGGGAGGGCTGGGCGGACCCTCGTCCACGGACCTAAGCGGACCCGAGACCGCGCCTTCGTCTTCGTCTTCGCCGCCCTCGGCCGTCGTCATCTCACGCCATCTTATCGGCTCGCGCGGCCGAGCGAGCGTTTCGAGCGAGCGTTTCGTCGTCTCACCGCTTCGCGCGGGACGTGGCGCCGAGATCGAAGCCAGCGCCGCTCTGCGAGCTGGCGAGAGAGAGCTCGGGGATGCGTCCGCCGACGATGCGAATCTCGCCGACGACGCCGCAGCGAAGCGTTCGCGTCATCGTGCGCGCGGCGACATCACCGAGCTTTGGTGGATGTTGCATGATCTCCTGCGCGCGCGTCGGGTTGTCGGCGGTCGCGAGGGCCACCATCGCGCCGAGGCTGTTCGGCGCGATGTTGCGGACGACGTCGAGGGCGAGCGCGTGCATCCGCGACGCGCGGCGAGAGGCGAGCTCCGCGGGAGGGACGGGCTTCACCGTGACCTCGTGCGAGGGGCGCGAGATCGTCGCGGCGATCGCGTTCGCGACGGCGATGAGCCACGGCGCGTCGTCGCGCACGATGAGGGTCGCGGGCGGTCCGCCCCATCCTTGCTCGGCGTCGGGCGTCCATGCGGCGCCGAGATGGAGGTTCGATACGCGCGAGTAAGGGATGCCGTCGCAGATGCGCTGCGCGATCCCGACGCCGTCCCAGTCGTTTGCGTCGCGCCCCGTGAAGAGGACCGCCCACCCGACCGCGCCGAAGTCGAAGCTCTTCGACCCTGCGCGAGGCTCGTGGAGCCCTCGTTCGAACCACCCGATGTCGTCGGTGCCGGCTTCGAACGCGAGCAGCGACGCCGAGACGTTGGGCGCCGACCGAACCGTGACCTCGTCGAGGAACGCTGGGCCACGCGCGGCGAGCTTGTTGCGCGTGAACAAGATCGCGTCGCCGGCGGGGCTGTATCGGAATGGACCGGTGCCGTCGGGCGAGGCGGGATCGAAGCTGGCTGGAACGATCGCGACGAGCGGCGAGGCGAGGGCACGAACGAGCCGGGCGGCGTCTTTGGTCGAGAAGACGAGCGCGCGACCGTCGTCACGCGGGACCGGAATGTCCGCGAGCCATCCCTTCGCGCCTGCATTTCGCGCGCGGCCGAGCGAGAAGGCGGCGTCGCGCGCTCCGATCGGACGGTCTTTTGCGGTTCGCACCCCCGAACGGAGCTTCACTCGGAGGTGAGCGCCGTCGGGCTCGGGATCCGACTCCGCGAGCGCCGGGACGAATTGTCCGTCTGCGGTCTGCGTGTAGAGCGTGTCGAAGAGCGCCTCGCCGAAGATCGCGGCGGTGTGATCGTCGATTCGGTGCGGGTCGCATCCCGAAGCGATCGGCCAGGGCAGGCGAAGCGAGAGCCTTCCGCCGACGCCGATGCGTCCGCGTGCGCTCGCCTCGCGCGCCTGACGTGCGTCGCTCGCGAGCGCGAGGGCGCTCGCCGCACATCCAGCGAGGAACGAACGACGCTTCACAGCTTCAGCTTTCCCTTCTCGACGAACAACCCGAAGATCCCAAACGACCCCGAACCTGAAGACGATTCTAACGAGCCTTTAGCGCACGAGCCAAAGCTCCGACCCCACCACCGCGACGATTCCCGGCACGCCGCGTTCTTCGGGTGGGCATGCCGCGATCGCGCGCACCGCGTCTTTCGACTGGAATTTCAAGCGCTGCACGAACCCCGTCTTCGTCCAGCTCCAGACGATGAGCGCGTCCGTTTCGCGCTCGACGCCGTCACCGCTGAACGCGATCTCGGGGGTGCCGTCGAGATCGAGATCGGCGAGGGCGATCTGCGCGCCGACGCCGTCGATCGGGGCGTCGAAAGGCTTGGCCTTCGGATCGTCGATGCGACGCAGGCGAAGCTTTCCGCTCGGCTCGCGCGCGGCGATGACCTGCGCCACCCCGCCGTCTTTGCCGATGAGATCCATCGCCGAAGCGGCGTCGAACCTCGACGCTGGGGTCGGCATCACGACCGCAGGATCACCCTTCGTGGGTGGCACGCACGTCACGGCGTGACCCTCGAACGCGCTCTGCTCGGGCAAGGCAAGCGCGCACGCGTCGCCGTTCATGCCGGGGATCGGCAAGCCCGAAAGCTGACGCTTCATCACGAGCGATGGATCGACCGCGACCCCGCCGCGATCGGTCGTGCCGACGAGGAGCTCACCCGGACCGCGGATCGCCGTGGGCCTCGAGACGACGATGCTCGCGGTCGGCTCGCGCATCGGGACCGGCGCGCGTGTCGCGAGCTGCGACCACGGCGTCGCTCGCACGGCGGCGAACTTTCCGCCGCGAAGCTTCCCGAGGACGACGCGCGTTCGCGTGGCGAGGACGAGCTCGAGGCCTCCGTCGCCATCGAGATCGCCACAGCCCACCGCCAGCACGTCGGTCTCTTCGTGCTTCGCTTTGTGGAGGCTCGCTTGCTCGAGCAAGATGGGCTGCAAGAATGTCCGGATCTCGGCGTCGAGCGGCGCACCCGCGAAGCCGTGGGCGCGCGGTCCAGGGACGGGATTGCGGAGACGCTCCCAGCCGTTCGACACGACGGGATAGAGATCGGCGGTGGCGCGGAGCTCACCCTTCGCGATCTCGAGCTGCACATACACGAGCGACGCGGCGCGACCCGAGACGCCGCGTGCCACCGCGAGGCTGACCGGCTGCGGGTGAGCCTGCGCGCCGACGCGCCCTGCGATTTGGTTGGCGACGCGAAGCGCGAGCTCTTCACCTTTTGGCGCGGGGACATCGGACGTGAGCGGCGAGACGGCCACGAGCGCGCCCGACGGCAGAGGCCCGAGCGCGGTCGCGACCTCGGTCGCGACATGAACGATCGCGCTGACGTGAAGGGAAGGCGGCGGCGCGTTCGATCCGGCCGGCGCAGAGGCCGACGCAGAGCCTGCGGCCGCCGGCTTCTTCGCGTCCGCGGCCTTTGGCTGCGCGAGCGCGAACGGAGCCGTCGCGCCCAACGCGAAGATGACGAGAAATGCGGCGAACGCGCGATCTCTCCGGAGGAAAGGCGCGCCCCCCAACTTGGTGATCGTGCGATCCGTCGTCTTCGTCAAGGTTCGCCTGCGTCACCCGATAGAGCAGATGTCGTCGTCGTCGTCGAGGAAGATGCGTCGCTCGTGGAGGGCGCGGACGACGGCTCTGCGGCCTCGGTAGGCTCGGTGCCCGAGAGGAAGACCTCGTCGAGCGAGTCTTCCGCTCCTTCCGCCTTGAGCTTGCCGGTCTTCGGATCGATCGCGACGGTGGTGATGCCGGGTGGTCGCGGAAACTCCGAGCGCGGCTTTCCTTCGTGCGCGACCTTCATCACGTTGATCCACGCCGGCAGCGCGGTCGAGCCACCGGTCTCGCCGGAGCCGAGCGGCTTGTTGTCGTCGTAGCCGACCCACACGACCGTCGCGATCTCCGGAGAGAACCCGGCGAACCACGTGTCCTTCGCCTCGTTGCTCGTGCCGGTCTTGCCGGCGACGGGGCGCGCGAGCGACTTCGCCTTCTGCGCCGTGCCGTGATCGACGACGCTCTGGAGCATGCTCGTGACCACGTAGGCCTCTGCCGGATCGAGCACACGACGCGCCGGCGCCGGCGGCTTGAGCGGCACCTCCTTGCCATCCGGCCCGACGATGCGCGTGACCAGACGAGGCTCCTCGTACATGCCGCCCGACGCGAACGTGGCGTAGGCGCCGACGAGCTCGATCGGCTTCACCTCGTACGAGCCGAGCGCGAGCGACAGATCCGGCTTGAGCGTCGACTCGATGCCGAGCGCCTTCGCCCAGTCGACGACGTTCGCCGGTCCCACGTCTTCGATCACGTGCACAGCGGCGACGTTGACGGAGTTGGCGAGCGCCTCTCGCAAGCGAAGCGGATCGGCTCCCGTCCAGCCCTCGTAGTTCGCGGGTTTGTAGCCGCCGTTGAACATCGTCGGCTGGACGTCGACGAGCGTGGCAGGGGTGTAGCGCCGCGCGTGGATCGCGTACGAGTACACGACGGGCTTGAAGGTGGAGCCCGGCTGGCGATGGGACTGCGTCACGCGGTCGAGCCCGCCGTTCGCGGCCTCGTAGTTGCCGGCGATCGCGAGGATGTTTCGCGTGCGCACGTCGACCATCACGATCGCCGACTCGGGGCCGAGCTCGAGACGCAGCGGGACCTTCGCGACCGGCACGTGCTCGTTGGGGGGAGTGACCTGCGCGGCGGCGTTCGGGATGGGCGCGAGGAGGCTCACACGGAGTCGCGCGCCGACCTCGGCGAACTTGCTCGCCGTAAGGTTCTCGGGGTTGTAACGCTTGTATTCTGCAATCTTGATCGTGCCGACGATCGTGCCGACGCGGACGTCGATCGTGCCCGCCGCGTCGTCTGCGCCGATGACGACGCCGTTGAAGACCTTGTGCGACTCGAACTTGGGCGTGCCTTCGAAGGGAGGCACGTCTTTCACGGACGTCTTCTTCTTCGGGTTGTTCGCGATCGCTGGCGCCTTGATCGGCGCGAGAAGCTGATGGCGTTTGTCGTAGGCGTTGATGTTGTCGCGCAGCGCCTTGCGGGCGGCGGCTTGCAGCGTGGGATCGATCGTCGTCGAGATCGTGAAGCCGCCGTGTGGGCCGCGCTCTGGCTCGAGCTCGAGGAGGAGCTTCTTCGCGATCTGCACCGCCTCGGGCGCGAGCTCGCTGTCGATCTCCTGGTTGGCGGCGAGGCGAACCGGCTCGACCTTCGCAGCTTCGTACTCCGCGTCGGTGATGAAGTGCTTCTGATGCATCTGATCGAGCACGAACGCGCGTCGCACGAGCGCTTTGTTCAGATCACGCTTCGGGTTGTACGCCTCCGGCGCAGCGGGGACGCCTGCGAGCATCGCGGCCTCCGCGATCGTGAGCTGCTTGGCCGAGTGCCCGAACGTGTCCTTCGCGGTCTCCTCGAGGCCGTAGCGACCATGGCCGAGGTAGATGTGATTGAGATAGAGCTCGATGATCTTGTCTTTGCGCTTGTCGCGGCCGGCGCGATCGCTTCCGCACTCGGGACACAGCTCTTGCTCGAGACGTCGCGCGAGCAAGGCCTCACGCATCTTGCGGCGGTACGTGCGCTCGTTCGACTCGAGTAGGATGTTCTTCACGACCTGCTGGGTGATCGTGGAGCCGCCTTGACGCGTGCGACCCGAGCGGAGGTTCACGACCGCCGCGCGTGCGATGCCGAAGTAGTTGATGCCCTCGTGCTCGTAGAAGGAGGCATCTTCGGCGGCGACGAAGGCGTTGATGACGAAGCGCGGGAGGTCTTCGGTGTGGATGATCGTCCGTCGCTCGGTAAAGAGCTCCGCGATCGTCGTCCCGTCACGTGCCGTCACGCGCGTCACCTGCGACGGTCGATACCCGCGCTCGAGCTCGGCGACGCTCGGCAGCCCCTCTTCGTAGTGGCGCACGAGGAGGTAGCCGGTGATGAGCGCCCCGATCGTGAGGACGGCGCCTGCGATCGCGAGCCGAATCGACCAGCGCTTGATGAAGCGGAGCGCACGGCGCCCGCGCGTGGGCGCAGCACCTGGAGGCGTGGAGCCCTTCTTCGTGGGCGGCACGCTTGCGTTTGCCCTCTCGTTCGCGTTTGGGTTCGCGTTCGGGACGTTCGAGATGTCCACCGTGTCTGCGAGCGCGAAGTCTCGCGTGCTCATGCCCTCGGGAGCTCTATTGACGCGCACGTTCTTGGAAACGCTCGACGACCCCGAGCTCATCCGCGGGTCGGATGATTTCGAAGGCGCCTTCGAGGGCGGTCGGGAAGGGCGATTCTCGGACACGCGGGCAGGAGCATACCCGCTCTCGCGCCCGACCCGAAGCGCGTGACACGGATTTTCGCCCCGCGAAAGGACGTCACGAGAACGCTTTCAGTTCGTGGATTTGTTGAGCGAGAGACGGTCGGACGGAAGAGGCATGTCCGCGGACGACGCCGAAGGAGCCGCGCCGGCTGCCGCAGCACGCGCCTTCGCACGCGCGCGCTTCTCCTTCGCCTCCTTCGCTTTGTCTTTGGCGGTGAGCGCGTCGGCCTTGGTGACGGCAGCGGCAGTGGTGTGAGCCACGTTGCTGCTCGGCGACGACTCAGCGGATGCGAGCGGTGGAGGAGGCGGCTCCTTCGCGACGACGAGCGGACCTTCCATCGACGCCGATGTCGCGGATGCGCGCGCCTCGAGCTTCGGGGCGACGTACTTCAAACACGCAAACCCAACGCCGCCGATGAAGACCGCGATGAGCATGATGAACCAGACGCCCGATCCCGATTTGGTGGGCGACGCGCCTGCGCGGTACGCCATCGGGGCGATGCTCGGCGCGGGAGCGGGGATCGACAGCATGGTCGGCGGAACGCTTCCATGCGGGTAGTACGCCGGCCGGGGCGGAGTTGAAGAGGAAAAATAAGCGTCCACTCCCTTCAACATACGGAGCGGGAGGAAGGAACGTTCCTCTCATGAAAACGGAGCCATTTTCTTCGTGAATTGGCCGCGTTTTCAGGCGTGAGCCGCGCTGGATCTCAGTCGATCCCGTGCTCGCGGAGCTTGTTGTAGAGCGTGCGACGGCTGACCTCGAGGATGCGGGCGGCGCGTGTTCGGTTGTTGCCGGCTTGCGCGAGCGCGCGGACGAGCGCCTCCTTCTCGGTCTCGCGGCGCTGCGCGTCGAGCGACGGAGCGTTGCTGGTGCTTCCCTGCGCGGCCGGCGTGGCGACGGGCGGCGACGACGGGGCCGGAGCGAACGTTCGGTTGCCTCCCGCGCCGCGACCGAGCTCACGCTCGACGTCGGTGCGTTTCAGCGTGGCGTCTTCGGCGAGGACGACGATGCGCTCGATGAAGTTTTGGAGCTGGCGCACGTTTCCTGGCCACGGCTG
>JBGAFW010000137.1:0-18590 GCA_044227045.1 Labilithrix sp.
ACCGTCGGCAACGTCTACCTCGGCAAGGTCACCCGTGTCCTTCCAGGTCTTCAGGCCGCGTTCATCGACATCGGACAAGAGCGCGCCGCCTTCCTTCACGTCGAAGATCTCATCCGCCCCGACGACTTCGACGAGTACCTCGCAGGTGGTCGCAAGCTCGCGCGCGGAAGCGAAGAGGGCGCGCCGGTCGCCGAGGCCGAGGCGCACGCCGCAGAGGAGGCTCCTGCCGAGGCCACGCCCGCCGACGCGAGCCGCGACGCCGACGAAGTCCGCGACGCCGAAGAAGAGCGCGACGAGCGTGACCGCGACGACGAGCGCGAAGAGGAGCGCGACGAGGAAGACGAGCACGACGAGGAAGACGACGACGAAGACCGCGACGACAGCGATCGCCCCGACGAAGACGTCGAAGAGCGCGCCGCGAACGTAGGCGAGAGCAGCAGGCCTGCGCTCGCGGCCGCGACGACCGCGTCCCCCGACATCATCGAGTCGACGCCGAACGTCGTCCTCCCCGTGCGCGCCGACGATCTCGAGACGACCGTTTCGTATCCGAATTGGCCGGAGCCGCCGGCCTCGAAGAAGCGCGACGCCACCCGTCGCAACGGATCCACGACCGCGCGCCGCGCGCTGCAAAAGAGCGAGCCGCCGAAGGAGGTCGCCGCCGACAGCGAAGCGCCGCCCTCGAGCCAGCCGCCCTCCACCGAGAGCGCGCCGCCGAGCCACCCGGCGCGAAGCAACGTCGACTTCGACACGGCGGCGTCCTCGAAGCTCCTCGTCGGTGGAGATCCTTCGTCCCGCGCGATCCTCGAAGACGAGGACGACGACGAAGGCCTCGATCTCGACGCCGAAGATCCGGATGACGATCTCGAGCTCTCCCGGCCGCCGGTCGATCTGCCGCGACGCGATCCGTCGTTCCACTCGGCGCCCACGCTCGACGAGCTCCCGGGCGCAGGCGCGTCCGACTCCGACCGCCCGACGCCTCCGTCGGTCCCCCGCGACGCCGCGACCGCGGCCGACGCGACAGCCGGCGTCGACGAAGAGGATGAAGAGCTCCTCGACGACACCGATCTGCCCGGCTTCACGATCACCGATCCCGGCGAGCCCGTGCCGCGCGCGCCTGCTCCTCGCTTGGCCGGAGACCGCGAGCGTGGTGAGCGCGGCGGTCGTCGTCGCCGACGCGGACGCGGTGGTCGCGGCGGTGAGCGACCGGCCGAGGCACGCGGCGGAAGCGGCGGCGGTGGTGGCGGTGGCGGTGGCGATCGCAGCCGTGGCCGCGATGGCGGTCGTGGTCGTGATGGTGGTCGTGGCCGCGATGGTCGCGGCGGACAGCGCAGCGGCGATCGCAGGCCGTCGGGTGAGCGCGGCGACAAGAACATCCTTGGCCGCCTCTCGAAGTCGACGCCCATCCGCGAGGTCGTGAAGGAGGGTCAAGAGATCATCGTCCAGGTGACGAAAGATCCGATCGGCACGAAGGGCGCGCGCTGCTCGAGCCACATCTCGCTTCCGGGCCGTTACGTCGTGTACTTGCCGACGGTCGATCACATCGGCATTTCCAAGCGCATCGGCAACGACAAAGAACGCGCTCGCCTCCGCGAGGCGATCGAAGCGATGAAGCCCCCGTCAGGCGGCCTCATCGTTCGCACCGTCGCCGAGGGCCTCACGAAGAAAGGCCTCAAGCAAGACGTCGGGTACCTCGTGCGCCTGTGGGGCGAGATCGCAAAGAACCGCGAAGGCGCTCGCGCCCCGTCGCTCTTGTCAAGCGAGCTCGATCTCGTGCTCAAGGTCGCGCGCGACCTCTTCACCGACGAGGTCGATGAGGTCGTCATCGACGACAAGCAGCAATACGAGCGCCTCTGCCGGTTCGTCGAGATGTTCGCGCCCGATCGCCTGAAGGACGTGAAGCACTACGACGAAGAGGAGCCGATCTTCGACGAATACGGCATCGAGGACGAGATCGGCCGCGCGCTCGCGCGCAAGGTCCCGCTGCCGAGCGGCGGCTACCTGATCATCGATCAGGCCGAAGCGCTCACGGCGATCGACGTCAACACCGGTCGCTTCGTCGGCAAGGGCTCGAAGGACATGGAGGAGACCATCCTCAAGACGAACCTCGAGGCGGTCCACGAGATCGCCTACCAGCTTCGCTTCCGCAACATCGGCGGCCTCATCATCCTCGACCTCATCGACATGGAGCAGCACAAGAACCGCGAGAAGGTGCGCCGCACCCTCGAGGAGCTCCTCCACAAGGACAAGGCGAAGACCACGCTCAACCGCATCTCCGATCTCGGCCTCATCGAGATGACGCGCAAGCGGACGCGAGAGAGCCTCGGGCGTCTCCTTCACGAGCCGTGCTTCTACTGCGACGGCACCGGTCAGCTTCAGTCGAAGGACACGATCGCCTACGAGATCCTTCGTGAGATCCGCCGCAAGCGCTCCACGCTGCCGGGCTACTCCGTCGTCGTGAACGCCCACCCGGCGGTCGCCGACGTCCTCAACGGCTCCGAGAAGGCCGCCGTCGCCGACGCAGAGAACCGCTTCATGCGCAAGATCACGGTCGTTCCGCGCAAGGAGTACCACCTCGAGCAGTTCGATCTTCAGGGTCGTTGAGCCTCAGCGTCGTCATGATGGATGCGTACGTACGGAGTCCCACGCGATGAGCACCAGCAGCACGGGCGGTAGTGGAAGCGGCGGCGAGAGCGGCCGCGCCGACGAACGCATCACGATCAACAAAGAGTTCGAGTCGTTCGACGCCTTCATCCAGGAGTACGTCACGAACATCTCGCGCACGGGCGTGTTCATCCGCGCGCAGTCACCGCTCCCGGTCGGCACGCTCGTCAACCTGCGCTTCACCGTCATCATGGACGACATGGAGACGATCGAAGGCGTCGGTGAGGTCGTCCGCGTCGAGAAAGACGGCATGGGCGTCGTCTTCAAAGAGCTCAGCGCGTACTCGAAGGATCTGATCGACAAGCTGCTCACGCAGCGGAAGTGAGCGGCGTCGCCCGCGGGATGCTTTCGCGAAGCTCGGGCTTGCGATTCGGCGCCTGCCCATCCGTCCTGATCCGTCCGGGATTTGGCACGTTGCGGCCTAAATTGCACCGCTAAAAGAGCGTGCTTTCAACGAGCTAGCGCCCTTTGGTATGCTGCCGCCAAATGTTGCGAACCTCGATTGCAGGCATTTTTGTCGCTTCGTTCCTGATTGCGTGTGGCAGCAGCCTGCCGCCACCGTCGGATCGTCTCGCCAGCGCGGAGGCCGCCTCACGCAGCGCGCGTGAGCTCGGCGCAGACCGCGAGCCGAAGGCGCAGCTTCACTTGAAGCTCGCGTCGGAGCAGATCGAACAAGCAAAGAAGCTCATGGCCGACGGCGACAACAAGCGCGCGGATCTGATCCTCCAGCGCGCGAACGCCGACGCCGAGCTCGCGGTCATGCTCGCGAAAGAGAACACCGCGAAGGCCGACGCCGAGAAGGCGCAAGAGAAGGTCAAGAGCATCAAGACTGGGAAGTAAGCGGAGCCGGAGGCTTAGCCGCGGCGCGAAGCGCAAAAGAAACGAAGGCTCGGCGCGAAGCGCGGGCCGACCGCAAAAATGAGACCGGAGTCCATCATGAACGTCGTTCGTCACTCGTCGCTTCTCGTTCTTCTCCTCGGCACGGCCGCGATCGGTTGTGGAAGCACGCTTCCACCGAAGGAGCTCGTCGACGCACGCGCTGCTTACCAGATCGCCTCGAAAGGTCCTGCCGCGCAGCAGAGCCCCGCCGAGCTCCACGTCGCCAAGCAGTCGCTCGATCAAGCCGAGCGCTCCTTCGCCGACGACGGCGACACGCCGCAGACCAAGGACTACGCCTACATCGCGATGCGCAAGTCGCAGCTCGCGGAGGCTTCGGCGCGCGCGCTCATCGCCCAGAAGGACAAGGAGAACGCGGAGCGCGACGCGCAGAACATGACTGCCGATCAGCTCCGCAGCGCGCAGAAGGAGCTCTCGAGCACGAAGCACAACCTCGAGAAGACGCAAGACCAGCTCGCGGCCGAGAAGGTCGCGCGCGAGGCCGCCGAGAAGAAGGCCGCGCAGGCGCTCGCCGATCTCCAGAAGATCGCCGCCGTCAAACAAGAGTCACGCGGCATGGTCATCACGCTGTCGGGCTCGGTGCTCTTCGCGTCGAACGAGTCCACGCTCCTTCCCGCCGCGATGGTGAAGCTGAACGAGGTCGCCGACGCGCTCATCAAGGGCAACCCCGACTCGAACATCGTGGTCGAAGGCCACACCGACTCGCAGGGTCAGCGTCAATACAACATGGACCTCGGCAAGAAGCGCGCAGAGGCCGTCCGTGACCAGCTCGTCTCGCGCGGCGTCGCCTCCGACCGAATCAAGGCCGAAGGCATCGGCCCAGATCGTCCGGTCGCCGACAACAAGACGGCCGAAGGCCGCGCCAACAATCGGCGCGTCGAGATCATCGTTCAGCCGTCCGGCAAGTAACCGCCAGACCTAGCGACGACCGCCGGGCACGTCCGTCGCGCTCGGCGGATCCGCTGCGCCGCTCGTCCTGTGTGTCGTCGGGTGCGGACGCGGCTTGGGCCTCGCCGTTCCCGACGGCAAAGCCGATGGCGCTGGCGTGGCCGGCGTGGTCGGGATGCTCGTCAGGACGAGCACCGGGGCCGTCGGCGACGGCGTGGGTGCCGTTGGCGCCGACGCCGCCTCGAGCGTCGTGGCGGGGAGCGGCTCGGTCGTCTGCGCACGTGGAGCGCGTGAGAACGTCACCCACGCGATCGCGCTCGCGAGGACCGCGACGCCTGCTGTGAGCGCGAGCAGGTTCGTCCGCATCGCCGTCGACATGCGGCGCTTTCGCGCGTCGGGCGACGTCGTCGTCTGCGTTCGCGGCGCGCCGCGCTGCGCGTCGAACGCCGACGGAACAAAGCCAGGTGGCAGCGGCGGATACGACGGCGACGACGGGATCGACAGCGGGCTCACGACCGTCGCGCCCAGCGGCTCGGTCGCGCTGAGGCTCAGCTCACCGGCACCATCGACGACGGACACGACGCCCGGCCGCGAGCCTCGCGGCACGATCGCCACGCCGCCATCGGGCGAGACCAGCGTGGGGCCGGCGTCGCTAGACACCGCAAGATCCGTGACGAGGACCGCGGCGCTGGTCGTGCTCGATCCGAGGTTGGCGTCACTGCCGGTTTTTCTTCCGGCGTGGTTCAAGGTCGTGGCGTTGCTCGAGTCGCCCGTCATCGTCGCGATGATCTGCTCCGCGCTCGCCTTGCCGCGACGCGACCCGAACGGCGCGATCGCGCGCGCGAGGTCGGCGACGTTCGCGTAGCGCGCGCTCGCGTCTTGCGCGAGGCATCGCTCCACCGCCGCGGCGAACGCGTCGGGAATGCCAGGCACGAGCTCTTTCAGCGGCGTGAGCGGCTGCATCGCCATCGACGCCAAGACGCTCACGAGCGAGTCGCCTTTGTGCGGGTTTTGCCCGCCCGCGAGCCGGTACAGGATCGCGCCGATGGCGTAGATGTCCGACCGCGAGTCGACGTCACGTGAGCTGTTCATCTGCTCGGGCGACATGTATCCCGGCGAGCCGAGGACCATCCCCTCGTTGGTGAGCCCGCCCGAGGTCCCTTCATGGACGCGCTCGTCGACGCTCTTCGAGATGCCGAAGTCGAGCACCTTCACGCTCGTGCTGCCGCCGGGCCCACGTGCAAGGAACAGATTCGCAGGCTTCAGGTCTCGGTGAACCATCCCGAGCGTATGCGCCTCGGCGATCGCTTCGCATGCCTCGAGTACGTAGTCGACGGCGAGCTCGATCGGCAGCCGCCCTCCGCGCTTCTCGAGCACCTTCGAGAGGTCCTCGCCCTCGAGCATCTCCATGACGATGAACGGCGTGTCATCGTCGAGCGTCCCGATGTCGAAGACGCGGGCGACGTGGACGCTCTTCAAGCGGACGATCAGACGAGCTTCGCGCTGGAATCGCGCGAGCGCGTCCGGGCTGGCGTCGCGGAGGAACTTGATCGCGACACGCTGATCGAGCTCGAGGTGGGTCGCGCCGACGACGACACCCATCCCGCCCGCACCGATGACACCATCGATGCGGTACTTATCCGCCACGATCTGGCCCGATGACAGATCGAACACGATGTCATTCTCCCACAAATTCCGCGGCCATGCGGTATCGTCGGCCAGGGGCTTTAGGGGTGTATTCAACGTGCTTCCTCGCGTGATCGCTGACCGCTTCGAGCTCGTCGACCGAATTGGTCGCGGGGCGATGGGCGAGGTGTGGTCCGCGGTGGACCTCCAGACCCGGGAGGAGGTCGCCGTCAAGGTCGCGCAGTCGTGGGCGATTGGTGAGCCTGAGCTTCTCGACCGGTTCGAGCGTGAGGGGAAGCTGCTGAAGCGGATGCGGAGCCCCTTCATCTGCGGGCTCATCGACGCCGGACGAACCGAGAGCGACGTCCCCTACATCGTGCTCGAGCGGCTCGTCGGAGAGACGCTCGAAGATCTCCTCCTGCGTGAGGGCTACCTCTCGATGGACGAGCTCGCGAAGATCGCCGACGAGATCCTTCAAGCGCTCGTCGTCGCGCACAACGCCGGGATCGTCCATCGCGATCTCAGCCCGTCGAACGTGTTCCTCCACACGCGTCCCGACGGCACGGTCGTCACGAAGGTGCTCGACTTCGGGATCGCCAAGGCCGCGCACGAGACCGGCGCGCCACGCACGGGCAACCGCGCGACGATGGGATCGCTTCCCTACGTCGCGCCCGAGCAGCTCGGCGACAGCGCGAAGGCCGGCCCGCGAGCCGACCTCTATGCGCTCGGCACCATCGTGTTTCGCTCGCTGACGGGGCGCATGCCTTACGGCGACGCCAAGGGCACATCGCTGATCGTCCTCAAGCGTGAGCACGATCCGCCGACGATCGACGAGGCGACGGGTGAGCGCTGGCCCGCGGCGCTCCGCACGTTCCTCGTGAAGTCGATGGCGAGATCTCCCTCACGCCGCTATCCGTCGGCCGAGGTCGCCCTCGCGTCGTTTCGCGAGGCCACGCGCGGGCGAGGCCCCGCGCTCGAGACGCCGGACGCACCGCTCGACGCGACCCCCACCATCACGATGGACAAGAAGAAAAATCCGCTCGATGGTAGCGAGGGCAGCCCGAAGCGCGCGCGCCGCGGCTAAGCTCGCGTGAGGAGACGAGGAACACGAGATGGGTTCGACGACGGTCTTTTCGACGCAGATGCTCGAGTTCAAGGGCGGGCGGCTCATTCACGACATCGACGGCGGGCGCGAGGTGACGATCGGCCCCGAGCCGATCGTGATCGGTCGGGATCCGGCATGTGGGCTCGTCATCGCCGAGTCAGGCGTGAGCTCGATGCACGCCGAGCTGATGGCGACGCCCACCGGCGTGAGGCTGCGCGATCTCGGGAGCAAGAACGGGACATGGGTAGGTGACCTCCGCATCTCGGAGGCCTACCTCACGACGTCGACGTCCTTCTTCCTCGCCCGGACGGAGCTCCAATTCGAAGCGTCGAAGCCGCAGCGTGTGGACTTGCCCGAGATCGATCACTTCGGTCCGCTCTTCGGGACGAGCGCGGCGATGCGCGACCTCTTTCGCCGGCTGCAAAAAGGCGCGCCGACCGATCTGACCGTCCTCGTGCAAGGCGAGACGGGCACCGGCAAGGAGCTCGTCGCGCAGGCGATTCACAACGCCTCGCCGCGCAAAGGCGGGCCCTTCGTGGTCGTCGATTGCGGCTCGATCGCGCCCACGCTCGCGGAGGCCACGCTGTTCGGCCACGAAAAAGGCGCGTTCACCGGCGCGACGACGATGCGCGAGTCACCGTTCGTCGAGGCAAACGGCGGCACGATCTTCCTCGACGAGCTCGGTGAGCTGCCGCTCGATGTGCAGCCCAAGCTCCTACGCGCGCTCGCCGAACGCCGCGTGAAGCGCGTCGGCAGCAACACGTACGAAGACTTCGACGCCCGCGTCGTCGCCGCTACACGTCGCGATCTCGAGGCCGCCGTCAACCAAGGCACCTTCCGCAGCGACCTCTATTTCCGCCTCGCGCAGGTACGCGCGTACGTCCCCGCGCTTCGCCAGCGACTCGAAGACATCCCGGGACTCATCAAGGTGATGCTCGAGCAGCTCGGCGCAAAGAACGCATGGCGTCGCGTCAGCCGATCGACGCTCGACCGACTTCTTCGCTATGACTGGCCCGGCAACGTCCGCGAGCTCCGCAACGCCGTGTCCGTCTCGCTCGCCCTCGCCGACGAAGGCGAGCCGCTCGACATCGCCGCGGCCGTCGGCCTGAAGGCCGCGAAGCCGAAAGGCAAGGTCGTCGACGTCAGCGCGATCCGCGGCTACCACGACGCCAAGCGCGAGGCGCTTCACCAGTTCGAGCGAGCGTACTTCGCGCAGCTCGTCGAGGCGACGAACGGCAACGTCGCGGAGATCTCACGCCGCACGGGGCTCCAGCGAACGCACGTCCGCAAGTACCTCCGGCTGCACGGCCTCCGCGAGCCGCGCGGCGCGTAGCTCACGCGATCGTCAGAGCCCGTTTTGGCTCTGGAAGTTGTCGAGCGCCTTCTGGTGCGCGCGGCGGACGTCGTCTTCGTTTCGCTGCGGCATCTTCGGAGGGAAGTTGATGACGGGATGAGCGACGCCTGCCCCTGCGGCGACCTCCACCGGGTTGCCAACCACCGGCGACGGCGCCGGGACGTTGTTCGTCAGCGCGCGTAGCTGATTGCGCTCCTGTTCGAGCTTCGTCAACGTCGCCGCGGCGTCCTTCGCGCGGGCGGCCGCGTCGAGGACCTTCTGGTCTTTGCCTGCTTCGATGCGCGCCTCGTCCGCGGTCGCCTTCGCGCCGACGAACACACGCTCTTCGTGCATCGAGCCGGTCGTCATGTCTTGCCAGCGAAGGACCGCGTCGAGCGCTTCGACCGTCGAGCCCTCCTTCGTCTCTTTCGACGACAGCTCGACGACGATCTCCTGGCGCTCGCCGAGCGGCAAGTCGCCGAGCACCACCTGCACGCCTCGATTCACGGGCGTCGTGGGTCGCCCGATGACGCCCTGCACGACGATGCCGGGGCCGGGATCGATCTCGAGGACGGCGTTGCGCGCGACGACGCGATGAAGGCGAACGACCTCTTCTTTGAAGAACGACGCCACCTTGCTCGAGTCCTCGACGTAGCTGAATTTGCCGCCCGATTGCTGGGCGATGCGCCCCATCAAGATCTCGTCGTAGTCGTTGCCGAGCCCCAACGTCGTGACCGAGACGCCGCGGCTCGTCGCCTCCGACGTGAGCCCCTGGATCGTGCGGTCGTCGTTCGGCACGCCGTCACCGAGCAGGATGACGCGGTTGACGCCTTGCGAGACGAGGTTCGACTCGACCTGATCGAGCGCCATCCGAAGGCCGGCGCTCATGTCGGTCGTGCCTTGCGCCTTCATCGCGCCGATCTTCTTCTTGAGCTCGTCCATGTTCGCGTCGGCGATGCGCGTCGACGGCAGGAGCACCTCCGCCTTCGAGTGAAAGACGACGACGGCGAGGCGATCTTCGTTCGAGAGCGACCCGAGGAGCGCGAGGCTCGCCGCGCGCGCATCTTCGATCGCGCGGCCGTCCATCGATCCCGAGGTGTCCACGAGGAGCGCGACGTTCACGGGTGGGCGCACGTTGGAGGTACGTCGCTCCGTCGACAGCCCGATGCGCGCGACGAGCTGCGCCGGTGCGTTGGCCTTCACGAGCTTGTTGCTCAGCGCCGCCTCGATCGCGACCGGAGCGATCGCGTTCTCCGGAGCGTTGGGTTTCGTGCCGCAGGCGAGCCCGGCGGAGAGGACCAACGCGAAGCCGACCGCCCTCGAGACGTTGCGCAGAACCATGACGATGACGACTCCTTCCGTCCTTGTCGGCCGGATCGATGGAATGAGGAGCAGCGTCCCGTCAGGCCGGGACGTCCGCACACAGCTCGTCCTCGTACGTCTCGTTATGGGAGACGATCTACCCCGCCGTCACTTTTCGCGGCCGCTATTTCCGAGGCGGACGCTGGCGATCATGAAACCAGGCGCGGTACGTCTCCATCCGCGCCTTCTGGTCGGCGGGGGCCTGGCCACGGCAGGTCGAGGCCTCCGGGCTCCCCGCTGGCGCCGCCCATCGCGTCTCGACGCAGTCGTTCGGGTTGTAGGTCATCTCGAAGCTCGTCTGGCGCGAGAGGACCTCCGCAAGCGTCAGCGTGAACGGCGAGCCGTCGGTTCGCGTGTAGGTCACCGACCGCGCCTTCAGCTCGCGCTCGAGGATCTTCCCGAGCACCGCCTCGACCTCCTTCGGCGACTTCCCAGCCGGCATCGCATAACGCTCGGGTCGTCGTGCGACGCGCGCGGGGAAGCCGCGCACCACGTCGATCGCGATGAGCAGGCGAAGATCGCGCGACGGCGTCGAGAAGTCCTCCCACACGCCGGTGGTCTCGAAGATCTCCGGGCCGTCGGGCATCGTCGCGGCGGGCTTGCCTTCGGCGAGCCATTTGCGCCCATTGTCCACCGACTGCACGCGCGTGCGGACTTGCTCCTCGAGCGCGCCGATCGTCTCCATCATCGCGCGCTCGGGATCGAGCGGCTTCGGGGAGAGCACGTCATCCATCGCGTCGTAGAAGCCTTCGACGTCGAGCTTCCCGGGGTCACGCGAGAGGTCTCCGTACGCGGGGCTTGCCTTGATCGCCTCGTCACCGAGCCGCACGAGCTGCGTTCCTCTTCGAACGACCGGCCGGAAATGCTTGAACCCAGGACCACCAAGCTCGCGTTTGTTCGCGTAGAGGAAATTGCCACGCCAGAAGCGCTTCCTCGCGACGGTGCCATCCGGCTGTCCGTCGACCGCGTACAGGACGCCGCCACGCTCGGCGGTCTGCGGCAGCCTCTTCGCGATCACGAGCACGTGCCCGTACGGATCCGCGTACACCGTGCCGGGTCGTAGGCTCTCCCACGAGAGCTTCACCGGGTAGTAGTCCGAGACCTCGTCTTCGAACGGCGTGCGCGCGGATCCGGAGTGCGCCTTGTCGGCCAGGGTGCCTCGAAGAAAGGCGCCAAACGCGCTGACAGAGCCGTCGGACTTCCTTGCTTCGGCGCGTTCGTCGCGATCCTCGTTCGTGATGAGGTTCTTGCACGAGGGCGGAGCGCCGCCTCCGCCGCGGTTGCACTCGGCGAGGCCAAACGGCAAGCGGAGCTTCCACGCGAAATAGGCGCGCAAGAAATAGGGCAAGTCCGCGCAGTCCGGCCGGATCACCGGCGCCGTCTTGCCGCTGTCTTCGCCCGCGCCGAGATGGTCGAAGAGGAAGTTGCGCTTCGGGTCGCGCAGCACCTCGTGCAGCGCCGGCCAGCTTGGCTGCTCCTTGTCCGGCGCGTCGAACAGCGCCTCGATCCATGCAGAATACACATTCTCGAGCGCGTGCGTCCAGGCGTTGCGCGCAGGCCACACCCCGTCCTTCGGCGGAGCCGGCGCGGCGGGCTTGGCCTTCTT
Organism: Labilithrix sp.; assembly: GCA_044227045.1. Lineage (GTDB taxonomy): Bacteria > Myxococcota_A > Polyangia > Polyangiales > Polyangiaceae > Labilithrix. The sequence continues at coordinate 11,479 of JBGAFW010000137.1, forward strand.
CGACTCGATCTTCATTGCTGCGACGTTCGAGCCCTCTGCGCAGGCCGTCTGCGTGAAGGTCGCGTTCCATGTCGCCGCGCCCACCTCGTCGACCTCGACGGACCAGAAATACGGCGGACCGCCGCGACGCCGGCTCGTACCGACCGCGGTCGACGACGACGGTGAGCGGTTCTCGAGCTTGAGCTCGCCCTTGAGCGGCTTGTCGCTGATCGCGATGAGACGCATCCCCGCGCCTGCGGCCGGCACGGCCGGCGACGTGAAGAAGCTGACGGCCGACGCGTCCTCGCACGCCGGCGGGGGCTCGGCGAACGCCGCGGGGTCGACTGTGCTCGCGAGGCTGAGGCTCCCGTCACCCGCGTCCCCGCCGCTGGGCGCCGCAGCACCCGAGTCCACAGCCGATCGCGGCGCGGTCGTCGGCGGAGCTTCGCGCGGCTGCGAGCACGCGACGAGGAGCGCGCTCATGAGGAAGAGCCGCCGGACGATCCGGCGAGGAGCGCGCGCCGAGGGAGGTGCATTTACGACCACGATTCGTGCATAACGCACGGGCCGCGATCCGTCATCCTTCCGGCAAAACATCGGGCGCGATGCGCAGACGTCGACTTCTTGTCCATTGGCGCGATCGAACCCGTGCCTTGTAGGCTTGACGCGCCCGCTCGATGTCAGAGAAGCCTCCCCGTGTGATCACGACCAAGCCGCCGGATGCGATGGCCGGGTCGCGCGCGCGCTCCTTTGCGTTCTTTGGCCTTCTCCCGCTCGTCGCATGCGGGCAAGCCTGGGCGCTCTTCGAGCTCCTCGGCGTGCGCTTCGACTCCCCCCACGTCGTCTTCGGGATCGAAGGGATCACGATCGCGGCGTGCTTGCTCTACGCCCACCGCTGGCGTGCTGCCGATCGCGAAGACAAGGAGCTCAGTCGCTGGTGGATCATCGGCGTCGGTGTCTTCACCGTCTGGGCAGGCCTCTACTTCTCTGCGGCGCGGTTCACGGAGCCGATGCACGCGCGCACGTTCGACGACTCGATCCTCGAGCGCGTCCCGCTGATGCCTCAGTTCGCGCCGATCTACCTCGGCGTCCACGTCTTCGGCGTCCTTCCATTCTGCGTTCTCCCCGAGCAGCGACTCCTCCGCCGCCACCTCCTCGGCGCCGTGCTGATCGTCGCGCTCTCCGCGATCGCGTGGGTGTCGTTGCCCGTTCGGCTCGACCGTCCCGTCATCCCCGCCGAGACGACGGGCTTCGGCGCCTATCTCCTGCGCTGGGTTCACTCGTTCGATCCCACCACGAACTGCTTCCCATCAGCGCACTGCGCGATCGCGGTCTACGCGGCGATCGGGCTTCGCTTCTCGCGCTCGCGCCTCCTCTTCGTCTGGGGCATCGTCACCGCCGTTTTGATCTGCATTTCGACCGTGATGACACACCAGCACTACGTCGCGGACGTCGCCTCGGGCGCGGTCCTCGCCGCGCTCGCCGCCTACGGAACGCAGCGCAAGACGCGCTCACTCCCGTTCGATCGCTAACCAGGTCGCGGCTTCTCACCACGTAGCCAAGACGCGCACTGGATCGAAGTCGCGCGCGACGGATCGCGCGTGAGCCCGCGTGATCGACCGGGATTTTGCGGTCTCCGGCATGGATCGCGAGGTGCACTCACGGCAGGCGGGAAGAGGAGAGGAGCTCATGCAGGGTTCGAAGATCGCAGCGCTCGTGTTCGTCACCGGTCACGCGCTCGCCACGCTCGCGTGCTCGAGCAACGCCCCGGCGGAGGACGACGCACCCGCGCCGCGCGCGCGAGGAGCCGGCGCAGCCGCGAGCCCGATCGAGTCCATCCCCGCGAGCGACGACGCGAAGGTGGCGCTCGGAATGGATCACTGGGAGGTCTATCGCGGGCAACGGATCACGTACCTCGCCGCGATGCGCTCGAACGGCGTCGCCTCGCGCTACGCGCAGATCGCGACGGTCACGACCAACGATCCGACGCCGCGACAAGTGGAGCTCCGCTTCGCCGAGCGTTCGATCGAAAAGCCTGGACGCGTCGTCTTCGTGAACGGCGGAGGGATGGTCGCGGACTTCGCGTCGGAAGACGAGATCACCTTCGCGAAGCATGCCGCGCACGATCTGGCGTCGGCGCCCGCCGGCGTGGCGTCACCAAACCTCGCGGCGTGTGCGGCGCCTCTCGTCCCGCACCTGAAAGGCTCGCTCGCGCCGATGTTCGCGTGCACGGCCGAGATCGCACGAAGCACGCTGCGGATGTCCGTGCGAACCCCTGCGTGCACGTCGGCCGACGCCACCTTCTCGTCGATCGACGACGGCCTCCTCGCCTGCGCGCCTTCCTCGAACACCTCGACGTCGTCCGTTCATTTCGCGACGACGCTTCCCTCGCGAGGAGTCATCGCGCCGCTCGCGTGCGCGTCGTGCAGCGGCGACGCCGTCGACGTGATGGCGCAGCCCAAAGACGACGGCTTCGCGTTCGTGCAGTCGTCGACGCCCGTGCAGGCGGTCGCGACGACCGGCGTCGAGGCCGCCGCGAAGCCGCCTCCTCAGCCCGACATGTGCTCGAGCTCGGAGTGGATCTCGTCCGTCGCGGGGACGTTCACTGGCGTGTTCTATTGCGTGCAAGATGCATCGATCATCTTTGGAGGGTGCGTGATCGCAGGCTCCCTCACGCTCGAGGCGACGTGTGCGGCCGCAATCGGCGTCGTCCTCTACGAGGAGCTCTTGCCATCACCAGTCCCAAGCTGCAAAGACCTCCCGAAGAGCCTCCACAGCGCCATCGGTCTCGCATGCGCGCAGCAGCAGGTCCAAGAGCGCGTCGCCGCCGCCGCCGCAGAGTACGATCGCTTCCTCAACGGATGCGAACGAAGCGACGCCGTCTGCCTGAACAACTGGTGCCTCCGCGAGGCGGGGCGAACGGGCAAGACGCCCGACGGCTGCGCGTCGATCCAGTGCCTCGCCGCGGCGCAGGCACGCCTGCCCGACGAGACGATCCAGCGAATGTGCCGCGCCCAACAGGCCTGCGTGGAGTCTCCGCAGACCGCGACGGGCTGCGGATCGCTCTTCGGCGAGCCCACGCTCAGCAAGACCGACTGCGGTGACAAGACCGACGGCTGGTGGTGCCTCGACGCAGGCTCGGGTCCCGGCTGGATGGCCTACTGCGAGGGCAAGCAGGTCGCAGGCGGCTGTGGGTGCGCAGGCTGCACGACTGCCGGCGTCAAGGCGTCATGCGCCGCGTCACCCCCACCCGCGATGTGCCCGAACGAGACCTGACCGCTCGATTCGAAGACGTCGCCGGCGAGCACGCTCCTCACGAGCGGCGTGACACGAAGCACGAGGCGCGATGAACGCGGCATCGAGCTCGACGCTTAGGCCACGCCGTTACCGCCGTGCAACGTCTCCCCACGTATCGTGGACGTACGCATGGAATCGTGGAAGCCAGGCCTCGAAGAACTCCCGGAAGTCCCCATGTTCGGCTTCACGCGCTCCGAGGCGCCAGACCGTCACCCGCCCTGTCAGCTGGTTGAGGATCGCGCCCGAGAGCTCAGCGGGTCTCGTCAGGTGTGGGTCGAGCCAATCGACCTCGACGACGATCTCGCCCGCCTTCACGACCTTCGGGTATGCAGCCCTCAGCTCCTCAGATAACGCAGAGAGCTGCCTCGTGCTTAGAAACGTCGCCACCTGTTCATTGCGATACCCGTTCTTCTCGAACCGACAACGCAAGACGAATCCATCCGTTGATTGCAGGAAGTCCCTGTAGGAGTCGGGTGGGGTGAAGAGCGGTTTGAGCTGCTCGAGATCCTCGGCGCTCGCCGGGATGTGACCGCTCACCCACGCCATATTGGACGTGCCATCTGGCAGCCCGCGCCAGGTATCCATCTTCTCGCTCAGGCCGAGGAGGATTCGCGAGGCGGATTCATCGTGGCAACGTCCCTCCTCACGCCATCCGCTCTTTATTCGTCGCGCAACCGCCTTGTCGAGCAACGTGATCGCTTCCGAATGACCTCCACAGTCTTTCGAACGGAGCATCTTGTTGCCCTCCCATTCTGTGAGGCTCGTGCCGACGACTCGAAGGATGAAGGACTCGCCCTTTCGTCTGAGTAGAACGACCATCGCGGGCGCTTCTACGTCAGGCCAAGCCGTCGAGCAATCGCGAGCAAGTCATCGTCGTGCTCGGTTCACGGGCAAGCGTTCTGCTTTGTTTGGTTGCGGGCGAAGAAGAGAATCGACCGCTTGCACGAACGCGAAGGTCAACCACCTCGCCTCGTCAGCGCCGTCTTCTCAACGTCGTATCGAGCTGCACGTTGAAGGACGGAACCCTCATACTCCGTGCGAAATCGAACAACCTGGCGGAGAGCAAGGGATTCGAACCCTTGGTACCCTTGCGGGCACACCTGATTTCGAATCAGGCACCTTCGGCCACTCGGTCAGCTCTCCACCTCCCACGCTCATCCATCGGGGAACCGATGTCAAGCGTTGGCATGGATCCGCCGAACGAGCCCGCGTTTTTACGTTTGCTCGCGCCGCTACATGCGCGGCGCGGCGGCGGGCGGCGTGAGTGCCGTGCCCGGACGACCGACCGCGGGGATCGTGTCCTTGTCTTTGTCGAGCACGATGCGGTCGCCGTCGAGGTCCTCGATGTCGACGACGAGCTCGACGGCGATCTTCGCCTTCTCGTAGGTGCGGAGGCCGATGTCGAAGCCGATCACGGCGGCGAGCGCCTTCGTCTGCGGCATCCACGGTTGGAGGACCTGGTCGGGCTCGCTCGAACGATTCTGGATGTTGAAGGCGCGGTTGTAGAGCGCCGCTCCGCCGAACTCACCGGCCGCGTCCGGCGGGCGCTTCTGCAGCTCCATCGCGGTCGTGAGATCCGTCGCGAGCTCGATCATGTCGTCGGGCGTGAGGATTCCTTCGATGCGGCTCTTCGGCGGCAAGACGAAGAACTTGTCGACGCCGGAGAAGTTCGGGATCACGGCGCCAGGCTCGCGTCCTGGGCTCGTGCCAGGGACGTAGCGTACGAACTCGTTCCAAGGATCGACGAGCAGCTCGACGGTGTGCTTGGCGTCGTCGAGGTTCGAGATCGTGTAGCGAACCGTGATGCGCGAATTCGTCGTGACGTGGAAGGGGATCGACGGATACGGATCCTGCTCTCCCTTCGCGCGCTCTCCGTCGTTGGGCCGGCGGAACGGCAAGCGCACTTCTTTGTTCACTTGGTAGATCTGCTGCTGGCCGTCGTCGTAGGTCGGCGCGGTCGTCTCGAGCATGCCAAGCACGACGGGCGGAAGCGTCTCGTCATCGCTGCTGTTCGCGCACGCAGCGGCGGGGATCGCGACGAGAAACAGCGCGGCCGCGCGCAGCGTTCGCGATGACAGGCGCCTTTGCATCATGAGGCAAGTGTACCTTCTCTCGCGCGCTCTCTGCGAGTCGCCCGCGCGCCCTTTGGCGCGTTCGATGTGGCGGCACATGACAGCGTTCCTCGGAAGGTCTCGCACACATCCTCACGTACGAAGCCAGGGCGCGCCGTCGTGGTCCGGCGCGTCAGGGCGGGAGGATCATCTCCCTGTGGATAGGATGCGTCAGCTCTCGAGCACGCGGTACAAGCCTTGGCGGCTGACCCCGAGCGCCCGCGCAGCCTCGCGTTTGTTTCCATCGGCGGCCGCGATCGCGCGGCCAACGAGCTCGCGGAGCTCGGCTTTGTGGCGGGCGCGAAGCTCCGCGAGCGTGGTCTCGCGGAGCGGCCGATCGGGGTCAGCGGCGTCGCGATTGCGGCGCGCGTGATGAGCGCCCGTGCGCGCGAGGCGACTCGAGTCGATCGCGCTCGCAAGCTCTTCGCGTCCGATGACGGTCCCTTCGACCATCGCGGCGGCGACGCGGAGCACGTTCGCCAGCTCACGCACGTTGCCTGGCCACGGATGCTCCGCCAGCATCGCGAGCGCCGGGACGTCGAGCCGGTAGTCCTTCGTCGTGGGATCGCGCATCAGGAGCGCGCGGGCGACGGCGGGCAGATCCTCGGGACGCTCGCGCAGCGCCGGAATGCGAACGGTGATGGCGGCGAGCCGGTAGAAGAGGTCTTCGCGGAAGGTGCCGGCCGCGACCATGTCGGCGAGGTCGCGATGCGTGGCGGCGATGACACGCACGTCGACCTTGCGCGAGCGCGTGCCGCCGACGGCGCGCACCTGTCCATCTTCGAGGACGCGAAGGAGCTTGGCTTGCATCGCGGCGCTCATCTCGCCGACCTCATCGAGGAACAACGTGCCGCCCTCGGCCTCGACGAAGAGACCGCCGCGCGATCGCTCGGCGCCCGTGAACGCGCCGCGCTCGTGACCGAAGAGCTCGGCCTCGAGGAGCGGGTGCGGGATCGCCGCGCAGTTGACGGCGACGAACGGAGCCTTCGCGCGAGGCGAGAGGCGGTGCGCGAAGCGCGCGAAGAGCTCCTTGCCCGAGCCTGTCTCGCCCGTGATGACGAGACTCGCGTTCGAGCGCGCCGCGCGCGCCACCGTCGCGAGCGCTCGCTTCAAGCCCGGCGAGTCACCAGCGATGCCGCTCTCCTCCTTCGCGCGGAGCACGTCGTCGCCCACGTCGAGCTCGGCCTCTGCGCGCTTGCTCTGCCGGAGCGAGGCGGTGCGCTGCTCCACCTGGCGGAGCGTCCGGAGGAGCGTCTTTCGATAGCGAGGAGGCGCGCGATCGACGAGGCGGGTGCGCAAGGCCACGAGCGCGTTACGCGCGAGCTGACCGATCGGCTCTGGCTCGGTGACAAGGCCCGCAAACGCCTCGTGCTCGGTCCGCGCCGCGGCCCCGCCCATCGAGCAAGCCGCAGTGCCGAGCCACCGAAGGAGCCAGGCATCTGGCGACCCCGAGCGCGCCGCGATCGCCAGCGCCTGCGCGGCATGAGAACGGGTCCCACCCCGCGCCGCCGCGGCGGTCATCGCGATCGCGATCCGCTCCGCCTCGAGGAGTCGGCCGCGGGAGAGGAGGCTAAGCGCGCGAACACGCTCGAGCGCAAAGCGAAGCGGCGGCGCGAGCCCAGGGATCGCGAGGCCTTCGTCCACGAGCGCTTCGACCGCCTCGTTTCGCGCTCCGGTCGCGAGCGCGAGGCCCGCGCGAAACGCCAAGAGCTGAGCCCGCTGCCA
>JBGAFW010000138.1:0-17453 GCA_044227045.1 Labilithrix sp.
GTGACGAGCGTGCCTGGAGGATTCTGCTCGCACTCTTCGTTGCCGGCGAGGATTCCATCGCCGCACTTCGCCGCCTCGCAAGGGAGCCCTGGCGTGGGACACGCCCAGCCTTGCTCGACGTTGCATGTCGCCGAGCAACCATCGCCGGCGGTCACGTTGCCGTCGTCGCATGCCTCGGTCTTCGCGAGATCGCCATCGCCACACTTCCCCCCGAGGGGACCGCCGTCGTCTTGTGGATTGTCGCAAGGCACGGCGCCGTCGCACGTGTTGAAGCCACTGCTCGAGCCATTCGCGTCACCGCCCGCGTCGGTTCCGTCAGGAAAGCTCGCGTCGTCCGATCCGCACTGCATGAGCGGCAACACGAGCAGCGCGACGAGCGCGAGAGACGAGGACCGATGTTGATTGAAGACTCGAAACGCCCGCAAAGCTCGCCTCATCCGTCGATGATCCCACGGCATCGAGCGCGGAGTCGAGCGCAGCGACGCCTCGCGCGACGGCGTCGCGTTGCCTACGTCGGCGGACGATGAAGGCAACGAGCCCGAAGGCCATGATCGACGGGTAGACCGATGCAGGCAACGCTCGCGGTCCCGAATGCGCCGGGCTCGCCTCTGCCGCACGGCATGCGCAGCCGCCGCCGCCGACCTCGCCCTCGGTGAGATCGACCGGCACGAGCTCGGGGCCGGTCCCGTCGATCGATCCGCCGCCGTCTTTGCCCGTGCCGGCTTCTGGGCTCGCGTCAGCCCCTGCGTCGCTCGTGGAGGCGTCGCCTCCGTCCGCGCCGGCGTCGCTGACGCCGGCCTTGCAGACGCCGGCGATGCAGGTGCCACCGTTCGCGCAGCTCGTGAAGTCCGCTTCGCGCGTGCACGTTGACGAGCAGCAGTCGTTCGAGGCGACGTTGCCGTCGTCGCAGTCTTCGCCCGGATCGAGCGTGCCGTTGCCACACACGTATTCGTTTCCGACGACCGAGAACGATCCCGCTCCGCTGACGTGCTTCACGAAGATGTAGACGCGCTCCTCGCTCGCCGCCGTCCATGCGAGCGACTCACCCACCGAGCCTGGATGGTCGCTCGCCGCGCGGATGACGGGGTTGCCTGACGTCCCGGGCGCCGACGCGTAAAGATACGCGTCGAAGTCTGCGCCGGCGCTCACCGTCATGCGAAGTCGCAACGTCTGTCCCGCGGGGATCGTGAAGTGACGTCCCCACGCGCGTCGATCGGCCGGCGCGGTCTGCGAGGAGGTCGTCGACCCTGTCAGCGGCGTGCCCAGATCGAAGGTGAGCTTCACCGCTTCGATCGCGGCGTCGGGGTTGATGAGGCCGTATCCCTCGTACGGATCCTTCGGCGTCGTAGAGCGGCCGAGCTGCGGCGAGGCGAGGCCTGCCTCGCGAAACGCGTTCGTCTCCGTCGCCGACGCGAGGAGCAGCGACTTGACGATGAACGGCGACGTCGTCGATCCGAAGCTCCATGGCTCTCCAGCTTGCTCGAGCGCTTGGATGACGAGTATCGCGGAGCCTGCGACGAACGGCGCCGCCATCGATGTGCCGCTGATGCTCGCGTAGTCATTGGCTTGCACGTCAGGGACGAGCGCGCTGTTCGCGTCGGCGGTGTTCGAGTCGACGCTGAGGATGCGCGAGCGAAAGAACGAGCCGCCCGGAGCGAGGATGTCGGGCTTGTCGTCCTCGTCGAGCCCTGCGGCCGAGGAGCCTGCGCTCGTATACTGGGTGAGCTGGTTGACGTCGTTGGTCGCGCCGACCGTGATGACGTTCGCGCCGCGTCCCGGATCCGCGGTCGAGCCCGTCCCGCCGAGGTTGCCGTTCGAGGTCACGACGACGATGCCGTTCTTCGCCATCGTGTTGGCCTTCGAGCGCTGCGTCGTGTCGATGCCGTTGCCCGTCGCGCCGAAGCTGAGGTTCGCGACCTTGATGTTGTGCGTCGCGCGTAGCGTGACGATGTCATCGAGCGCGACGGCGATGTCGGAGGTGAGGGCGATCCCGACCGCCGGGAAGATCTTGGCGAAGTAGTAGCCCGAGGACGACGCGACGCCGCGTAGGGCAGGGAAGCCGTCTCCCACCGCGGGGTAGTTCGTGACGCTGTTGGCGATCGTGTAGAGGCCGACCGTCTTGCCCGCGTTTTGCACGAGCGACGTGGTGATGCGACTTCCTGCGGGGTTCGGTCCGCTCCACGTCAGCGTGAGCGGTGAGGCTCCTGCCGCAGGGCCTGCCGCCACCGAGTAGCTCGTGCCGAGGCCGTCGCCGTTCCTGAGGATCGACAGCTCGCTCGATCCTCCACCAATCCACGACGCCGTGCTCGTCATGACGAACCCGCTTCCCGCGGGCAGGTGGACGGGGTTACGAAAGAAGTCGCCCGCGTTCGAGCTCGACAGGTCGTTCTGGTCAGTCCACTTCAATGTGCCTGGCCCGACCCCGAACGACGCGCCCGACCCGACCGCGATGCCGGTGACGTGCGTGCCGTGTCCGTTGAGATCGCGCGCGGTGGCGATGGCCTCGCTCGTGTAGTCCTTCCATCCGACGAGACGACCAGCGAGATCGGGGTGCGACGCGTCGACGCCCGTGTCGACGATCGCGAGGTTGATCGTCGGCGACCCGTTGAAACCATTCGCGCTGCCCGCGAAATTGTTCGGCCACACCGCGCGCACGCGTCCGGTCGCGGTCGCCTCGTCGAGGTGAGGCGCGACGAAGCGATCGGCCTTCAGCAAGAGAAGCGCGGCGCCGAGCTCCACCGACGCACGCCCGAGCTCGCCGCGCGCGATCGTCCCGACGAAGCCGTAGCTCACAGCGCGAAACACGTGGCGGATCGTCCCGCCGCGTTTCGTGAACGCATCGGTCTCCCGTGCGCCGATCGGCGTCGTGAAGATCGCCTCGACGTTCACGCGCTCGCTCTCGGACGTGACTGTGTCGAACGCGTCGTCGATGCGGTCGCCGTCGCGATCCATCGCGCGCACGTCGGGGATCTCCGGCGTGGCAAAGCCGAGAGAGGATGGGGGAGGAGGCGAAGACGAAGAAGACGAGGAGGAGGAGGACGACTCCATCTTCCCCGCGCACGATGCGAGGACGATCGCGATCGATGCGCACACGAGCGCTTGGCGACGCCGCCCCATCCTTGGAGCTTATCGGGAATGGCGCGGCTTAGTCGTGCGAAGCGTCGAACAAGATCGGGCCTGAGCGCTTCGGAGCTACACCTGCCTCACGGGGTGCGCGGAAGACGAGAGGGACGTGGATCACGAGGGACCCGCCGCCGTCGGAGATGAGTGAGGGGAAGACGGCGGCCTTGATCGCCGCGCTCACACACTCCATCAGAGGTACATCCAGGCCGGTTTGCGACGTCGGATGGACTGCCGTGACTTGGCCGTCCGACGAGCGAATCGTCACGTCCAACATGGCCTCACCTTCGACCTGCCGTTCTCGCGAAGCGTTGCGGTAACACTCGTTCATCTTTGGTCGAATCGCGAACAGGACCCGCTCTTCCGGCGTCGCGTTCTCTGGCAGGCGCCGCGAGAGCACTTGACTCGAGGCGGAGTCGGCCGCCGAGCTCTGCGACGTAACCGGCGCAGGAAGGCTCGCTGCGTCCGTCCCACAACCGCAGCCACGGCACGCCGAGCCCGCCGAAGCAAAGAGGAGCAACGTCAGGAACGCGTTGGCGCGGGGCTTGGCGCGGGGCTTTGCTTGCATGACGTGTGGCTTGACCATTTGCTCGGCCTGTCGACAAAAGACAAGAGCCGGAAGGCTTTCACCTTCCGGCCCTCATCGAACGCGAAGTGCTCGAACCGCTACGCGGTCAAGTCTTGCGTTCTCTCCCTACTCAGGGAAGCACGCCAGGCAACCAGCGGCTCTTGTCGGACGGGATGTTTACGCCCATGTCGCCCGAGTAGTACGAGTGACCAGCGGCCGTGAACGGGAACTCGTTGTGAGGCGTGCCGACGCCGTCGTCGGTGATCACGCCGTTCAAGTTGAGCACCGCGTTGACCGCCGAGAGGCCAACGGAGGCGCGCGTCACGCGGCACTCGATGAGAGCGTTCGCGTTTCCGAGCTGACCGCCGTAGGCGCAGGTGATCGGAGCAAGGGCTGCTCCGTCCACCCAGTTGGCGCCATCCCAATGACTGACGCCGGGGTTCTCGTTGCGATCGGTACGGACGAAGAAGTGGAAGTCCACGCCTCCGATCGGCTGAGGCATCATTCCCCACTGGACGCCAGGTGTGTACTGACCGAAGTGGTCCGCACCGAGCCTGTCGTCACGCGTGAGGGTGTACGGTCCCGTCGGCGACCTGAGGTAGATGCCGAAGTAGCGAGCCGTGCTGTTCGTGAGCGAAGCGCCACGCCAACCGAAGTAGACGTAGGTCGGGTCCCACGCGAGGTAGCCGTTGTCGACGGTCTCGGTGTCGAGGCCGTTCTCGTTGAGTGACCAGTCGTCGAGACCGTCGATGACGATCGTGCGCGTGTACGGCGAGAAGCTGTAGTTGCGAACGATGTCTGCGGTCGAGGCGAAGCCAGCCTTGCAAGCGCGAACATGCAACGTGAAGTTCGTTGCCTTGTTCGGCGGCGGGAGGGTCGTGAGCGCCGTGCTCGCGCCGACTGCCGCCTGGCAGATGACGCTTGCGCTTGCGCTGCAGCTCGAGTCGACGCTCGAACCATCCGTTGACCAACACACCGTGGCGCCGATCGTTGCGTTGTTCGTGATGCCGACCGTCACCGGAACCGTTTGGTTCGGAGGCGATCCAGCAGGCGTGATGGTCGGGTCGTCGACGATCAGGCGGAACTGACCGCTGCTCGAGATACCCGACTGCGTGAAGCCGGTCGGGCGGCAGGAGACCGCGCGAACCGTCGTCGGGTCGGTGGTGATGTTGACCGAACCACCATTCGCGAGGAGGGTGCCGGTGCAGGTACCGCCGCCGACACAGGCCGGGGCCGACCCGTCCGTCGTGTAGCAGAGGTAGCCGCCCGCGGCCGCCGCGCTCGTCGAGCTGACGGTGGTCGAGATGAGGTTGTTCGTCGTCTGGCCCGTCGGGCTAAACGTCGGGTCCGTGAGGTAGGCCGAGTACGAGAGGTGAACGACGTCCGATGGGAGGAAGTTGTTCGTCACGTCACAGGCGATCACGTTGTACGTGAAGGGCTGATTGTTCGGCGGCAGGAAGTTGTCCGACGTAGCAATCGTGCCCGTGCTGCAGGTCGGGTTCGGGTTCGCGCCCGTGCTGAAGCGGTACTGGATGTTGCCCGACTTGCTCGGCTCACTTCCGGTGTGGAAGTAGAGGTTCGAGTTGTACGCGTACGGCGAGCCGTTCGCGAGCGTGTTGCCGCAACCCGGGATGGCGGGTGAGCAGTTCGGAGCCGCGTCCGTGATGAAGGGGGCGCCCATCTTGAATGTGTAGACACCTTCAACCGGGTCCGACTTCTGCGGAACGCCCGTCTTGCACGCGATCGCCTTCACTTGGAAGCCGGTCGTGTCGACGGTGAAGGGAGCCGCAGGGTTGTAGAGCGAACCCGCGGTGCAGGCGCCCGTGACGGGGCTGCAGTCCGGATCCGGAATCGAGCCACCGAGCGGCGGCTGACCGACCGTGTAGCAGATGTTCGTCACAGGAGCGGGGCCGGTGGCCGGCGGATCCGCCGTCATGACGATGGCGACGTTGTTCGTGTAGTTCGGGCCCGTCTGGACGCCGTTGATGAGCGACGGCGTGGTGACGAGCGTGAGGCTCGGCTTCGCAGCGGGATCTTGGTAGCTGAGGACGCGGTTGTCGCTGTCGACGTAGTTCGTCTTGCACGCGATCGCGCGGATCGTCGAGAAGGGGTTGAGCGGGGACGGCGCGACCGCTCCGCCCTTTCCAATCACGGTGCCCGAGGCGCAGGTGGGCTGCGCGCCGTTCACGGTGTAGTGGATCTGGACGTTGACGGGACCTGCCGAGTTGTTCGTTGCCGTGTCGAGCGTGAAGCTCGTGGGGTTGCCGTTGTCCCAGTAGTTGCCGGAGACCGTCGGGCCGCCACCAACGGAGGGGTTCGAGTAGATGCCGCCGCCCGGCGACGGGTTGACGGAGACCGGGGCGACCTTCAGGAAGTAGCCGCCGCTCACGACGCCGTTCGTGCCCGAGCCCGGAAGCGCAGGCGACGCCGAGGACGTGAAGCCCGCTGCGCAGTTGTCGACGTTGATCGTCGTGTTGTTCACGGTGACCGTCGGGATGGTGCTGCTGCCCGAGGTGCACGCGTTGACGGTCGCGCCGCAGAGGACGGGGCTCGCGCCCGTCGAGTAGCAGCGCCACGTCGAGGCGACTTGACCCGCGGAGACAGCGTCACCCGCAACGACCGCGTGGTCGTTGAAGTAAGGCGTCGCGGCGGTGTTCGAGTCGAGCGTCGGCGGCTTGACGCGGACGGCGAAGTTGAACGTCGCCATGTCCGAGGCCTGGTAGTTGAGTTTGCAGGCGATCGCCTTGAACGTGTAGTTCTTGTCGATGTTGATGAGGCATGCGGACGTGTTCGCGCCGCAGCTCTGCTCGCCGGCGCCCGTCTGGCTCGGCGTCGTGTTCGCGACGGCGATGCAGTTCGGGTTGATGCCGTCGGTGCGGTAGTGGATGCTCGTGCCGCCACCGAGGGTCGCGGTCGAGAGCGTGAAGAGCGTGTTCTGCGGAACCTCACGCGTCGTCGTGTCGGGCACGTCGACTGCGGGGGGAACCGACGCCGTGGGCTTCGCAGCCTTGAAGCTGAGGACCGACGAGGTCACGCCAACGGACGTCTTCTGGCCGTTCTTGCACGCGATCGCCTTCACCGTCGTCGAGCCGCCACCCGTGGGTGCGTCGACTTGGAGAGGCGCGCCTGCGCTGTACGTCGCCGTCGTGCCGGTGCACGTGGCGGGCGTCGCGAAGTTCGGGTCCGGATTGCTCGTGCACGTCGGCGTCGCGCCGTCGAGCGTGTAACAAATCGTGGCCGGAGCTTCCGCTGCCGGGATCGTCATGCCGACGCTCTGCGGGTTCGGATACGTACCCGTCGAAGGCGTCACCGTGACGTCCGAGAGCTGACCCGCTGCGGGCGGGTTGATGACGAACGTGCCGGCCGCAACGGCAGACGGGCTAAAGCCGGTCTTGGTCGCGAAGGCGCGGATCGTCGTCGTGCTCGTGACGGAGATCGGACCCGAGTAGACGGTGCTGGCCGTCGTCGGGTTCGTGCCGTTCGTGGTGAAGAAGATCGTCGCGTCCGCTGGCGTGGTGGTGATCTGAACGCCACCCGGGACGGAGCTCGTGAACGGACCCGCGGTCGGAAGCGGGTTGAAGACTGGCGTGCCCACGGCCTCAGGCGGCGGGCCGGTGTCCGGGTTGCCGGTGTCGGGTGCGCCCGTATCGACAGGCGCGCCCGAATCTTGGTTCGGAGCGCCCGTGTCTCCGGAGCTGCTGCCCGGTCCAGAGTCGACTCCACCGCTCGTGGAGCTTCCCCCGCTACTGCTGTCATCGCCTCCGCAGGCCACGCCTGCGCAAGCGCCTGCTGCGAGTAGTGTCGCTACGGCGACCCCTCGCAAAGCTTCTTTCAATCTAATGCCCATCATCGTCCTCCCAGCCCCATGCAAAGTGCAAAGGGCGCTGCGGCCCCATTGGGACAAGCGAGACATTCTCTCTGCCTTAGGACAAAGGTCAACGGAGAAAATGCGCGGTCTAGCCGCAGGTTATGCGTCGCAGATCGAGACGACGCAGGCCGCACGCTTCAGCTGCCACAGCCGAAGTACAGAGCAAAACAAGCCGATTCGTGGAATGTGGCAGAGGGCGATCTTCGGGATAGACGCCGCGCACGAGCGCGACTTTTTTTTGCGGGTGGTCCTGCCGCAGGTGTACGCGCTGTATCCCATGCGGCTCCTTCTTCGAACGAACATGTGGCGATCCACGATTGACAGTCGTCCGAGTCCGTGGGCCGCTGCGATCCAAAGTTCGCTTGCCCGAGATCCGTTTGCTCGAACCCGCGCGTCGTGATGTTTGTAGAATGCAAGTATCTCGAGATGGTCGGCTTGCTGGGGTGGCTCCCTCTAAGAGCGGCGGCCGGACTGCGGGCGCCGGGCACCAACGCGCCGGACTGCGGGCGCCAGCACCAACGCGCCGGACTGCGGGCGCCAGCACCGCGCGCCAGCTCTTGGTTGACCAAGGGGAGCCGTGACCCGAGACCCTGAAAAGGCCGCGTTTTCGCCCGTCGACGTCGTGCGAAATGCGGGGGTCCGGGGGTTGGCCAGGGATCTGCTTGCCTTTTCGGCGCCTTCGACTAAAAGCCTGCGTTCTCCCGTTCCACCCCTTTCTTTGGGGAGGAACACGCCGGGACGAAGCAACCACCCCGAACGCTCGGGGCGCGCGTGTAAACCGGTTCTCTTGATTCTCTCGACGCGCGCTCTCGAGCGTGGCGGAGAGGGCGTCGAATCAGAAGGAACGCAAGGATCAATGGCTCGTTACATCGGACCCGTCTGCAAGCTTTGCCGTCGCGAAGGCATCAAGCTCTTTCTCAAGGGTGAGCGCTGCTACACCGACAAGTGCTCGGTCACGCGTCGCCCCTATCCGCCGGGCCAGCACGGCCAAGGCCGCATCAAGCTGACGGAGTACGCCGTCCGTCTCCGCGAGAAGCAAAAGACGCGTCGCATCTACGGCGTGCTCGAGCGTCAGTTCCGCGCCTATTACTTCGATGCCACGCGCCGCAAGGGCCGTACGGGCGAGCAGATGCTCGGCCTCATCGAGAGCCGCCTCGACAACGTCGTCCACCGTATGGGCTTCGCGTCGTCGCGCAACGAAGCGCGCCAGCTCGTCAAGCACTCGCACATCCACGTGAACGGCAAGCGCGTGAACATCCCGTCGTACCTGCTCAAGCCGGGCGACAAGGTCGAAGTTCGCGAGAAGAGCCGCGGCATCAAGTTCATCGCCGCGTCGCTCGCGCAGCTCGAGCGCCGTGCAGCGCTGTCCTGGCTCGACGTCGACAAGAACACCTTCAGCGGTGTCTTCAAGGGCGTCCCGGTTCGCGAGGAGCTCAACGAGCCCCCGATTCGCGAGCAGTACATCGTCGAATACTACTCACGCTGATCGGAAATCGATCGGCATTCCCGTCCGAGAGAAGCAACACGGGCAGGCGACGGCAGCGACCGGAGAGCGGGTTCGAAGGCGCCGTGGGATCGCCGCGTGAACATCAACGCGAAAAGCGAGAAGAGGAAATATGAGCAATATCGTCACACGCAACTGGCGCGATCTGATTCGTCCGCGCGGCATTCATATCGAGCAAGAGACGCTCACCGAGTTCTACGGCCGCTTCTCGTGCGAGCCCCTCGAGCGCGGCTACGGCATCACGCTCGGCAACTCGCTTCGTCGCGTTCTCCTCTCGTCGCTCCAGGGCGCCGCCATCACGGCGATCCGCATCGAAGGCGCGCTCCACGAGTTCACGACGATCGGCGACGTCGTCGAAGACGTCACGGACATCATCCTCAACCTGAAGGAAGTCGTCCTCAAGGCGCAGTCGGCCAAGACGTACACCGTTCGCATCGACAAGGAAGGCCCCGGGCCGGTCTACGCGCGTGACATCACGCTCACCGACGGCCTCTCGGTCCTCAACCCCGACCACCTGATCGCGACGCTCGACAAGAAGGGCCCGCTTCAGATGGAGCTCACGGTCAACGTCGGCCGTGGCTACGTCCCCGCAGAGAAGAACAAGACCCCGACGATGCCGATCGGCACGATCCCGATCGACGCGCTCTTCTCGCCCGTCCGCAAGGTGAACTACACCGTCACGAACGCGCGCGTTGGTCAGGTCACCGACTACGACAAGCTCACGCTCGAAGTCTGGACGAACGGCAGCGTGAAGCCCCAGGACGCGGTCGCCTACGCGGCCAAGATCCTGAAGGAGCAGCTCACGATCTTCATCAACTTCGAGGAGACCGAGGAGACCAGCTACGTCCAGGGCACGCCCGAGGACGAGCCGCTCAACGAGAACCTCTTCCGCTCCGTCGACGAGCTCGAGCTCTCCGTCCGCTCCGCGAACTGTTTGCAGAATGCAAACATCACGCTGATCGGCGAGCTCGTTCAGCGCACCGAGCAGGACATGCTCAAGACGAAGAACTTCGGCCGCAAGAGCCTGAAGGAAATCAAAGAAATCCTCGCCAACATGGGCCTGTCGCTCGGCATGAAGATCGACAACTGGCCCCAGATGCTCGAGCGCTGGAAGGCGCAGCAGGCGCAAAACTAAGACCGAGAGGCTCGCGTCTCTCACGAGTGGAGCGACGCGAGCGCATCTCCAAGAAGCAAAAGCTCAGGACCGACAATGCGACACCAGAATGCAGGTCGAAAGTTCGACCGAAACACCACCAGCCGCCGTGCGATGTTCCGCAACCTGACGGCGAACCTCGTCCTCAACGAGCGCATCGAGACGACGGATGCGAAGGCCAAGGAGCTCCGCCGCGTCGCGGAGCGCCTCATCACCAAGGCTCGCCGCCTCGGTGAGGTCTCGTACACGCCGCTCGAGAAGCTCTCGGAGAAGGACAAGGCTCGTCGCCTCGCGACGAAGCGTCTCATCTCTGCGTACATTCCTCGCTGGGGAACGCGCGTCGAGAAGGGCGGCGAGACGAAGAAGGTCGATCTCGTCGAGAAGGTCCTGATCGATCTCGCCAAGCGCTTCGAAGGACGCGCGGGCGGATACACGCGCATCATCAAGGTCGGCGAGCGCCGCGGCGACAACGCGCCGATGTCGATCATCGAGCTCGTCGAAGGCGCAGCAGCAGCCGAGGGCGGTGAGAAGAAGACCAAGGCCAAGAAGGCGAAGAAAGAGCCGAAGGCCGCCGAGGCCGCCGCGGGCTGATTCTTCCACGCTCTGTGTTTGACTTACGGCGATGGTCTCACGGCTGTCGCCGTGGTCGTTTTGTGCGCGGCGCGTCTGGTGAGGTTCGGTGTTCGTGGTGAGGATGTCGAGAGGGGATTGAACGATGACGCAACAAGCGCCTGCCCAGCTGACGGTTCGCGAAGACGAGCGCGTCCTTCCCATCACCTACGAGCGAGCGCTCGCGATGGCGCCGCGGATCGCGCGCGAGGCGACCGGCAGCGAGCTCGAGGAGCTCGGTGACGGCTACTTCGTGACGAAGGAGACGAAGGGAACCTCGCGTCGTGAGGTCACGCTTCGCCTTGGTCGACAGGGCGCCGACACGCGGCTGTCCGTGCGCGTCGAGTCGTTTACGGATCCGTGGGTCGCGACGTTCATCGTCCTCATGGCGATCGTCACGCTCGGCATCGGCGTCCTGGCGCTCATCCCATGGATCCAGTCGAACCAGCGCCGCGCGGCGCGTGAACGCGATCTCCTCGTGCACAAGACGTTTCGTGCCTTCGAGGACGCCGTCGCCGAGCAAGGCGTCGCGAAGGGCTACCGCATCGCGCCCGGCGCCGACGCCAACGAGCCAGGCCACGCCGAAGAAGAGCAGGCAGCGGAAGAGATGCAGGAAGAGCAAGCGCGCGCGGCCCGCTGAAGGGAGCGGCAGGCTCAGTGCAGCGTGACGTTGTCGAAGCGCACGCTCGCCGTCGCCTTCGGGGAGCTGTTCACCATTCCGAAGCGCACGTTCTTCACCGTCAGCGTTCCGTTTGCCATCGGCGTGAGGACGCTCGAGGTCCCATCCTCGACGAGCGTGATCGACGGGCTCGGTGTCCGTTCGAGGAGGATCTGGAGGTGGGTCCAGAGGCCGCCGTTTGGGAGCGGCATCGTCTTCAGCGATGACGTCGCGCCCATGGACGTCCGTTCGTACCCGACGAGCGCCGCGCTCGTGAGCTCGAGGTAGACGGTGCTCGAGATCGGCGAGCCACCGATCTCCATGCTTGCGATCGCGAGCGACTCACCCGCCTGAGGCATCGTCTCGACGGCGAGATCGAGCTCCAGCCTCACCACGCAGTCGCTCGTGTTGAGCGACTCCTGGAAGAACGACGTGAGCAGCGGCGCGCCACCTCCGCCGGAGCGGTCGGTCGTCGAGAGCCGCAGGCTCTTCGTGCCCATCTTCGGGTTGGCCGTGTCGAAGCCGATCTCGACGCCTTGTCCGGACGTCGACATCGGGAGGAGGTCCCAGGCGTTGTTCTCGAGGAGCGAAGCCCGCTCGAAGCCATCCTCGATCGTCTTGACGGGGCAGGGAGGCGCGCCGTCGACCCCGGCCTCTCCAGAGGAAGAGGAAGAAGAGGAAGAAGAAGACGAAGATGAAGTAGATGACGAAGACGACGAGGCGCCGCCCGAGGACGACGACGCTCCGGACGATCCATCCGCCGAGCCCCCTTCGTCGGGGATGTTCGTGCTCGGGACGATGGTCGGGTCGGCCTCTTTGAACGCGGTGCATCCCTGGAGCACGGCCCACACGGACAGCAGCACGCCGAGCAGGCCGGCGGACCACGCATGCATGCGACGCGGACGTTGATCGGCCACCACGTCGACATCGTAGGCCTCGGCTCCATCGCGGGCGAGTTTCTGGCCTTATCGAAGCCTTCAGGCGCGCGATGACGATGGCTCTGCGCGTGGACGGCCCTTCTTGCGGCCTCCGAACAGGATGATGCCGAGCAGCGCGACGACGACGACCGCGCCTGCGGCGGCGAGCGCGCGGAAGCGCTCCTGCCTCTCCTCGACGTTCGTCTCGAGGCGATTCAGCTCGGCGCGCGCCTTCTCGTGTCCAGGGTCGAGCGCGAGCGCCCGCTTGAACGGCTCCGTGTCGGCGATGCCGCGCGCCAGCAGCTCTTTGCCTTCGAGGTAGTTGATCTCGGCCTCGATCTGCGGCGCGCGCGAGCTCTCCGGCCAGAGGCGAAGCGCCTTGCGGAAGATCGCGAGCGCCTTCGGCGGGTCGGTCTCCTCGAGGCTTTGCGCATACGCGACGTACGCCGGCACCATCTCACCACGCCGCTCGATCATCGGTTGGCGCGCGAGCACCTTGTCGAACGCCGCGATCGCTTCTTCGAGCTTGCCTTCTTTTTCCTTCGCGAGGCCTTCGTCGAGCAGCCCGTAGACCTCTTGAAGGCGAAGGCGGTCGTAGGCCGCGAAGAGCTCCTTCGCGATCTCGTCGGCCTTCCAGCCTTCTGGTGCCGCTTTGCCGGTCACGTTCGAGTAGGCCTCACGGAGCTTCCAGACGGCGTCTTGCCCAAACGCACGAAGCGCGTCACGCGCCGCGCCGCGAACCTGAATGCGATCGGAGTTCACGAACGAGAGGAGGACCGGGAGCGCGTCCATGTCGTGCACGTTCGCGAAGGCGCGAAGCACGTCGGCGAGCACTTGGTTGTCCTTGGTCTGGACGGCGTCACCAGGGACGCGCTTGCCCATCGCCTCGAGCTGCGAGAACGACCAGTGGCGAAGCTCCGATGACGGCTCCTTGCGCGTCTCGATCAGCGCGGGGATGGCTTTGTCGCCGAGCGCCTTCACGTGGCGCGCGACCTCCGAGCGAAGCGAGCCGCCGTGATCGACGGCGACCTTGACGAGCTGCTTCACCGCAGGCGTCGTGCCGATGTGAGCGAGCGCGCGAAGGAGGGCCGCCGTGGTGATCGCCGTTCGATACCCTTGGCCGTCCGACCTCGTCTTCACGAGCGCGTCGAGCAGGTCGATCTCTTTGTCTTTGTCTTTGTCTTTGTCTTTGTTCGCTTCTTTACCGAGCGCGTCACGAGCCGCCTTCAGCGCAGACTGGACGCCGGCGGTCTGCGGCGTCTTTCGCAGCGACGTGAGCTGCTTCGTGATCGCGGGGACCGCATCCTGCGAGACGCCTTCGATGCCCGCCACGGCGCTCTTTCGCGTCTCGAAGTCATCGCTCGCGAGGTTGGCGACGTGCTTGTCGAGCTCGGCCTCCGCGGCCGCTTCGTCCTTCGCCTTCTCGGCCTCTCTCAAGGACGACGCGGCGCTCGCAGGCGATGCGCCTTCGGCGAACGCGTGCGATGACGAGAGCGAGACGGCGAGGAGAGAGACCACGAACGCGAGGGCCGCGGCGCTCCGCCGGCAGCTCGCGCGCTGGTTCATCGAGGATGGATAGAGACGCACGACCTTCTCCTCCGAACGCCCCAAACGAAGGGACGCTTCCCTCTCTCCTCGGCGCGCTTCCCGCGGCGAGCTGCGGAGGCTCGGGCTAGTCGACAATGGCGAACTCGGGGAATTCGCCGGTGTAGCCGCGCCACCGGATGTCGACGTTGTCGACCCGCGCCGCGGACGGGCCGTGGTTGGCCCAGCTGGCGAGCTCTTTGATCGAGTCTTCGTCGCCTTCGGCACACATCTCGATACTCCCGTCGGGTCGATTTCGGACCCATCCGGTGATGCCGAGACGTCGTGCCTCCCGCTGCGCCGCTGCACGGAAGTAGACACCTTGCACGCGGCCGCGGACGATGAGCTGGATTCGCTTCTGCGCCATGATGATGCCGATGCTTCGAAAAGAGAGTACTGGTGAGGGTCCCGAGTCGGCAAAACTCCGCCGGCGCCCGCATCCACCCTTTCTTCATCGTCTAGCGAAGGACGCGAGCTAGGGCAATCTTGTAGCATCCCTTGTCGAAGCATGGCGAACCCTGAGGATCTCGGCCGATATAGGCTAAAACGCCTTCTCGGCCGTGGTGCGCTCGGAGAGGTCTGGGAGGCCAACGACCTCGAGATGGGCTCGAAGGTCGTCGTGAAGATCATGCACGCGGCCGACGACGAGCTCGCGATGGCGCGCACGCACTTCGCCAGGGAAGCCCGGCTCGCGTCGCTGCTCCGGCATCCGCACGTCGTGTCGGTTCACGACGCGGGCGAGGCGGCGGGCACGAGCTTCATGGTGATGGATCTCGTCGAGGGCAAGTCGCTGCGCCCTTCGATCAAAGACGCGAACGTGACGATGGCGCAGCGTCTGCGTTGGATCCGCCAGATCGGCGACGGTCTCTCCGCGATGCATCGCGCCGGGGTCGTTCATCGCGATCTGAAGCCCGAGAACGTGATCGTGCGTCCAGATGGCACGATCTGTCTCGTCGACTTCGGGATCGCGAAGTGGGTGAAGTTCGATCTCGGCGGCGAGCGCGATTGGGAGAACGAGATCGAGGCCGCCGAGGCCACCAAGCCCGTTCCGACCTCGGACTACAAGCCGCCGGAGACGGGCGACGATGGGCTCTACGACGAGCTCGGCGACCAATATGCCTGGGGTGTGGTCGCCTACGAGCTGCTCACCGGCGAGGTCCCGAAGGAGGGCTCTCCGCCGTTGACGTCGCGCAGCGAGATCCCGACGCCCGTGGCGCTCGCGATCGACCGGGCGCGCGCGTTCGACCGTGACGCGCGATGGGACGGGATGGAGCTCTTGCTCGACGAGCTCATCGACCACACCGCGTCGAAGCGCCCGGGGCCGAGCGTCGACGAAGCACCTCCCACGCTCCCCGAGTCGGGCAAGCATCCCGTCAGCGGGTCTGGAGACGCGGCCGCGGCGTCGCTCCCCGGCCGAGCGCTCGTGGAGGACGAAAAGCGCGCGAGCATCGAGAACGCGCTCACGACCTCGAAGGCCGACGAAGCGGAGCCGGCCGACCACGAACGGAAGAGGCTCTCGCCGCTCGCGATCGGCATCGGGCTGGCCGTGCTGGTCGCGATCGCCCTCGCGGTCGCCTCGACCATCAAATAGCCCTAAAAATAGGCACCAAGTCACGATTCTCATCGGCCGACGGGAGGACTATGGTGCCCGGAGGCATGGCATCTTCGACCTCTTCGTCCACCCTCGAGCCCCTCGGTTTTGGCACCCGGCTTTGGTTTGCATGGGTGTGCTTCTTTCGCGTCTTGTTCGACGGCATCTTCGCCGCGAAGGTTCACAACCCGGCTCTCCTCGTCGCGCCCGACCTAACCGACAAGCCCGAGCCCGAGAAGGTCATCGTCGAGAAGGTGGTCGAGAAGGTCGTCGAGAAGGTCGTCGAGAAGAAGGGGCCACCGCCCACCGACGCCGCGCTTCAGCTGCTCGCGCTTCTCCAGCGAGAAGGCCGCCTGATCGATTTCCTCGAGGAAGACGTCGCGAGCTTCAGCGACGCCGACATCGGCGCGGCCGCCCGTGTCGTTCATAGCGGCTGCCGCAAGGCGCTCCGCGAACACTTCACGCTCGAGCCCGTCCGCAAAGAAGAAGAGGGAACGAAGGTGTCGCTCCCCGAAGAGACGAGCCCTGCGGAGATCAAGCTCACCGGCAACGTGCAAGGCAAAGGGCCGCATACCGGCACGCTTCGTCATCGCGGATGGCGAGCCACCGACGTGAAGCTGCCGACCGCGGTCTCCGGACACGACACACGCATCGTCGCGCAGGCGGAGGTCGAGCTGTGAGCAGCGCGTCGTCACCCAAGTACGTCGTCGGGATCGATCTCGGCACCACCCACACCGCGCTCGCGTACGCGCCGATCCCGACGGACGAGGCGGCGCCGTTGCCGTCGCCCACGATGCTCGGCATCCCGCAGCTCGTCGCGCAGGGCACGCTCGACTCGCGCGATCTCTTGCCATCGTTCTTCTACATCGCGCACGCGAGCGACGGCCCGCAGTCACTGCCGTGGGACGAGTCACGCACGTACGTCGTCGGCGAGCACGCGCGGGCGCGCGGCGTCGATGCTCCTGCACGCGTCATCGCGAGCGCCAAGAGCTGGCTCTGCCATCCTTCCGTCGATCGTCGCTCCGCCATCCTTCCGCCGGGAGCACCCGAGGACGTCGAGCGCATCAGCCCGGTCGAGGCGTCGTGGCGCTACCTCGAGCACCTCATCGAAGCGTGGGACCACGTCGTCGCGAAGGGCGATCCCGCGCTCTCGCTCACGAAGCAGAGCGTCGTGCTCACCGTGCCTGCGTCGTTCGACGCGTCGGCGCGCGAGCTCACGACCGAGGCGGCGTATGCGGCCGGGCTCGAGGACCTCACTCTCCTCGAAGAGCCGCAAGCGGCGTTCTATGCGTGGCTCGCGAACAAAGGCGACGCGTGGCGCAAAGACGTCGGCGCGGGAGACGTCGTGCTCGTCGTCGATGTCGGCGGCGGAACGTCGGACTTCTCGGTCATCGCGGCGGTCGACAAAGGCGGCGAGCTCGTCCTCGAGCGCGTCGCGGTGGGCGATCACATCCTCCTTGGCGGCGACAACATGGATCTGCTCCTCGCGCACGTCGTCGAGCAGAAGATGATCGCAGACGCCGAAGAGGCCGGCAAGACGCTGGAGCTCGATCGCTGGCAGCGCATCAGCCTCCAACACGCATGCCGTGGCGCCAAGGAGAAGCTTCTCGGCGACGGCAAGGCGAAGAGCGCGCAGATCGCGATCGCGGGTAAGGGATCGAAGCTCGTCGGCGGAACGCTCCGCACGGAGCTCACGCGCGACGAAGTGCAGAAGGCGATCATCGACGGCTTCTTCCCCGTCGTCGGCTCGGACGCCCGTCCGACCACACGCGCGCGCGCTGCGCTCACGCAGCTTGGTCTGCCGTACGCGCAAGAGCCCGCGGTGACGAAGCACCTCGCCGCGCTCCTCGCCAAGCACGCGGATGCGCTGCCGCAGGCCGG
>JBGAFW010000013.1:0-157937 GCA_044227045.1 Labilithrix sp.
AACCGCGCCGAGGTCGAAAAGCAATATCCCGGTTGCACGGTCGACCAATACACGATGATGGCGATGGGCAATTATGCCAATCACGGCAGCACCAAGAGCTGCACGCAATACAATACCGATTACGCAAATATCGTTTTGCCGACCTATCGTGAATACGCCAAAGCGGCAGGCTACGCACCACACGCCTACTGAGCTATCGCGGATGGGTCTATTCGCTCGTATGCGGTAGAGCCTGTATATCTCGTGCCACCGGAACGGTGAAGCTCACCTTCGTCCCGTTGCCGAGCGTGCTCTCCACCCAAATTCGCCCACCCGATAGCTCGACGAGGCTCTTGGAGATCGCCAAGCCCAGCCCTGAGCCCGCTCCCAAGAGCTTTGCGGAGGACGCCTTCCAGTAGCGTTCGAAGACGTGCGGAAGAGCGTCTTCGGCGATACCTATCCCCGTGTCGGTGACGGTGAAGAGGACGGCGTCGCTCGAGCGTTCGTCGGACGCGCTCGCGCTCGTGAGGCTGGCGCTGACGGTGACCTTGCCACCTCGACGTGTGAACTTGATCGCGTTGCCGACGAGATTGATGAGCACTTGTTCGACGCGATCGGGGTCTGCGCATACGTCAGGGAGTGCATGGAGGCGGTTCGCGTCGGTCACGACGAGCGCCACGCCGCGATCCAAAGCCGCGAAGGTCGTCTCGGCGATGGCTTCGTCGACTAGACGATCGGGCCTGCAGGGCACAGGATTCATCGAGAGCCTCCCCGCCTGAATCGAGCCGTAGTCGAGCAGGTCCGCGATGAGTATCTTCATTCGCCGGGCGTTTCGTTGGATCGCTTCGACCTCTCGTTGGAGGAACGCCGCATCCAACTCGACCTGCGTGCGCCGGAGGATGCTCGCCGTGCCCATGAGGATCACTCCGAGCGGATTCTTGAGCTCATGCGAGACGATCGCGAGCACGTCATCACGCACGTGAAGCGCCTCTTGCGCACAGACATACGCGTGCCAGTTGTCGAACGAAGCGCCGACGAGCACCGCGAGCCGTTCCACGATCTCGACCCACCATGGAGGCTCATCGCCACGTGCGCCGAGGAGCACGACAGCGCCAGCGGTCACGCCGCCTCGGTGGATGGGCGCCGCGACGACCCAACGGACGTCGGGTGCGAGCATCTTCAGCGTCGTCACGTCGAGACCGCTCGGACCGAGGTCTTCGTCTTCGCCGTCGAGCCCAATCGCTAGCGAGCGGTCGCAACGCATGACGTGGTCGACCAGCGGAGCCAAGACGCTCGAGTCGACGGGGTTGGGATCGAGCACCCCATCCGCTGACACCCGTGCTCGACCGGCGTGGTGCTCTGCGCGCTGTGGCTCCGAATCGAGGTCCTCCCGCATCTCGACCAAACACTCACACGCAAAGCGCGCGGCGACCTGTCGCTCGAGATCGTGAATCAGCAGGTACGGATTCGAGAGTGTGAGGAAAGCGATCGCGAGCTCGAACAGATGCTCGTTCGCCTTCGCTCTCGTCGCTGCTCGGACGGCCGTTCGGTCGAACGCAGGCTGTCCTTGCGGTCGCCCCGACTCGAAAGATTCACCTTCGTGGTCGCGGGCGTCGTCCGTGGAATACCGGCGATGAAAGCCGCTCTCCGACACCCTCGTGCGTACGATGCTTGGTTTTGGATTGGTGTGTCGGCGCGTGATGAACCTCGTTGTGCGTCTCGATGTCATGTCCCCCCCTGTCCTGCACACGCAAGATCTACACAGTCTTTCATTTCGAGCTGTCGCTCATGAAGCTTCTCAACACCTCCTTCGTTCGGCGCATGACATGCGCTTCGACCAGATGCGGAACAACTCGCGCCCAACATAAAGGAGATGCGGGCGACTAACCGATAGTCATCGGTACGTCGGCATCATCCGTACGTCAATGCACGCGAGCGCAAAGCACCACTCCGAGCATGCGGACGAACGATCTGCGCGTGCGCGACTCTACCAGCGAGGGCGGGAGTGCCATCCATTGCGTCGACGCCCAGCGCCGTCACACGTCCGAACAGTCGGCTCTATTCGTGCGGTGCATTCTCCCAGTCCACCCACTCGATGTCGTGCTTCTTGACGTACGCCTTCACCGCGACACCGATCGTGGGAAAGAAGAACTCGCGACCGATGCGCTTCTCGAGCCCATAGCGATGGAGCCGATCCTTCACGGGGTCTTTCATCTCGGCAAACGCGAGCTCGACGCCGCGCGCGGTGAGATCGGCGTCGAGCTCTTCGAGCATCTCGGCGGCGGTCGTGTCGACATCGGTGATGGGCTCGGCGGCGATCACGATCCATTTCGCTTCGCGCTCTCGCGCGGCGTCGAGCACGCGGGCCCGAAACGTGTCGGCGTTCGCGAAGAAGATCGGCGCGTCCCACCGGAGGAGGACGAGGCCGGGGACCTGCTTCGCGTTCGGATACCTCGTGACGTCGTGGTAGCCCTTCACGCCGGGCGCTCGACCAAGGATCGCGTCGTGTGGACGCCATGCGCGGCGCACGACGTCGAGCAAGGACACCGCGACGGCGATCGCGATCCCCTTGAGCACGCCGAGCAGCGCAACCGAGGCGAACGCGACGAGCGAAAGCACGAAGTCCGATCGACGGACACGCCAGGAGACACGCATCGTCGCGACATCGAACATGCGCGTCGCCGCGTCGATGACGACCGCCGCGAGCGCCGCGAGAGGCAGCGTCGCGAGCAGTCGCGGAGCCGTGAGGAGGACGATCGCGATCATGATCGCGCCGACGACGCCCGTGAGCTGAGTGCGCGATCCTGCCGCGACGGCGACCGGCGTGCGGGACGCGGAGCTCGACACCGGAAAGCCACCAAAGAGGCCGGCCGCGACGTTCGCCGCGCCGAGCGCGACGAGCTCACGGTTGGGATCCGTTTGGTATTGCTGCCGGCGAGCAAAGGTTCGCGAGAGCACGCTCGTATCGGCGTACGCGACGAGCGCGATCCCGAGCGAGGCGGCGAACAGCTCGCCCAGCTCGGACAGCGCGACCATCGGGAACGACGGCGTTGGGATCCCGCTGGGAACGGCGCCGACGACCGGGACGTCGAGCGCGGCAAAGCGCACGACGACCGTGGCGATCACGATGACCAAGAACAACCCGGGCACGCGTGGCACGAGCGCACGAAGCGCGATCATCACGGCGAGCGCGCCGCCGCCGAGCGCGAAGGCGATGGGATGAACGCGTCCTGTCAGCACGCCTTGTGTCACCTCCATCGCGCCGTGCAGGAGATCCGTCGCATGAACACTGAAGCCGAACAGCTTCGGGAGCTGCGTGATGAGGATCGTGGCCGCGATGCCGTTCAGATACCCGACGCGCACGGGCTTCGAGAGGAGGTCCGCGACGATACTGCCCGCGCGAAGCAAGCTGCCTCCCATGCAGAGCGCCCCGGTGAGGATCGCGAGCACGGCCGCGCGCGCGACGGTGTGACGAGGATCGCCGTTGCCGTTGGTCACGCTCGCCGCGGCGACGAGCGGCACGAGCGCGGAGTCTGGCCCGAGAACGAGCACGCGCGAGGGTCCGAAGAGCGCGTAGACGAGAAGCGGGAGGATCGTCGCGTAGAGGCCCGTGACGGGAGGAAGCCCCGAGGCCTGCGCGTAGCCAAGCCCCGCGGGGACGAGCAACGTCGTGAGGACGACGCCCGCCGTCGTGTCCTTCACGAGCCACTCCCGCCGGTAGTGACGAACGAGCCACACGCCTGGCAGCCACCTCGCGAGCGCCGACACGTCGGCCGAATCCGTGTCGGCGGTTGGCTTTGGGCTCGGGGTCTCGACGCTCACGTGATCCTCGATTGTCGGCTGAGCACGCCTCGAAGAAGAGCGAAAAGCGGGCCGCTCGCGCTCGATCGGCCCCGTCGACCCATTCACGACGTCGATTCTTGGAGAAAGCGCAGAGAAAAGCCGTCGAGAAACGTGCCAAGAACCCGGCTGAGATGGTTTTGACGGTCCACGCTCGTTGCACGAACGGCATGCGTGCACTATGGTCAGGTCTCGCTCACTTCACGTTCCGTCGCTCACTACGTTCTCTTGCTCATTCGAGATCGAGATCGCTGCTGCGAAGCTTCGTCGCTGTGAGGACGCGGAGGACTTCTCCGCGGGCCTCGTCCGATCTCGCCGGCCTCATTGGACGCCAGGTTTTTCCATTGCGCCGTTTCGAAAATAGAGAGCAAAAGAATGCAACAGAACAATCGACTTTACGTGGGCAACCTGTCCTACGACGTGACGACCGAAGCCCTCCGCGCCTGCTTCGCCGAATGCGGCGAGGTCGCTGAGACCCACGTCGTCATCGATCGCGAGACTGGCCGCCCGCGCGGCTTCGCGTTCGTCACGATGAACACGGAGGCGGAAGCCACCCACGCGATCGCCCAGCTCAACAACGCCATGTTCGAAGGGCGTCCCCTTCGCGTGAACATCGCGGAAGAGCGCTCACGTGGCGGTGGCGGCGGCGGCGGTGGAAACCGCGGCGGCGGCGGTGGTGGTGGCGGTGGCGCGCGTGGTGGACATCGCGGATGGTGATTGCGACTCGCCTCCGTCAACTGAGCTGCGTGGAGCCCCGCTAACGTGGGCGCTTCACCAGCCGAGCTGAAGGAGCGGCTCGCCAAAGCCATGGGTGAGGTCTCCCTCGCCGAGAGTGCTTTGCAAACGGCGCTGAACGCCCTGAGCTCACGCCCACGCGCCGAAAAGGTCGCCGTGAGCGATGTGGTGACGGAAGCGTTCACCCGACTCCGAACAGCGCACGCGGAGCTCACAGAGCTTCGTAATCTACTCGACCAGCTCGAGTAGCTCACTCCACCACGAACGCACGACGCCGTCCTCGCGAGAGGGCGGCGTTTTGCTTTGGCGGGCGAAGGTTTTGCGCGCGCGCGTGCTTTTTGCGAGCAGGTGACGACGCCATCACGACCGCGCCGGCGGATCTCGTTCGGTGCGCTCGTTGCAGCGGTGCGGGTGTCCCTCGAGGTGCCGTCATGATCCGCAACGAAGGAAACATCGATCGCGCGATTCGCATCCTGGCTGGGCTCGCGCTCTTCTCGCAGGTGTTCACCGGATATCATCCCTGGCTCGCGTTCCTTGGCGGAGTCCTGCTCGCGACGGGATTTTTGGGCTTTTGCCCGCTCTATCGCCTTCTGAACATCCGCACCTGCCCCGTCCGCGCCGTGTAGACGAGAGAACGCGACCAGCGAATCCTTTTGCCGTTCGTCCGGCGTTCGCCGTCACGCTCCTCTTTACCGTCGCCTCTGGATGCTCGAAACCCGCGCATCCGACGAAGGCCGAGGGGCCCGCCATCCCCGTCACGGTGGCGGTGGCTCGTGAGGAACCGTTCGCGCTCGTCTATCGCGCGAGCGGGACCGTCCGAGGAAAGAACACCGCGATCCTCGCGAGCAAGACGACGGCATACGTCCGCAACGTCCGCGTGCGATCGGGCGATCATGTCACCGCCGGCCAGCAGCTCGTCGATCTCGAGGCCAACGACACGCGTGCGTCGGTCGCGCGGGCGCATGCGGCGTTCGATCAGTCGACGGAGGCAAAGACCGAGGCGGAGAACGCGCTCGTCGCGGCGCGCGCGGCGGCAAAGATGGCCAAATCCTCGTACGACCGCGCCGCGGCCCTCCTTCAAGACAAAGCGATCCCGCAGCAGCAGTTCGACGAAGCCGAGGCGCGCTGGCACGGAGCGCGGGCGCAGGAGCAGATGGCCGAAGCGCGCGTGCGTGGGGTCGGCTCGCGCATCGACGAAGCGAAGGCCGCGCTCGGTGAAGCGAACGCGATGCTCGGCTACTCGAACATCACCGCGCCGTTCTCGGGGCGCGTGCTCGAGCGACGCGTCGATCCCGGCGCGCTCGCGACGCCCGGCGCACCGCTCCTCGTGATCGCCGACGAGGGCTCCCTCCGCGTCGAAGCGGCGGTCGAGGAGTCACGGTCGAGCGAAGTAAAGCTCGGCGACGAAGCGGACGTCGAGATCGACACGCTACCGAAGCCGGTCGTCGGGACGATCGGCGAGATCGTTCCGAACGTCGACGTCGCGTCGCGCGCCTTCCTCGTGAAGATCGACCTTCCCAAGGAGACCGGCGCGCCCTTGCCCTTGCGACCGGGGACCTTCGCGCGCGTCGGCTTTCACGTCGGGACGCAGCCGCGGCTCGCCGTACCGACGACGGCGATCCACTCCTTCGGCGCGCTCGATCGCGTCTTCGTCGTCGACGACAAGGGCTCGCACGTGCACCTTCGGATGATCACCCACGGTGACTCGCGTGGCGCCCTCACGGAGGTCCTCTCCGGGCTCTCGCCGAACGAGCGCGTGGTGGTCTCGCCACCTCGAGAGCTTCGCGACGGCAGCGCGGTCGAGGTCCGGCCATGAGCAAGCCGCAGAAGCTCGGCGCCGCCGGCAGGATGGCGCGCGCGTTCATCCACTCGAAGCTCACGCCGCTCTTGCTCGTCGCCTCGGTGATCCTCGGGGCCTTCGCGGTGTGGCGCCTCCCGCGTGAGGAAGAGCCTCAGATCATCGTCCCGATGAGCGACGTGATGGTGCGGATGCCCGGCGCCTCGCCGAAGGAGGTCGAAGAGCGCGTCACGAAGCCGCTCGAGCGCCTCCTCTGGGAGATCCCCGGCGTCGAATATCTGTATTCTACATCGAGCCCGGGCCAGGCGATGGTGATCGTCCGCTTCAAGGTGGGCGAAGACGAAGAGCGCAGCATGGTGCGGCTGCAAGAGAAGCTCGCCGCGCACATGGACGTGATCCCGCCGGGCGCGTCGGCGCCGCTCGTGAAGCCACGGTCGATCGACGACGTGCCGGTGCTGGCGGTCACGTTGTGGAGCAAGCGCTACTCGGGCTTCGAGCTTCGACGCGTCGCCGCCGAGCTCGAAGAGCAGGTGAAGCAGGTCAGCGGCGTGAGCGAGGTCACGCTGACGGGTGGTGAACGCCGGCAAGTGCGCGTGCTGCTCGATCCCGAGCGGCTCTCCGCGCATCACCTCTCTCCGATCGCGATCGCAGGCGCGCTCGACGGCGCGAACCGGCGCCTTCCGTCTGGCGCGGTGTCGTCGAACAACCGCGAGATCCTGCTCGAGACCGGGACTGTGCTCACGAACGCGAAAGAGATCGGCGACGTCGTCGTCGGCGCCGAGGGTGGCCGGCCGGTGTTTCTCCGAGACGTCGCGACGATCGTCGATGGTCCGGAGGAGCCCTCCACCTATGTGCGCTTTGGGGTCGGCCCGCGCGCCGAAGGACCCGAAGGCACGCTTGGCGCCGAGTCGGCGCCGGCGGTGACGCTCTCGGTCGCGAAGCACAAAGGGCAGAACGCGGTCGCCGTCGTCGGCGACGTCTCGCGCAAGATCGAGTCGCTCCGCGGGACGCTGATCCCCGCCGACGTCGAGCTGTCGGTGACGCGCGACTACGGCGCGACTGCGAGCGAGAAGAGCAACGAGCTCTTGCTCCACATGGGCATCGCGGTCGTGAGCGTCGCGATCCTGATCTGGATCGCGCTCGGCAAACGCGAGAGCGGCATCGTGATGCTCGCCATCCCAGCGACCCTCGCGCTCACGCTGACCGTCTTCTATCTCTATGGCTACACGCTGAATCGGATCACGCTCTTCGCGCTCATCTTCTCGATCGGCATCCTCGTCGACGACGCGATCGTGGTCGTCGAGAACATCGCACGCCACGCGCGGCTCCCCGAGAATCGCGGCCGCGATCTCGCCGACATCGCCGTCCGCGCCGTCGACGAGGTGGGCAACCCCACCATCTTGGCGACGATGACCGTCATCGCGGCGATCCTCCCGATGGCGTTCGTCGGTGGATTGATGGGGCCCTACATGCGTCCGATCCCCATCGGCGCATCGGCCGCGATGATCTTCTCGCTCATCGTCGCGTTCATCGTCACGCCGTGGGCGACGATCCGGCTCCTCGGCCGCGCGCATCTGCATGGGCACGATGGCGAAGAGGACGAAGGCAAGCTCACGCGGTTTTATCGCAAGGTGATGGGCGCGCTGCTACGCGTCGCGAAGCTACGCACGGCGTTCCTCGGCGGAGTCGTGGTGCTGCTCGTCGCCGCGATGGGTCTCGTCGCCGTGAAGTGGGTGCGCGTCAAGATGCTCCCCTTCGACAACAAGAGCGAGCTTCAGGTGATCGTCGACATGCCCGAAGGCTCGACGCTGGAGGAGACCGATCGAACGACCCGCGCGCTCAGCGAGGCCATTCGCAAGGAGCCGGAGGTGACGACGTACCAGACGTACGTGGGCACGTCCGGTCCGTACAACTTCAACGGCCTCGTTCGCCACTACTTCTTGCGTCAAGGCTCGAACGTCGCCGACATCCAGGTGAACCTCGTCGAGAAGGGCGAGCGCAAGGCGCAGAGCCACGTCATCGCCAAGCGCATTCGCGAGGCGATCACGCCGATCGCCGCGCGGTATGGCGCGAAGATCAAGGTCGCCGAGGTGCCACCCGGGCCGCCCGTGCTCGAGACGATGGTCGCGGAGATCTACGGCCCGAGCTACGAGCGCAACGTCGAGATCGCCAAGCAGGTCCGCGAGAAGATGGAGAAGACGGAGGGCGTCGTCGACGTCGATTGGTACGTCGAGGACGATCAGCCGAAGTACCGCTTCATCGTCGACCAGGAGAAGGCGGCGATCAACGGCGTGAGCGAAGCCGAGATCGTCAACGCGCTCCACTTGGCGAGCGCAGGCGAGAACGTCGGCCTCGTCCACGACGAGCGCGAGAAGGAAGACGTCCCGATCGTCTTGCGGCTCGATCGCGAGACCCGCTCGGACCTCGAGCGCCTCCAAGGCGTGCGTGTTGTTGGTCGCGAAGGAAACCTCGTCAGCATCGGCGAGCTCGTTCACCCCGAGCTCGTGAAGGCAGACAAGAGCATCTACCACAAGAACCTGATGCCGGTGGTGTACGTCACGGCCGACATCGCCGGCGCGATCGAGAGCCCGGTCTACGCGATCCTCACGCTTGGCCCGGAGCTCGATCGCCTGCAACTACCCGAGGGCTACGCGCTCGAGCAGCACACCGCCTCGCAGCCGTTTCGCACCGATCGCCATGCGATGAAGTGGGACGGCGAGTGGCACATCACCTACGAGGTCTTCCGCGATCTCGGCGCCGCGTTCGCCGCCGTGCTCGTGCTCATCTACGTGCTGAACGTCGCGTGGTTCCAGTCGTTCAAGACGCCGCTCGTGATCATGAGCGCGATCCCGTTCTCGCTCGTCGGCATCTTGCCGGCGCACGGCGCGCTCGGCGCATTCTTCACCGCGACGTCGATGATCGGCTTCATCGCCGGCGCCGGCATCGTCGTCCGCAACTCGATCATCTTGGTCGACTTCATCGAGCAGCGCCTCGAAGAGGGCGTGCCGCTCGAGCGCGCCGTCATCGACGCGGGAGCGATCCGCTTTCGCCCGATGGTGCTCACCGCCGCCGCGGTCGTCGTCGGCGCGTTCATGATCCTGTTCGACCCGATCTTCCAAGGCCTCGCCATCTCGCTGATGGCCGGCGAAATCGCGTCGCTCCTCCTGTCACGCATGACCGTGCCGGTCGTCTACTTCCTGATGCGACGGCGCGAAGAGCGGCGCGCCGAGAGCAAGCGCCCCGCCGCGCGAAAGGATGACTCGACGCGGCCGCCGCTCGACGGCGAGGGAGCCCTCTCTC
Source organism: Labilithrix sp. (assembly GCA_044227045.1). GTDB lineage: Bacteria > Myxococcota_A > Polyangia > Polyangiales > Polyangiaceae > Labilithrix. The sequence continues at coordinate 9,653 of JBGAFW010000013.1, forward strand.
CTGCCGAGTGAGCTCGCGCGAGCTCAGGCGCGCCTCCGAGCGTCTGCGCGCGCGAACATCTCGCGCGTCGTGTAGTCTCGGGAGGCGTGGCCAGTTATCCGAAGGAGCTCGCCGAGCAGATACGCGCGAAGTGGCCGACGAAGGACGTCGACGCGGACGTTCATCCGCTTCCACGGCAGCTCGAGAGACTGCTCGACATGGCGTACCACGCGTCCTTCTTGCGCGACGAGGAGCGCCCCGTCACGTGCCGCATCCTCGCGATCCCTCCTTCGGAGCTCCCGCACGACAGCGGCCCACCGAGCGGGCTCCTTCCCCTCGCCTTCGACGCCCCTCGCCGCTGCGACGAGCACGAGCTCCGCCGAATCTCTCCGGCCGCGGATGCGCATCGCGCGTTCGTCGGCGTCGACGAGGAGGACGCCGTCGATCGCGATGGCTCGCTGCGGGTGTGGGGCATCGTCCAGAGCGGCCCGCGCTGGCTCCACGTCGCGCAAGGGGGTCGCGCCGTCGAGCCACCCGTGCCCTCGTGCCTCGTGATTCGCGTCGTTCGGCCCGGACATTTGCAAGTGAGCTGCGGCACGCGCCTGATCGCGGAGCTTCGCGGTGGTCGCCTCTCGGAGGTGATGCTCGACGTCTTCGAGTCGACGTGGATGCCGGCGCGCTTTCATGACGCTCGCCTCTTGATGGCCTCCGAGCACCGCGCCGAAGCGGAGCCGATGCTTCCGGAGGCCGACGCTGCTGCGCTCACCGGCTACCTGGCGCAGCAGATGGTCAAACGCATCATCTCGACGATTCGCACCGCACATCACGGCGGAACGGTCGTCATCACGTCTCCTGCGTGCCTCGAGCAGCAGTATCTCCTCGCCAAATATCCGCTCGTCGACGCGCCCACACGCCGGCGCTTCCGCAACCTCGTGCTCGAGATCATGAAGGTGACCGCAGAGCAGATCTCGATGACGGACACGAGCGCCTCCGACTTCTATCGAAGCGCGACGGACAGCCGCCTGGCCGAGCTCGACGAAGGCCTCTTCGAGCTTGGTCACCTCATCGCGTCGCTCGCTGCGATTGACGGCGCGGTGGTGCTCACGAAGCGCTTCGAGATCATCTGCTTCGGAGCCGAGATCGCGGGCAAGCTCCCGAACGTCGACCAAGTGCGGCGCGCCACGGATCTCGAAGGCACCGACTTCATGCTCGAGCGCGTCGACGACGTCGGCACACGCCATCGCTCGGCCTACCGGCTCTGCGCCGCGTCACCCGACACGCTCGTGATCGTCGTCTCGCAAGACGGCGGCGCGCGCTTCGTCTCCCAGCATCACGGCGCCGTCACGTATTGGGAGCACGGCCTCGGCGACGGCTGATCACGCCCGCAGCTCAGGCCTCGCGAGCGCGCGCTCGAGCTTCGCGAGCGCAGGATCGAGCGCGTCGGGCGTGATGTCTTGCCCGCGCGACACCGCCGTGAGCAAGAACAGCGATCCGCCCACGCGGAAGATGCGGTGCAAGGTCATCTGGTTCGACTCGTCGTGCACCACGACGCCGATCGGCTTCGGGACGTTGCTGCGCTCGGATCGCTCGACGAGGGTGAGGAGGAACGAAGCCATCCCCGCCAGCCAATCGACCGCTGAGGCGTTCGTGCTCGCCGCGAGGGGAAGCCCGATGTCGTCGCTCAGCACGACGCTCGAGAAGCCACCCTTCGACGCGATCGCGTCGAGCAGACGCGGAAGCTCGCCGAGCGTAGTGCCGCCTTCGAGCTGAGCGAGCTCGCGGCCGATGCGATCGCGCTCGAGCATCGGCATCACCGCTTGCTGGACGAGATCGCGAAGACCACGCGTGTCTTTCTGTTGCTCGAGGAGCGGCAGCACCGCGCGACGGAGCTCGCGTTCGAGCTGCACCGGATCGGTCCCCTTCTTCGCGAGGGCGGTGAGCTCGGTCTTCAAGTCGGCGCGCAATGCAGCCTCGGCGCGCTCTCGCTCTTGGATGCCGATCGCGAGGGAGCGGAGCTCGGCGCGGAGGTCGCGCACCGCTGCGTCGTCGCCGCTCTTTTGCGTCTGCGCAAGACGTGCGATCTCGGCGCGAAGGACATTCGCCTCGCCCGACATCGACGAGAGGCGCCTCTCGAGCTCGGCGGCGCGAAGGTGCTCATCGTCACCTCGCTGCGCGAGCTCTCGGCGCGCGGCGGTCCCACGCTGAATGCCGAAGAGATATCCCGAGCCGGCGAGAAGCACCCCCGAGGCGGCCGCAATGACGCTTGCAACGACGATCATCGATCATCCTCCGGACACGCTGTGCCGGCTCCTTTGACATAGATGACGGCCCGGCGATTCGACGCCGCCTCTTCGGGCGCGCCTTCGACGGGCTGATACGATCCAAAACCGCGCACGGTCATGCGCGTGCGATCGACGCCGCCGCTGCCGAGGCGATTGGCGATGACGTTCGCGCGCTGGCGGCTGAGCGCGAGGTTTCCCGCGTCGCTCCCGAGCGCGTCGGCATGACCGTGAATGATGACGCTCGCCGCGGGATGGCGAACGAGCCACGCCGCGAGCGCATCGACCGACGGCCCGCCCTCCCCTTCGATCGTCGCCGCGCCGAAGCCAAAGCCCACGACGCGTGGCGCACACGCGTCGCGCTTCGCCGCTGGCTCAGCGGACGACGCGCTCGGCTGCGGTCGCTCGGTCGTTGGAGTCGGCGTGGCGGTCACCGTCACGGGAGGGGGTGGGGACGTGATGGGCACGGGAGCATCCGCGACCGCGACGCTGCTGACGAACAGCGCCGTCGCGAGGACCGCGAGCCCGGCGCCGGTCGCTCCGAGCCCAAGGGCCAGCCATGGCGAGGCGCTCTCTCCCGCGAGCGACGCGCGGGTGCGTGTGTCGTTCGGTGCTCCCATGCTGGTCCTGCGCTCTCCTTCTCTCGTGTCGTGGACGCTCACGCGGGGATGCGGAACTTCGGCTCGATGTCGTCAACACCGCACGACAACGTCTCGCACCACGCGATGAACTGCTCGACCATCGGCTTTCCGCGGAAGAGCGCGCCGTGTTGAGGAGCGATGATGTCGATGTCGAGGCCGCGCACCATGCGAGCCCACGCCTTCATCGCGCGGCTCGATGCCATGTAGCGGCGGTGGAAGCCTTCCATGTATTTTACATGAGATTCGAATTCGGGCACCTCCACGTACTCGGCGCCGAGCGAAGCGCCGAGGTCGCCCGAGTAGTAGATCTTCGAGATCGGGTCGTAGACGTGGAAGTTACCGGGCGAATGAAGGAAGTGTCCCGGCACGAAGTAGAGCTCGCACGAGCCGAGCTTGTGGCGCATCCCTTCGTCGGGGATCGGGAGGAGTCGGCTCTCGACGAGCCGGTCGAGACCGAAGTGCGGGACGAAGCGCGTCCAGAGCGACGAGCAGTACGCCTTGGCGTCGGTCGTCATCAGCCACCCGTTGACCGCCGCGACGATGTCGGGATCTTGGTGGGAGAGGAAGATCGTCTCGAGCTTCGCTTTGCCGAGCTGGGACATCGCCGCGCCGAGGACCTTCGCGTAAATCTTGTGACCACCCGGGTCGAGGATCATGCCGGCGGCGCCGTCGATGATGAGGTGCTGGTTCGACTGAACGGCCAGGCTGCCTGCCGAGAAGTCCTCGAGGAGCACGTTGCGATGCTTGCCGTCGTCGAAGAGGATCGTGTGTGACATGGCTTACAGCACCTTCCGGATGTCTTCGATCGCGCGGCGCATGTCGAGAAACACGAGGCCAAGCTTCGCTTGCTTGCCCGCAAGCGCGAGCAGCAGCGTGCCCGATCCGGCCGACAGCATGACGGCGTAACCTTCTTTTCCACGAACGAGCACCTCGTCGAGATCACCGCGTTCGAGCTCGCTCGCGGCGCGCGTTCCGAGGCTCGAGATCGTGGCGCTCATTCCCGCGACGCGCGTCTCGTCGACATGCTGGGGAAGAGCGCTTGCGATCATCAATCCGTCTTCGGAGATGAGCGCACTCGCCTCCACATCGGGTGAAGCGCTTTGCAGGCTTCGAAGAATGCGATTGAGACTGTCAACACGGGACATGTGGTGCGTTCTCCTCTTCTTGCGCCCCCGCTGGCCGGCTCGCTCGGACATAGAGCGGCTTCTTCGACTGCGCTCCGGTAGCGAAGCGGCTCGACTGCCATTCCTGATTCGGAGGGTCCTGGGGCTCTCGTGCGAAACGCATACCGCTCGCGCACAAAACGCTCAAACAATCATTTTCGTGAAATTCGTGTTTCAAATCGCGCGCACTCGTTGAGTCGCAGGTGTCGCTCTGGTCGTTGGCACGAACGCTTTGCACAGACGCATGCAAGCCTTGCAGCCTGTCTCGATGGCTATGCAGCTGAAAACGTGAGCTTGCGCGAAGCACGATGCTTGCTGATCGATTGGTCGGCAGAGGGGCGGTTAAGGAGGAACCGGATTTGAACGCGTTGTCCGTGAAAGAACGCACGCAACATTCCCCGACCACGTTCATCGTCAGCCAGAACCCGATCGCAGCGCGACGCCCCGAAGAGATGGGCAACGTTCGCTGCTTTTCGGGTGTCGCCGACGCATGCGCGGCGCTCGCCCACGGGCCTTTGCCGCGTCTCGTTATTTCGGACCTCGATCTCTTCGACGGCTCGGGCCTCGAGATCCTCGCCGCGGCCTCCGAAGCTCGCACGCACATGCTGGGAGACGCGCCTCCGCGCGTCGTCCTTCTCGCGTCGAAGTCTGCACGGCTGGTGCAGCTTCGGCTTCGACCAAGCTATTGGGTGCTCAGCGAACGTCCCTCGAGCTTGGAGGAGCTGCTCGCGCGCGATGAGCTCGCCTCACGAGACGCCATCCCAGCGGCCGACCTCCTCGACTACTGCCTGCTCGCGACGCTCGGCGTTCGCCCCGTCCTCCTCGACGTGCTCGATGGCAACCCCTCCGACCACGGCACGACCAAGATCGGATCCGTTCATCTCCGCAGCAACCACAATTGGACCGCCTACGACCGCAAAGGCTCTGGCCGAGAGGCGTTTCTCCGCCTCACGCAGCACATCACGAACGCGCACATCACGTGCTCGACGCTCCCCGAAGATCTCGTCATTCGATCGATCCCCCTCCCGGTGGAGAGCATCCTGAAGGACATCCTCCGCGCGAGCCGCGAGCGGGATCGCGCCTCTCCTCCGTCCTCCGATGTGGCGCCGATCTCGGGCCGGCGGCCTACCACCGAGCCGCCGCCGCCGAGCGCGTGTGGGCCTTCGGGTCCTCGATCGTTTCGACCGCAGAGGCTGCTCTTCGCGCAGCCGCCGACGCCGCGCACGATCCAAGGCCTTCCCGTCGTGGTCGTCGGCTCCACCACCGAGAGCTTCGACGCGCTCTGGGAGCAAGCGGTCGATCTGATGCTCACGAAGCAATACGCCGACGCCGTGCGTGTGCTTCGCCGCGCCAGCGAGCTTCGCCCCGAGAGCAGCGGCGTCGCGACGAACCTCTCCCGCCTCCGCGCCCTCGGCTACACCTGACGCGCGAAGATCGATCTCACTCGAGTGACCAGATCTCGGTGCCGATCGGGACGTCGTCGGGCGTCAGATCGCGCGCGCTCGTGTCGAGCCGATACATCGCCCACGGCGCGAGCTGACCGCGAATGTGCGAGACCTCGACGCTCGCGAAGACCTCGCGCTCGCTGCCGTCGGGAAGCTTGAGGCGCACGGCAAACCGCGACGGCGGCGGAGGCTGATCGGCGGTGAACCTCGGCATGACGAGCACGCCGCTCCCCCGCGTCACGAAGGCGTCTTCCACGGTGAGCAGCTTCTTCACGTTCGAGCCAGGTTACCAGCCCATCGTTCCGGGGCCGCCCTTGAAGGGCCCGGCGAGGTCGCTCGTGATCCAGCCACCATAGAAGCTGCCCTCTTGCGGGCGAGCGCGCTCGTCGTCGACGAAGCACGCGTCCATGCGGCCCGCGTAAAAGGCGACGTGCCCTTTGAGCTCGCCTTCGTCGTAGGTCCACGCTGCGTCAGCTTCCACGCGATCGCCGCCCCGAACGTCGAAGTAGCGCGCCGATCCTTTGAACTCGCAGAAGCTCGCGCGCTTCGAAGGCGCGAGCACGCCATCGCGAACGTCGCCGATCGGCACGTAGTAAACGGGGGGATGGCTCGTCTCGAGCACCCGCAGCGCGCGTGTGGTGTCGACGATCGTGACGCCGCCGAGCTCGACACGAATGCGGCGAGGCGTGGGCTCCACGCGAGGAGGACGAGGGTAGTCCCAGACCGACTCTTGTCCTGGACCAGGATCGATGCGCCGCGGATGCATGGCCAGAGCATACGCCAGCGCGTCGATCTCCGTCTCTGGTCGACTCTTGCTCAGCTCGAGAATTGGCGCTCGATCGCGCGCGGGTCTCTCGTGAATGTCTCGAGCACGCTCGACGACATCGCGTCGGGCGCGATGTCGTCCTTGCCCGCGCGGACGCCGTCGAGGATCGCCTTCGCGACGCTCTCCGCGCTGGCCTTTGCCATGTCGAAGCCGCGGATCATGTCGGTGTCGATCGGGCCTGGAAAGACGGCGTGCACACGAATGCCGCGGGGTCGAAGCTCTCCTCGCAGGGCCTGGGTGAGCGACCACGCCGCCGCCTTCGAGACGGAGTAGCCGCCGAGCGCAGGCATGTTCGCGAGCGACGCGACCGAGAGCACGTTCACGATCGCGACGCCCTTCGCGGCCTGCTTCTCGAGCACCGGCAGGAACGCGCGCACGAGGTCGAGCACCCCGTAGTAGTTGACGTCGAGGTCTTGGCGCAGCTTCGAAGGCTCGCTCGTGAGCACGCTCATCGACGCGAGCACCCCGGCGTTGTTGATGAGCAGCGTCGTGTCTCCTGCAGCGGCCACTGCCACGCGCACGTGCTCGGCGTTCGTGATGTCGAGCTGGATCGGAACGATCCGGGGGTCGCTCGCCGTCGTCATCATCTTCGTCTTGTCGCGTGACGCGGCATAGACGCGCCGTGCGCCGCGAGCGATGAGCTCGTTCGTGAGCGCGAGCCCGAGGCCGCGATTGGCACCCGTGACGAAGGCGACCGTGTCTTCCCACTCGTTCTTCATGGCATCTTCTCCTCGCGAGCTCTCGTCGAAGCGCCCAGTGCGCTTCCGGAGCCGGCGTCGATCTCCACTCTGCGCGCGACACCGCTCCCCGAGTAGGCCGCCCCGACGCGAGGCACTGTTGCGTACGACGCAAGAATCCTAAGATGGGCCTGTGGATCTCCTCGATCAAATGCAGACGTTCGTGCGTGTCGTGGACGGAGGAAGTCTCTCGGCCGCCGCCAAGACGCGCCGTCTCTCCCTCGCGGCGGTGAGCCGGCAAATCTCCGCGCTAGAAGCCGAGCTCGGCGCGACGCTCATCGTGCGATCGACGAGACGGCTCCAGGTCACGCCAAGCGGCCTCCGTTGGTACGATCACTGCGCGCGCATCCTTCGCGATCTCGAGGACGCCCGCGCGAGCGTCGGCGAGTCGGACGAGCCGCGTGGCGTCGTGGTCATCAGCGCTCCAATGACGATCGGGCTCTCTCATGTCGTTCCATGCCTCGAGAAGGTCGCGGCCAAACACCCGCGCCTCGAGATCGATCTTCGACTCGAAGACAGCGTCGTCGACCTCGTCGGCGATGGGATCGACGTCGCGGTACGCGGAGGGATCGCGCCGCCTGACTCGCCGTCCATCATCGCCGTGCCGGTGATGCGCTTCCGGCGACTGGCCGTCGCGTCACCCGCCTATCTGAAGCGGCGTGGCACGCCTCGCCATCCACGAGATCTCGCGCGACACGAGGCGCTCGGGCATGGCCCTGCCGGAGCCCGCTGGATCTTTTCACGCGAAAACGATGAGGTCGTGGAGGTGTCGCCGCGGTGCCGGCTCCGAAGCACGGCGCCGATCGTCCTGCGGGATTGGGCGCGGGACGGCGCGGGGATCGCGCTTTTGCCGGAGTGGCTCGTCCCCGCCACCGACGCGTCGCTCGTGCGTCTGTTCGATGGCTGGCGTTCTCCCGAAGTCGAGGCCTGGGCGCTTCATCGGGTCGAGCACGCGCACTCGAAGACGCCGCGGATCCGCGCGGTCGTGAGCGCGCTTCGTCGGAATCTCTTTGAGCGCCGCGCCTGACGTGGCATGGGTTTCCGATCATGGTCCCCTTGTCCATTCGCAACCTCTCGCGCCTCTCGGTCATTTTCACGCTTCTCGTCGTCACCGCGTGTGACAGCTCCAGCGATACGGGAGGCGCTGGCAACGGAACCGGCAACGGAGCCGGCAATGGCAACGGGACAGGCAACGGCAACGGGACCGGCGCCGGGACAGGCAACGGGAACACGATCACGTTCGGGCCCGATCTCGCGACCGCGGGGACCGCGAACACCTTCGGCTGCGTCGACGGGTACCCGATCCAGACGAACGCGTCGTTTCCGCAGCCTTTTTACGCAGGCGGGCAGTCGTCGTGCCTCGTGCTCACGTTCCTCGCGCCGACCGCGAACGCACCGTCGGTGAAATCGGGGACGGCGGTGTCGGCGACGATCCGGATTCCGGGGGCGACGACCGGACCGATGCGCTTCGTCCGGATGCGCATCCTCTACAATCGAACGCAGTCGCCGAAGTGCTGCTCGCTCGAGCAATACGGCGATGTCTTCACGCCGACCGCGGGTGGCACGACGACCGTCCCGCTGAACTTCCCGATGACGCTCGATCCGCTGCCGGCGCAGGATGACCTCGAGACGATCGCGGCCAACGACCTGGTCGCCCTCGAGGTGCTCGCTCCCGACGTCCCGATCCCCGGTGTGTGGCCGCAGAATGGCGGGCCGGTGCAGGGTACGGCCACGTACATGTGGATCCCCGCGCTCTCGGCCCAACAGACCCCCGCGCCGAGCAACCAGCTCCTCAACTACACGGGCAGCTACAGCGGATTCGTCCCGCTCTTCAACGTCGCCTTCGTTCCAAACTGAAGCGCCTCGGGGCTTGCGGTCGCCCGCGCCTTGTCGACTATGCTGCGCCGGATGGGAATCCTGGAAGAGCGTTCGGTCAGCGCAGAGGACGTGGTCTCGCACATCAAGAGCGGCGATCACGTCTTCGTGCATGGGGCGTCGGCCACACCAACGGCGTTGCTCGACGCGCTCTCGCGAAGAAACGACCTCGAAGACGTCACGCTCTATCACCTGCACCTCGCCGGCAACTGCGCGTTCACCGCGCCGGAGCACAAAGGACGCTTTCGCTCCGTCTCGCTCTTCGTCGGCGCCTCGCTGCGCACGCCTGTGGCAGAAGGACGCGCCGACTTCATCCCGGTGTTCCTCTCGGAAATTCCGCGCCTCTTCACGTCGAGGCACATCCCGCTCGACGTCGCGATCGTCCAGCTCTCCCCACCGAATCGCCATCACGACTGCACGCTCGGCACGTCGGTCGACGTCGCGATGTCCGCCGTCAACAGCGCGACGACGGTGCTCGCCGAGATCAACATGCAGATGCCGCGCACGCTTGGCCACTCGGTCGTGCGGCTCGATCGGGTCAAGGCGTTCACCCACACCGATCGCGCGCTCTGCGAGCACGCGGCGTCACCGCCGACCGACGTGGAGTCACGCATCGGCGAGCTCGTCGCGAATCTCGTCGATGACGGCGCCTGCCTCCAGCTCGGCATCGGCGCCATCCCCGACGCAGCGCTCGCGCGTCTCGGAAACAAGCACGAGCTCGGCGTACACACCGAGATGTTCTCCGATGGCCTCGTCCCTCTCGTTCAGGGCGGCGTCATCACGAACAACAAGAAGAAGGTGCACGCCGGTCGAACCGTCACGAGCTTCGTGACCGGATCGAAGAAGCTCTTCGACTTCGTCGACGACAACCAGGCGATCGAGTTTCACCCAGCGAACCGCACGAACGACACGGCGCTCATCGCGAAGAACGATCGCGTGGTCGCGATCAACTCGGCGATCGAGATCGATCTCACCGGACAGGTCTGCGCCGATTCGATCGGTCACCGCATCTACTCGGGCATCGGCGGCCAGATGGACTTCATTCGCGGCGCGGCGCGCTCGAGGGACGGCAAGCCGATCATCGCGCTGCCCTCCACCGCCGCGAACGGCACCGTCTCGCGCATCTCGCTCTCCTTGAAAGAAGGCGCTGGCGTCGTCACGACCCGCGGACACGTTCGCTGGATCGTCACCGAGTATGGGGCGGTCAACCTTCACGGCCTCACGCTGCGCGAGCGCGGCGAGGCGCTCATCTCGATCGCGCACCCGGACTTTCGCGCGCAGCTCACGAAGGAGCTCGCGAACCTCCGCCACTTCCCGCTCTTCTGAAGCGCCACGCGCGATTCCGTCCAAGACTCGTTCGCGTCCGAGCGTCTCATCGAAACGATGATGAAGACGCTCGGAGGAGCCCTATTTCTCGGCATTTTCACGCTCGCGAGCGGCTGCGCGACGCCCTCGCAATCGACACCCAAGATCGAGGTCGCTCCTGGGTTGAAACAACGTCTGCTCTGGATGGATCGCGTGCGCCTCCACGACGAGGGCCGCCAGGAGATGATGCTCAACCAAGAGCAGCGCGACCCGCGGGTCCACTTCGTCGATGACGACGGCGAGGAGATCTCAGCCGAGGAGCTCGATCAAGTCGAGCGCGCCGGCGAGGGCGACGGCCTCATCGCTCCGCCGCCCGCGAAGACGAAGGCCAAGCCTACGGAAAAATGATCTCGTAGATCGGGCCCGAGCGTTACGCTCGAGGCATCGTGCGTGGTCGCCTCCCTCTTCTCGTGTGGCTGTGGCCCTTCGCGCTTTTGGCGGCGTGCAGCAGCTCGGACGACGTCTCGCCTCCGGCGACGCCAAGCGAAGACGCGGGCGCGAGCGAAGAGGACGCCGGGGCACCCCATAGCGACGCCTCCACCTCTTTTACTGTGGGCCTCATCAAGGCGGACGTGCGCCGGTACGACTACGCCTTCGACCTCGCCGCGACGCGCGGCAAGTCGAAGCTCACCTACGACGTCGTCGCGCCGAACGGCGGTGACTGCATCGACATCCCCTCACGCTTGCCGGTGATCGAGGAGCCCACGTTCGGTGGCGCGCCTGCGACGAACGTGACGAGCGCGGGCGATCTCCTCCATCTGTGCTCTGCGCCAGGCAAAGGGATCGCCGCAGGGCCGCTCGCGATCACCACCGCAGCCGACGTCCCGATCAAGACGTTCTTCGACCTCGACATCGGCTTCTCGCGCCAGCTCGATCTCGCCGGCGGGCAGTTCACGTACATGTTGAGCTGGGTCGGAGGTTGCGATCGCTTCGGACCGTGCGATCGCGACCCGAGCAAGCTCGTCGAGATGCACTTCGAGATCACGCATCCCGAAGACACCGTCGTGCTCTGCCCAGGGACGCTCACCGCCGGGCTCACGAGTACGCGATGCGACGTGAGCGGCGCGCCGACCTACTCGGGCTTCGGCTTCGCGGCCGATCCGAAGTGGGTGCGCTCGCTCTTCGCACAAGGCGGAGGTGTCGATCTCGTCTTCTACGAAGTTCCGGGCGGCAAGATCGCATCGTCGCTCGCCGCGGCCAGCGTGAACGAGTTCCTCGCGTGGATCACGACGTTGCTTGGTCCGATGCCGTACGGCAGCGAGCTTCGCGTCGCAGGAGGGCCCACGAAGTGGCTCGGCTTCGAGCATCCCGCGAACATCATCTTGCAGGAGGGCATCGCGGATCTCTCCACGAGCTACGCCGACGCGCCGATGCACGTGCTCATGCACGAGATCGTGCATCAGTGGGCGGGCGATCGTACGACGCTCGCGGCCGAGGCCGACTTCGTCTGGAAAGAAGCGACGGCCGAGTACCTCGCCTACGTCTTCGAAGACGAGCATCGCCCCGCGACCGAGGCCGCGTCCTCGCGTGCGTACTGGGACGCGATCGCGCTCTCGGCGCAGCATCGACCACGCCCCACCGACAACCCGAGCGTCGATACGTTCTACGGCGACGTGTACGGACCCGGCCCGATGGTGCTCTACGTTCAGCTCGAGGCGCTGTTTGGCCGACCGGTCGTGCTGGCGGCGATCCGTTCGTTCTTGTCGACCGCGGGCGCGAAGAGCGTCAGCGATCTGAAGCTCGCGCTCGAGAAGGAGTCTGGAAAGGATCTCACGAAGTATTTCGAGGCGTGGGTCGTCGGGCCTGGCGCGCCCGAGTGGCCGACGTTCTCGATCGCCACGCAAGCGCTTGGCGGCAACCAGCTAAAGGTGACGGTCACCCAGGAGAACGCCTCGACCATCGTCTACCCGTGCAAGGTCGAGGTCGGGCTCAACGGCGGGAGCACACGCGCGACCGTCGACTTCGGTCTCGCACCAACCTCGAACGTCGCGAGCACGACGATCACGTTCGCGGGCGCGGTGACCTCGACCCAGCTCGATCCCGACCATCGCCTCGTCGGGCGCACGAAGACGAACGGCTTCGCGCCGCCACCACCACCGCCCGTGGTGTGGATCTTCTGAAGCCGCACGTCACGACGAAGCGCAGGTCCTTCGCGATTTCTTTCTGACCGGCCAGTCACGAATGCGAGACGGTATCTCGCCTTGTCACGCTCGCGTCGCGACCGGCTCGCGCATGGCGCGCGAATTCCTGTTCTGTTTCGACAGACTCGCATCGCGATCACGCGAGCGGCGGCTCGAGGTGCGTCAGCGATGCTCCGCCGAGTCCGTGACAGCAGTCCAGAATCTGGACTCGCGTCGATGCGGATCTCACGTAAAGCAAATCAGGGCTTTCGCGCGCTATATTGATTGGTCCAAGCGCATTGTTCTCGTAGGTCCGGTCCTCCATGGCGCGAGCCGTTAGCGTGCAAAAATCCACAACCACAGGGCGCGTGCTCCTCGTCGAAGACGATCTCGCAGCTCGTCATGGCGTCGCTCGGTCGCTGCGAGCGCAAGGGCACGAGGTCTTCGAGGCCGGCAACTGCAGCGAGGCACTCCAGCTCTTCGTGTCGGCCCGACCCGACGTGGTCCTCACCGACCTGCGGCTGCCCGACGGAGACGCGGTCGCGCTGCTTCCGCGTCTTCGCGCCGTCGATCCAAACATCCCCGTCTTCATCATCACGGGCTTCGCGACGATCGACGTCGCGGTCCGCGCGGTCAAGCTCGGCGCTGAAGACTTCCTCACGAAGCCCGTCGAGATGGCGACGCTGTCGTCGCACGTCGAGAAGGCGCTCCTTCGCCGCGGCGCGAAGCAGAGCGGACAGCGAAGGCGCTTCTCGGGGACCGGCACTCCGGCGCAAGACGTCCCTGGAAGGGCCCCGCCGAACAGCCTCCATCATACCGAGATGGTGGAGCCGGTCTCCGCCGCGATGCGAAAGCTCGAGAGCGAGCTCGATCGACTGCGCGACTCCGAATGCACCGTGCTCATTCTCGGTGAGACCGGGACGGGCAAGAGCATCCTCGCGCGTCGCATCCACGAGCTCGGCGCGCGCAAGCACGGCCCCTTTATCGACGTGAACTGCGCGGGGCTCAGCCGCGAGCTGTTCGAGAGTGAGCTATTCGGCCACGAGCGTGGTGCGTTCACCGGCGCGCATTCGACGAAGCAAGGCCTCTTCGACGCGGCACACGAAGGCACGCTCTTCCTCGACGAGATCGGCGACATCGATCTCCAGGTCCAGCCGAAGATCTTGAAGGTGCTCGAAGAGAAGACGTTCCGTCGCATGGGAGACGTTCGCCAGCGCAACGCCGACGTGCGACTCATCGCGGCGACGCATCACGACCTGCTCTCTGCGGTCGACCTTCGCGTCTTTCGCGCCGACTTGTTCTATCGGATCAGCACCGTCACGCTCCGCACGCCGTCGCTGCGCGAGCGAATGGAGGATCTTCCGCTCCTCGTGGACCAGATCCTCCGCCAAGAGCGCGCACCCGATGTCACGCTCAGCAGCGGCGCGTGGGACAAGATCAACGGTTACACCTGGCCTGGCAACATTCGCGAGCTGAAGAACGTCCTTCATCGCGCGCTCATCTTGCGCCAAGGCAACGTCGTCGCCGCCGACGACGTTCGCTTCGATGGAGATGCCCGTCCCTCGGCGACGACCGCCGCCGCGCCGCTCTCCGCTCCTTCTTTGAGCTCGCTCACTGTGGCGACGCCGAGCGCCGGCATTCCGGTCGAGACGCCGTCTTCGAGCCGCACGCTCGAAGAGGTGGAGCGCGATCACATCGCGCGCGCTCTCATCGCCGAGAACGGCCGCGTGAAAGACGCGGCACGTCGCCTGGGGATCCCGCGCAGCACGCTCTACCAGAAGATCAAGAACTACAAGCTGCCGCTGCCTGCGCGAAGCAAAGGGTCCACGCCCGAGAGCTCCTAGCTGTTCGCGTCTAGCGGGCAGGCACGCTCACGGCGAACGTCGTCGGACCGCCGCGTGTCGAGATCACCTCGATGATGCCGCCGTTCTCGCGAACGATTTGTTGCGCGATCGAGAGGCCAAGCCCCGTGCCCGCGGACTTGGTGGTGAAGAACGGATCGAAGATGCGTCCGAGGATCTCGGGCGAGATCCCGGCGCCATCGTCGTTCACCTCGAAGCGCACCGCCGGAGAGAGCGGCGCGTCCGACGCGAGATGAGAGACCGCGAGCGACGACGTGTTGGGCGGAGACGACGGTGGTGGTGACGACGCCGACGACGGCCGGAGCTCGCCGCGCATCACGCGCAGACACACACGACGAGGCGAGCTCACGCTGTCGAGCGCGTTGTTGATCAAGATGACGAGCACCTGAATGAGCTGCACCTCGTCGACGAACACGTCGGGGAGGTCGGGCTCGGCCTCGACGCGCAGCTCACCGCCCATCTCGCGCGTGCGTGGCCCGCTCTCGCTCAACGCGCCGGCGAGGATCGTCCACGGCCGGTGCGACGCGCGACGCGGCGACGCAGGGCGCCCGAACTGGAGCGACGTGCGAACCAGCCGCTCCATGCGCTCGAGCACCTGCAACATGCGACTGACGTGAGGGAGATGGATCTTCTCGTCGGCGAGATCTTCGGCGAGGGACTCCGCGAGCGAGCGCAGCGCGGCGACGGGATTGCGGACCTCGTGCGCGAAACCTGCCACCATCGTACCGATCGCGACCAAGTGCTCGAATCGCTCGCGCTCGGCCGAGCGGCTCTTCTCCTCGCGCATGTCGCGGATGATGAAGAAGTACTCGGTGCGTCCACGATAGAGCTCCGCGCGGTGGGCGGAGAGCTCGACGTCGATCTGCGTGCCGTCGCGCGTGGGAAGGACGTACGCGAGCTTCGGCGTCGTGGCGATGAGCTCCGCGGGTGAGCTACGCAGCCCGAGGAGATCACGAACATCGCCGCCGCTGATCGTGGCGACGTCGAGGAGCGACCTTGCCGTGCGATTCAAGAACGTGATCGTCCCGTTGGGATCGGTCGTGACGATGCCGAGATCGATCCCGTCGAGGACGGCTCGGTGAAACGTCTCGCGCTCGATCGCCCGCTCGGCTGCGCGCGTGTCATTGGCGGCGACGGGGGCGGTTGGGTTCGCGAAGCTTGGGTCGTGGCCGGCGGCCGCGTCGGTGTTGCCGTTGCCGCCTCTGTCTCGCTGCTCGTTGGGTTTCATCATGATGATCAGGCCGCCGCCGTCGCGACCGGTGCGCCGCTCTGAAGCGCGTCCACGACGCGCGATCGCGCGACGGGTGACGACTCGTTGGGCAACGTGAACGCTGCGCAATGTCGTGCGAGCGTCGCGAGATCCTCGGCGCGGAGCTTGTCGCGTAGCCGTTTGCCGAGCATCGCGGCGAACGCGAGCACGTCGAAGCCCATCGCCGCGATGTCATCGAGCGCGCCAAAGAGAAGCGCGAGCGCCGACGCGGCGGGATCCTCTGTCGTCTCGAGGTCGCCTGCGTACCGGATCGCGCCTTGCTGCCCGCCAAAGGCGCGAACGCTCGGCGTGAACGCGAGCCCGCGCCCGAGCGTGGTCGCGGCCGCGTCGACGATCGCCGCCGCGAGCTGATCGAGGCGAGCGCGCGGATCGGAGGCGATCACCTCGGCGATGTCCTGCGTGCGCGGCGCGATCGTCCAGAGCCAGTACGACGGAGCAGGCGGCGCCGTGGCCACGATCGCCGAAGGCTGCACCACGAGCACCGTGTCGCTCACGAGGAGCGACTCGAGCTGCGTTCGCTCGCGGGCGGCGCGAACGAGCGCCTGGCGCGCTGTCTCGGGATCGTCGAAGTGATGCGCGAGCGACGTCGTCAGCACATGGTCGAGCGCCTCGTGCTTTGCGCCGCGTGCGCCGACGGCGATCGTGTCCGTGAGGTCGAGCGTCCGAAGCAGCGTTCGCCCGGTGTGGGCGGGCCACACGAAGCCCGTCGGCACGTCCGCCGCGTTCGGGAGCCGAGCGACCCTGACGGTCGGCTTGTCGTGCGGGCTCTCGCCGTCTTCGGCTGCGCTGGCCACGGCGGGCGGAGCGGCAACGTCGATCATCGCCGGCGCGGTGAGCCCCGGCATGTCGTCGAGGAGATCGTACGCGGCGGCGGCCTCCTCCAAGAACAGCTCCGCGGCGCCTTCACGATCGATCGGGATGCCCGCAAGGCGCGCGAGGAGCTGGTGCTCGTCTTCCACCCGTGACACCGGCAGGCGAAGCGACGTCCCGCCCGCCTCGACGCGCGACTGGATCGTTCGCGCGGCGACACGCACGGCGCTCACGAACGTGTCGACGACGCCGATGCCTTCGGTCGCGATCGCCTCGATCACGTGTACGTTCGTGCGCCGCGCCTTCGCGATCAACGTCTTGCCGTCCACCGCGTCGAGCTGATCTTGCTTGTTTGCCTGGATGACGACCGGGAGCGGCTCCCCCGTCGGAAGCACGAGCTCATCGGCGAGGAGGAGCGAGTCGAGGCCAATCTCGATCCCGCGCGGAGAGCTATCGCACACGAACACGACCACATCGGCCGTCGCGAGCAGCTCGCGCCTGCGCGCATTGAAGGCCGCCTGCCCTGGCACGCTCACCACCTGACAGATCAGCGGGAAGCCGCACACCGATCCTGCCGCGATCTGCATCCAGTCGAAGAAGAGCGTCCGCCCGCGGAGCTCCGCGGGCGATATCACCTCCGTCGTTCGCTGCGTTGCGAAGAGGGTGCCGAGCTGGCGAATGTTGGTGGTCTTGCCTGCGCTCGCGGCGCCATCGTAGACAACGCGGACGCACATGCGCTGTTCGGTGGGATCGAAGACTGCCATGGCTATGCCCCTCCTCGGTGAGTGACGATCATTGCGTGCGCGTGCGTTCGCGGCGGCGCGTCGCGCGATGGTTGAGGATGCGCGCCGGCCCGGCTGCTTGCATGCATCCTGCAACCATCTTCGCGGCGTCGCGCCAAGCGACGAGCGCCGAGCCGTCGGGCCGCATCGACGTCACGAAGACGCCTTCGTCCGCGTCTCCGACCTCGCCGGCGGATCGCTGGGCAGCCTCTTGGAACGTCGCCGCGAGGTCGAGCGCGGACGCTGCCCATTTCCCGACGCGCATGAGCGACGTGGACTTGTCGGGGAGCGATCCGCGAAGCGCGATGGGAACTGGCGAGGCGTACGAAGGATCACGAAGAAAGACGCCACCCCACTCGCCTGGCTCGGCCTCGGAGAACAGCGAGAGCGCGGCGGTCGCATGCTCGCCGAGCACGTGCCGATGCTTGTGCGAGCAACAGCGCGCGAGCAGCTCAGCGGTCTGAAAGGTGAACCGCGCGCTGTAGCCTCCTTGCCTCGCATGCCATGTCGCCGACGCCTCGGGATGGCAAAGGAGGTCGAGCGACTCGGCGGTGTGCTGGATGAGCGCCGCGCGCAGCCGCTCTGCGCTCACGATCCCGCGCGAGACGAGCAGCTCGCCAAGCGGGACTCCCTCGGCCTTGCACACGCGATAGTGCTCCTCCATCGCGGACTCCGTCACGTTCGTCGGAGCGCCCTCCGTCTTCGCCGACTCGATGAGCAGCTTCGTCAGCCTCGGCGCGAGGCCGCGCGCCGCCGCCCAACACACGCGCCCGTGCTCGACGAAGATCGATCCGCACACGGTCGCGCCGCGCACGACGACGAGCTCACCCACGTCTGCTTCCGCGAGGCGATCGACGAAGGCACACGCATCCACCACGTTGCGAAGCGCGAGCCGCGCGGAGAGCGGCGCAAGCGAAGAGGTAGGCGCACGTGAATGCGGCGGCCCCACCGAAGGCACCAAGGTCGTTCGCGAGCGACTCGACGCGGGCGCCACCGAGGTCTGCCCCTGCGTTTGCGAGAAGTCTCGCGTCGGCGTCACGCCACCGCCCCGAGGCCACCCGCGACGCGCTTGACCCAATCGAAGAGGAGCGCGACGTTGGCGTCTCCTCGCGCGACGCCCACTACGACGAGCTCGGGTCGCTGCGATACGCGTGCATAGGCGTGGATCCAGCTCGGGGAGATCACGAGCGCGCCGAATCGCTCCTCGTCCTCGGCGTCGCCGGGCACGGACTCCGTGTCGAGCGAAGGTGTCGCGCAGAGCTGCGCGGCACACACGGCGGCGTTGGTCGCCGCTTCGCGCTCCGCGTCACCGCGCGCCGACGCGCCGATCACGAAGCCTGCTCGGACGTCCGCGCAGGCGATCGCGACGGCTCCTGGCCCGCCACGCAGGGCTTCCTCCATGACGCCGTCGAGATCGCGATCGAGGTCCATGTCCGTGTTCCTTTCTTGCTTCGCTTCGTTCGTGGGTGATCGAGCTATTGGAGTCGCGCGCCGTGCTTGTTCACCATCGTGCGGACGATCGCGATGTTGGCGGTCGAGCGATCCGCGGCGAGGTAGATGAACATGGTGGGGCTCAGGACCTTGATGAAGTGGATCTGGTCGCCGAGCGTGAGGATCATGTCTTCGAGGTTGGTCTTCATGTTGAGCGCCCGCATGATCTTCATCTTCTGCTTCACGAGCTCGCTGTTGTAAGCGCTCGCGACCGCGAGGTCGAAGTCCGAGCGATTCGAGCGGATCGCGAGCGTCATGCCCGAGTCGAGGTCGACGAGCGACGCGGCGATGAAACCGGGGATGTCGTTCATGAGCTGGTCGAAGACTTCGTTGATCTCTTTTTCGTGCGCCATGTGGGGTTCTCTCCTTTTGGGTGTCCGTCGTCGTGTCGCCGGCCGTCCGGCTGTTAGCTGCTGAACCAGCCCTTTTTCCGTCGCTTCCAGTCTTCGAGGATCTCGTTCAGCCCTACGTGCAGCTCACCGGCCCTCTGCTCGGAGCGCCGGAGCGACTCGTCCGTCTCCACGTGCATGACGTGAACGGAGTCTTCGATCCGCTTCAGCTGCGCGAAGACTCCATCGCGGAGCTCACGCTGAAGCGAGGTCTCGAGCACGCCGATGCGCGCCGGGATCTTGTTGATCGTCGCCGCGGTGGGCTCGAGCGACGTGGCGATGGACTCGACGGTCATCGACAGCGTGTCGACCGTCGCCTGCAGCGTCGCGAGCTCCGCGCCCATCTTCACGTGCTTGTCTTTGAGGTCGTCGAAGCCGGCGATCGTCCTTGCCTCTTGCTTCTTCGCCTCGGCCATCATCGACGCGTTCGCAGACTCGACGCCTCGCTTGATGACCGTACCGATCGACGTCATGTGCTCGCGATCGGCGCGTACGCGGGTGACAGCGTCTTCCTTCGCGCGCGTCTCGGCGTCGCCGATCGCGCGCTGGAGCTCCGTGATCGCTTCCTGCTGAGCGGCGAACGCACGCGCGGTCTCCTTCGCGACCGAGGTCATCACCGTGCGCATCTCCGCGATCGCCGCCTGGACCTCGCGCGCCGACACCTGCGTGTCGCGCATCGAGGCTCGCACTTCCTCGGCGACGCGAGTCGCGACCTCCTCCGTCACCCGCGCCATGTGCTCGCTGACGGTCTCGCGGAGGATGTCACGGAGGGCGCCGAGGAGTGGGTTCTGGTCCATCTTCTCTCGAAGAGGAGCGCGCCTCTTCTTCATCGACTCGAGGACGCCCGCGAGGGCAGCTTCGAGCGTCTCGACGACGCCTTCTCCCCGCGCCGCGGAGGCCTTCACGACCGGCCAGTCGACGTCGACGTCGCTCGTCATCCTCGCGGCTTCGTCTCCCTCGGCTCCTTCTTCGGTCAGGAGGTCACGTTTGTTCCACTGCACGACGACCGGTGGCCTGGTCGGCTTCGACTTCAACATCTCGCGAACGAGCGAGAGCGCGCGGCGGTTCTCCTCACGTGCTGAGGGCGCGGAGTCGACCACGACCACCACGCCGTCCACCCCTTCGAGGATTCCGTCGAGTCGGTCGGTCGAGAGCGCGCCGTGCGGGGCGACGAGCTTGACCGCAATGTCGCAGTCGTTGAATCGCTCCATCCGAGGACGCCACTCGATCGACTCGAGCCTGGTGTCGCTCTTCTCGTCTTGCTCGATGTTGAGCTGGCCACTCGGGCGTCCACGTGTGGGGTCGCTCTTCGTGAGCTGCTCGAGGTTCGTCGTCTTCCCGGCGAGCTCCGGACCGATGTACGCGATCTTCGTTTCGATTCGTCGCTCGCGAACGTTGAGGTACGCCATCGCTTCACGCCACGAGTCGCAAGACACGATCCAGAGGATGGCGACGAGACAAACGCTGAATCTGCGCGAGCGTTCCAACCTCGAGAAACGCGCGGTCTCATCGCCGCGTCCACGTTATGGACGCAAAACGTGCAGATTCCAGACTTCGCGTGCGATCGATCGCGCAGCGTACATCGAAGAGCTGTCCATGCGCGCGCGATCGACGATTCGATCCCGCGCCTCGATCACATTGTCGATGATCGCGATCGCGATCGCGATCGCGCTTCGTGATCTCGTGGCACGTGCACTGCAGTCGCGCTGCGAGCGATGACGACGACGCGCGGCGGCACATCGAAGACAACGCAGTCGTCTGCGTCCGATCCGAAGAGGATCGTCCTCGTCGACGACGAAGAGGTCCTCGCGTGGTCGCTCTCGAATCGTCTCGCGCGCGCGCGCCCGCAGTGGACGATCGACACCGCCAACACGGGTGAAGCTGCGCTCGATCGCATCCATGCACATCCGCCGGATCTGCTGGTCGCAGACGTGCGCATGCCTGGGATGAGCGGCATCGATCTGATCGTCGCCGCGCGCTCCGAGCTTCCACGCCTACCGGTCGTCGTGATGACCGCGTTTCAGACTCCGGACCTTCAACGGATCGCAAGCTCCCCCTACACAGCGTTTCTCGAGAAGCCATTCGAGTTCGATCACCTGCTCGATCTCGTCGACGAAGCCCTCTCCCAGCTCACCGTTCGTCCGGTCGGATTCTCGGGCGCGATCAGCGTGCAGACGCTGCCCGACATCGTGCAGCTCTACGTTCTGTCGAGCGCCACCGGAATGCTGGTCGTGAATCATCATCAGGCCGGCGAAGGTCGTCTGTGGTTCGAGCGCGGCACGATCCTCCACGCGATCACGCAGCGCGCACGTGGTGACGCCGCCTTTTACGAGATCATGATGTGGAGCGGTGGCGAGTTTCGGATGCGTGCAGGTGCGCAGGCGCCCGAGCGGTCGATCGCGACCGACTGGCAGAACCTCTTGATGGAGAGCTGCCGTCTCCTCGACGAACGGCGAAGGGGTGATGAGCCCCACTCCACCACCCGTGGGTGGACGCAGTCGCAGAGCCCGCCGCCGCTCGAAGGTGACGTCGACGCGCTCTTCGATCAGTTCGCCTTCGACAGCTTCGAGGATCGATTGCCGCAGGCGCCTGCGCCGCACCCTTCGACTCTTTTGGAGCAGCACACTTCGTCACGACAAGAAGACTCGATTCTCAATCATTCCATGGAGGTCAGCGTGAACATCAAAGACAGCCTTTCGAAGCTCAACTCGATCGATGGATTCGTGGGTGCGGCGCTCGTGGACTCCGAGAGCGGTATGCTCCTCGGCTCGGAGGGCGGTGGGCCGCTCAACCTCGAGGTGGCGGCAGCAGGAAACACCGAGGTGGTGCGAGCGAAGAGGAAGACGATGAACTCGCTCAACCTCAAGGACGGCATCGAGGACATCCTCATCACCCTCGGAAGGCAGTACCACCTCATTCGCCCGCTTCGCGCACGCCCCACGATCTTCTTTTACGTCGCGCTCGATCGCGGCCGCGCGAACCTCGCGATGGCACGCATCGCGCTCGCGGACGTCGAGAAGGATCTCGCGGTCTAGCGCAGGTACGAACACCACCCGGACCGACCTCCGCCGACCACGGCACATAGAGCAACCGGCGCACGCATCTCGCGACTCGAGCGAGCAGCTCAGGATGCGCGTGCGCCGGAAGATGAAAGAATGACTCTCTTCGATGATTCCGCGTAAATCGATCTTCGCTCTCGCCAAGGCGCTCGAGGGACTTCCCGTCCTCGGCGCGCTTCAAGGGACGCCTGCGGCTCGCGCGGGCGTGCGGTACGGAGACATCCTCCTGTCAGTCAACGGGATGCGAACACGCACGGTCGCGGACTACGTGGAGGCAAAGGGGCTCCGTGTCGACGGGATGGAGATCGTCCTCTTTCGCGGAGGCGAGATGACGAACCACGAGCTGACCTTCACGAACCCCGGTCAGCCGCCCGACACCGCCGCGCTCCTGGCGGAGCTGGTGACGCTGCGCCTCAACGGAGAGGATGGGATCGACGAGGAGAAGGATCCCTCACGCTCCTCTTAGTTCTTTTTAGGCGCGACGCACTAGCGTGCTGAGAACGGCCGTTCGTATGCTACCTACTCGGCGGAGACAGCGCATTCGATGCGAGTATCGACACCACCGAGCTTGAGCACGTCCGCCACCTCACCCGCGCTCGACGCGACACACGAGACGGCGTGGCGAGGAATCGAGAGCGCGCTCATCGCGGCGCAGCTCTCCGAGATCGCCCCCGACGAGGCGTGCGATCGGATGTGCGCCTCGCTCCAGACGCACCTTGGGATTCGTTGTGTCTTGCTCGATGGCCATCAGATGCGATCGGCGTCGGATGATTTGCCTTCGCAGCCGGCGTGCGTCCGCCTTCTCCTCGGCAGCGTGATCGACGGCAACGCGGCGACGTTGGTGCTCACGAAGGACAGGGATCCAAACGCTCCTCACGACGCCGAAGCTTCGTCACCGGCGGCGTTGGGGGTCTCACGCCAGGAGCTCGAGCGACTGAAGCGCGTCTTCTTGCTTCTCCTTCAGATCGCCTACCCCATCCCTCGATCGGTGGAGACGCTGCACCACCTTCGCAATCGGCTCGCGGGCCTGCAGGCGAACCTCGAGCTGCTCGAGATGATCTTGCCACGTGCTTCGGCCGGCGCCGACGTGCCGAAGCAAGACGACGAGATCACGAGCGCGCTCGACCACGCGCTGCAGGTATGCCGCGAAATGGCGACGACGATCCGTGGGCTCAGCGCGACGGGCGCGTCGAGCACGCCGAGCACGCCCTGATTCGTCGCCATCCGTAGCTCATCGCGCAGCGGTGCCTTGTTCGGGCGTCTCGACGTCCTCGGGCGCCGGCTCGGGCTTGGGCTTGAAGCCGAAGATGGCCTCGATTCGGCTGGCCCTTCGCATCTGGTAGTCCACCTCGCGCTCGAGCGCACGCGCGCGCATGCGCTGGCGGATGGCCATGTACTGATCGTTCGTCATTCTCATCGTGGTCCTCTTTCTCGAGAAGATGCTCCACGAAGGACGGTGCTGATCACGCGCCTTCACGCCACCAGAGCAGGCTCATCGCCATCGAGAGGTTCGGCTTTGCGAACAGGTGCTCGACGAGGTGGAGATCATCGTCACACGTGTCGATCCACGCGCTCGCGGAGACCGTCTGCGGCTCCTTCGCGATCTCGCCCTTCGTGAAGAAGTCGTAGGCTTCGGACCACGGCTTGACGCGCGAGCCGCGGCGGGGGCGTGGCCCAAACGTCTTCGACGTGCTCGCCCATGCGATCACGCCCTCGCGCATGCAGACGACAGCGACCGCCTCGTCGGTGAGCGAGACGAAGCGGATCGCGGCCGCGGCGAGCGACACAGAGAAGCTCTTGGCGAGCCGCGCGATCGGCTGCCAACACACCGGGAAGCGTGAGCCCGCTTCGCGCGCGAGCTCCAGCTCGCAGCTGCGCGCGTAGAGGTCGGCGGGCATGAGTAGCTCTTCGGCGAACGCGTTGGCCTCGGGCTCGCGTCCGCTCGATCGGTACGACGGCACCATGTCTTCGCTCGAGCAGAGGCCGACGAAGCTGATGTCGGAATGCGCCTCGAAGTGACCGAGCTCGTGCGCGATCGCCCATCGCCGCTCTTCGAGCGAGAGCCCCTCGGCGACGCCGATGATCCCGCGATCACCGAGGCGCAGGAGGTTCGCGCGCGAGCCATGCGCGTGAGCACGCCGCACGATCGCGCCGCGCATGAACGCGAGGACCTCGATCTCGAGCTCCGCCGGATGCTCGTAGCCAATCCCATGACGGACACGCCGCGCAGCTTCGATCCCGACCGCGCGAATGGGCTGCCTCGCAGCGCCGTTCGTGCTCGTCTTATTCATCGCCTTCGCCTTCGTCCTCTTCGTTCAAGAGATGCCGGAGCCCGTGAATGAGCTCGTCGAGCTCCTCTTTCGACGCCGACTCGTACTTGTGAAAGTGAACGCCGAGGAGCTCCGGCGGCGCCTTCGCGAGGAGCGCTTGGAAGACGACGAGCTGCTCGTCACGCGTGCGTGTGGCGTCGCGGAGCGCCTGCGCCTTGCGACGCTCGAGCCGCTCCACCTCACGCGCATAGGCAACGCGGGCGTCGTCGATGCGCTTCTTTCGCTCCAATGAGCTCGCCTCCAGACCTCGATCGGACGGCGTCACCTCGCGGTCGCGATCCTCGGCCGCGAGGATCCGCTCACGAATCCCCTTCGCCATCGCCGCGACGTCGATCCCGAGCCGCAGGGCGACCTCGTTTGGATCTTCGGCTCCTTCGGCTGCGCCGACCACATCATCGCGCGTGTCTTCGGGGGACGGGTCGACGAGATCGACGATCGCCTCGAGCTGCTCCTTCGTGGTCTTCTTGGTCTTCTTGTCGCTGATGCTCATGGCTTCTTGGCCCTTCGCTCACCGTCACGGCGGGGCGGAGAAAATGTATCCGGTGCATGGCGCACGAGTCGCCTCTGGAGCTTGATGCGGGCGGCGGTCACGCGGGAAGGTGACCATCCTAGGAGGCGCGCGATCTCGTCACGCTTCGTCGCGCCCTCCTCGATGACGATGTGATAGAGCGCGCGTAGGTCGTCATCGCCGTCGATGCACGCCTCGATCGAGCGCAGGATCGCCCGCCGGCCTTCCTCGCGAACGAGCTCGCTCTCGGCGGAGTCCTGGATGCGGATCAGCTGCGCGCCGGCGTCGACGCTCGCGTCGCCGTTCAAGCTTCCCGAGCTCCCCAGGCTCCCCAGGCTCAGATCTCCACGCGCGTCCGTCTTGGCGCGCACAGCCTTCTTCTTCTCGGAGGACGCGAGGCTTCGAATGACGCCGCGCAAGAAGCCGGCGAGATCGACCGCCTCGGGATCCCAACGGCGGCTGCCGTCGAGACAGCCGAGGACGGCGCTGTTCACGAGCTGCTCGACGCTGAGCTTGCTCGGCTCGACGTCCCGTCCGGCCGCCCATCCCACGCGACGAAGCCGGCCGGCCGCGTAGGCAATGAGGCCCGGCAGGAGCTTCTCCCAATCGGCCTCACGAAGCGCCGCGCGAAGACGGGCGCTGTCCTTGTCCTCAGCGCTCATGGGTCGCGGGGTTATGGCCAATGCTCCGGCTGCCTTCATGCGTCTCGGGTTCGAATGCTCCTCGTCGTGTTTTTCTGATCATCGCCGTCGATCATTCGTAATCACCGCACCCGTCCTAAACGGTGGGATCGACCTGCTCCCGGCGTCGATTTTTCGACCGAAAACGCGCGCTTTTGGGGTCGATTTGGCTTGATTCCGCCGTGCCCGTAGCGGCCTCGTTTCCGGCCTCTCGATATGAAGGTGGTGAATGGGTTAGATACCTTCCATGAAGCCGGGTTATGGCCGCGACCTCGATCTGAACTTGCTTCGCGTCTTCGTGGTCGTCGCGGACACCGGCAGCGTGACCCAAGCCGCCTCGCAGCTCTATCTCACGCAGCCCGCCGTCAGCGCCGCGCTCCGGCGCCTCACGACGGCGATCGGCGCGCCGCTCTTCGCGCGGCAAGGACGAGGCCTCGTGCTGACGAGCCGTGGGCATCGTCTCCTCGACGATCTGAGGCCCCATCTCCTCGCGCTCGTCGACGCCGCGCTCTCGTCGCCGCAGTTCGATCCAAGGACGAGCGAGCGCACGCTACGCCTTGGCTTGTCCGACGCAAGCGAGCAGTGGCTTCTTCCTCCTCTTCTGCGAGCGCTCGACGAAGAGGCGCCGCAGATGCGACTCGTCGTCGTGCCGGTGCAGTTTCGAACGATCGGCGACGCGCTGGCGACGCGACGGGTCGACGCCGCCGTTACTGTTGCCGACGATCTCCCGACGACGGTGCGCCGGCTCACGCTCTTCAGCGGAGGCTTCGTGTGCATCTTCGATCCGCGGCACGCTCGGATCAAAAAGCCGCTCACCGAGCGCGCGTACTTCGATCATCACCACGTCATCGTCTCGTACAACGGAGATCTCCGCGGCATCGTCGAGGACATGATGCGAAAGACGCGGCGTGTGCGTTGCTCGGTGTCGAGCTTCAGCAACCTCGGCGCCATCCTCGAGGGTACGTCGCTGATCGCGACCGTGCCGTCTCTCGTCGCCGATCAGATTCGAAAGACACGACCCGCGCTACGGGTGCTGCCGGTTCCGTTCGACCTCGGGACGAACCCGATGGAGCTGCTCTGGCCCGCCGTGTCCGACGACGATGACGCGTGCAAATTCTTGCGCGCGCTCGTCGTGCGTTTGGCGAAGGACGTGAGGAGCTGAGATCGAATCAGGGCGCGAGGATTCGCCCCGGTGCGTTCTTCGTTCCGGCCTGAGAGTGGCACGAGTTGCAGTCACCCGAGGTGACGCTGCCGTTCATCGCGCGCGTCTTCGTCCCGTCGGTCACGCGCGCCTTGTAGGGCGCACGAAGCCCTTTCGTCGTCGACATGAAGTTGCCGGCAGCGTTGACCTGCATCGTCACCGTCTTGTTCCTCGAGTCGGTCACGATCACCTGCAGCGCGGGCGGAGGCGCCGAGCCATTGCAGTCGTTCGGCTCGTGGAGCGACGGGAACACTGTGCCGGCGAAGCGGAGGTTCGGTCCGCCCTTCTGCTGATGGCAGGCGTTGCAGGCAGCGCCTGGATGCATCAGCTGCGAGCCATTGTCACCTTGCGTCCAAAACTTGCCGCTCGTGCAGGTGCCGCCGTCGCCGCCGCCGTCGACCTTGACGCCGCCGTCGGTCGGCATGGGCGCACCGCCGTCCGTGATGTCCGTCTCGTTGCAGTACGCCGGGTTCTTCGGCGTGCCCGCCTTCACCCACTCATCGAAGGCGGCGATCTCGTCGTCCTCGGGCGGCACCGCGGGCGTGGGCGGCATCGCCTTCGACTTCATCAGCTCGAGCGAGAGCACGGCGCGCGACTTGGTCGGATCCTTCGTCGACTTCGCCATCAGGTCGGCGTACGTCATGAGCGCGGGTTGCATCTGACCGTCGTGGCACGCCTGGCAACGGTTCTCGAGCAGCGCTTGGATGTCGCAAGGCAAGCCCGTGCCGGCGGGGCCGGTCGGCGCGTCCGTCGTGGTCGGGTTCGACGTGGTGTCCGCTGGTGGGATCGTCTGGCCGGCGTCCTCATCGAGCGCTTCGTCGCCGGACGACTCGCTGCTCTTGCATGCGACGACGACCGCCGCGATCGTGATTGCTGGGACGACCAAAAGGAGGAAAGGATTTCGCACGAGCACACCTCACGGAGGAGACGGACGACACCAACAACGAGCCAACCAAGCCACCCAGTTTCATGTTGGTTCGCGAATCGACCAGCGCCAAGTAAATCGTGCAAATATCTCGCGATTTCTCGGTTGAGAAGGGGCGTCTTGCCCTCACCTGAGCAAGCGAAGGTCCACGTGCGACGGCAATCGTTCGAGGTCACTGCAAAGGTGAGCTGCGGGGGCTGCAGCGCTGACAACTGAAGCGACCACCCGCCGTCACGATCCGGTAGTAGGTTCTCGCGCGTGAGCCGGAACGTGATCGAGAAGAAGAGCGGTGGCCTCACGCTCCCGATCGCGTTCATGTTCGCGATCGCGAGCACAGCGGGATGCGGAGGCTCGAACGCAACGAGCAGCACGACCACGACGGCGAGCCGCGATCCGCTCGCGCGTGCGTCGGTCGACATCCTCTCGCGCGAGGCGTGTCCGAGGCTTCTCGTTCGCACGTTCTCGCTCGATGCGCCGAAGACGTCGCCGCCGCTCGTGAGCGGAAAGCTCTGGGTTCGCCGATGCGAGGCGCGCGTGACCGATCACGGGTCGCTCTATGTCGACGTCGACGTGCTTGGTTGGCAATGGGCCGACGAGTCGAGTTGGGGCTTCGGCGTGAGCGAGTACGTCTACTTCACCGCTGCCGTCCGCGCCGAGCTCACCTCGTGGGTCGACGAGACGCCAGCGCTCCACGTGCGCTCGCTTGGCGCGCCTCGGGTCACCGTCAATGAAATCGGCCGCGTGAGCGCGCGCGCGGAGAGCCTTGCGTCGACGATCTTCGGCGTCGCTTCGAGCATCGTCGGAAAAGGTCCCAACGCGCTCGCGACCGCCGCCTTTCGCGATCGCGTGCGCGATCTCATCGAAGAGCGCGCCAAGAGCGGGATCGCGATCGCGCTCGGCGAGGCCACCGTCCCAGGTCAGCCGTCGTCGTCACGCGCGGCGGCGCTCCTCGACGAGACCGAATGGCTCCACGCCGACGGCGCGCTCCTCTCGGGGAGCTACGAGCCAGGCATCGACACCGAGCTTCGCTGGCGATGGGGCGACGGCGCATCGGATGGTGGTGATGTGCTCGTGCGTCCCGTGTGCGTCGGCGAGGCGATCGTGCTCGTCGACGCGGTCATCGCAAGAGGGCGCGCCGAACCGCGGAGCCCCGCGCCGCCGCAGAACGTCGTGCGCCTCTCTCGCGCGCGCGCTCGCGAGGGCGTCGTCAAGCTGCCGGCGATGCCGTGTCGATGGATGCTGGTCGCAGGATCGGACGCGAAGGACACGCGGATCTCGCTCTCGCTAGGGCAGGCATCCTCGACCAGCGATCAGGCGAAGGCGTTCTCGACGGCGAAGAAGCGATGGATGCGCGCGACGGTGATCGGGTTCGAGCTCGACGCCTCTTCGAGCACCCAAAGCGGGTCGAGCAGCGAGCAGCAGCTCATCGCGCTCAAGGTGGGTCCTTCGGAGGCGTCGCTGCGCTCGCTCGGGCAACCGCTCGCGGCGTCGCGAAGCTCGCCGGCGATCTGGCTCGTGTCGGATCCCTTCGAGATCGATCTCGGCGCGCGCAGCGACGCGCTCATCGTCACGTTGACGGCGCTCGAGCCCAAGTCGCGCTCGATCCTGAGCGGCGCCGTCGCTTACGAAGAGACAGTGATCGGCAGCGCCCGCGTCGCGGCCTCGCATGAGCAGCGCGAAGAGCGGACCGTGCCGATCGAGCGCGCCGGGCAGAGGGTAGGAAGCCTTCGCGTCGACCTCGAGACGATCGCGGTGACGCGATGAGGTCGCTCGCCATCGTGACGATCGCGCTCGCGCTGCTCGGATGCCGCTCCGCGACGCCGCGCACGAACACCACCGAGCCTCGGCTCAGAGAGCCAAGCGCCGCGACGCCGCGGGCGAGCAAGCCCCTCGCCCTCGTGCTCGCCTCGAACGCTTGCCGCGAGATCGAAGGCCGGCTCATCGCGCTCGCGTCGGGCGCGTCGGGATCGCCCGCGACGGATCTCTACGTCTTGCCCAAGCGCTGCGCGGTGGAGCCTCGCGGAGGCGGCGAAGAGCTCGACCTCCGCGTCGACGCGTATGCGTGGCTCGGGATCGATCGCGAGCTCGCGTCGGTGCGCGTCCGGGAGTTCGTGCACACCACGCTGCATCTCGCCTGCCGCCTCTCGATGACCGCCGCCTACGCGCACGAAGAGCTCGTGATCACGCTCACGACCGCGCCATCACCGAAGCCTGTCGTGCGTGTCGAGTCGGTGGGCATGCTGCAGCTCGACGCGACGAGCTGGGCGAGCCTGATCGCGCTCGAGCTCGCGCCGAGCACGGGAACGAGCCCCGAGTCGGTCGCGAAGAGAAAGCTCCGCGAGGAGGCCGAGCTCACCCTCGCTGGCGCGATCAAGAAGCCTCTCGTCGTGCGCTACGACGGCAAGCGCGGCGCGTCGTCGTTTGGCGTCGCGTCCGAGGCACCGAGCGGCGCGCCGTCTTCGAACGTGAACGAGGCACGAAAGGCCGTCCTCTTCGTCGTGCCACGCGGCAGCGCGCTCGTCGGTCCGTTCGAGCCTTCGCGACATGGACGTCCGGCGCGGGTCCGTGTCGTCGAGGCCAGTCACGAGGTGCATGTTCGCGCCATCTGCGCGTCGCATGCCGAGCGCTTGCTCGACGCCGATCGTCGCGGCGAGCAGGTCTTCGCCGACGCGCCCGAGTGGGTCGCCGTGCGGAGCGACGACGGGACAAAGACGCTGGAGCTCGCGCCGATGACGTCGTGCCCGTGGCTCCTCTCGGTGCGCGGACGCGCCGACGAGACGTCGCACGTGGAGGTGATGGTCGAGCCGATCGAGCCCGGTCCAGAGCCCGGAGGAGAGACGGTCGAGAGCGCCGCGGTGGAGCGCTGGATCTCGATCGATCACGTCGCGGTGGAGCTCGACGCGTCCGCAGGCGCCGTCGATGTCGTGCTCGGGACGGACGCGCGGCGCTTCCCGATCCATCCGGAGAAGCCCAACGTGCTGCCGGCGATCGTCACGCTCGCGCCGGACCAGACGTTGACGATCCGCGCGATCGATCCGTCGACGAAGACCGTGCGCGGCGCTGTCACCGTGCCGATCGCCGCCAGCGACCGCGATCGCGATCTGCACGAGACCTTGGCGATGACCTCGCTCGATCCGAAAGACGCGGGGCATCCGCTCGCGACGATCCGGATCGACGCGCGCTTGCGACGAGCGCCTTCGCCATGACGCGCCTTCTTCCCTTCGTGATCGCGCTCGGCTCGATGACGCTCTTCGCGTGCGCACCCGCGGCGAGCCCCAAGACGGAGAGCAGCGCTTCTGCGCGATCGAGCACGACGCAGTACCGCGAGGCCTCCGCGCGCATCGAAGCGGCGAGGTCGGTCGTGCGTGAGCTTCGCGCCAGCGTGGACGCAGGCATTCCGCGCGCGATCGCGAAGACCGCCCATTGCATCGCGATCCTCCCTGACCTCGTGCATGTCGGCGTCGTGCTCGGCGCGCGCGCGGGCCGCGGCGTCTTCATGTGCCGAGGGACGTCGGGCTGGACGATGCCCGCGTTCATCGCGCTGCGAAGCGCGAGCGCGGGGCTCCAGGCAGGCATTCAGAGCACCGACCTCCTCTTGCTCGCGATGACCGACGAGGGCGAAGCGGCTCTGCTCAAGGGCAAGATGCAGATCGGCGCGAGCACGTCGATCACAGCCGGGCCCGTCGGCCGCAGCGCCCAAGCCTCCGATGACGCCTCGCTTCGCGCGCCGGTGCTCTACTACGCGCGCTCGAGCGGCCTCTTCGTCGGCGTCGATCTCTCCGGCACGACGCTCGAGGCCGATGAAGAAGCGTCGCGCGCGTTCTACGGCGACGCACGCGACTTTGGCGTCCTCCTCCGCGCTGCCGCAGCGCCTCCGAGCGAGGCCGTCGCGCTTCGTGACGACGTCGCGCGCTGGCTCGACGGATTCGATGAGCCCGTCGCCCCCTAAGGAGACTTGCGGAAATCTGCCGTTAGGAGGAGCGTTTCGCCCAACCAGTGCTAGGAAGCCCTTACATGAAAACATCGACGTCTTTATGTATCCTCGTCGCCCTCGCGGCGGCGGCGTCAGTCACGGCGACGACGACGGGATGTGGCGACGACGACGCCGCCACGCCGGCAGCGACCAACAACACGATCGACAGCGGTGCACCTCCCGCGAACGACGCCGCGCCTGCGCCGACCTACGACTTCAGCGCCCTCGAGCAGTACCTGTTCGGCGCGAAGTGGGTGAGCGAAGGCGTCGTCGTTCAGCACGAAGGCAAGATCGTCTACGAGAAGTACGCGGCCGGCTTCGACGACAAGAAACGGCACATCACGTACTCCGTCTCGAAGAGCGTCGGCAGCGCGCTCGTCGGCATCGCCGTCAACGAAGGCATCTTGAAGCTCGACGAGAGCATCTGCACGTACGTGCCTGCGCCGCAGGGAGCCGACGCGACCTTCTGCGAGACGAAGGTGGAGCACGTGCTTCAGATGCGAAGCGGCCTCCAGTGGCAAGAGAGCTACGACAACCCGAACAAGTCGAACGTGCTCCCGATGCTGTACGGCGACGAGCCCGACATGGGGCTCTACGTGGCCCGGCAGCCGCGCGCGAACAAGGCAGGCGAGAAGTGGCTCTACTCGAGCGGCGACGCCAACCTCCTCGCGCTCGCGCTCAAGAACGCGCTCGCCGGCAAGGACATGCGCGCGTGGGCGAAGGAGAAGCTGTTCGATCCGGCAGGCCTCACGAGCGTCTTCTTCGAGGTCGATCGCTCGGGCACGCTCGTCTTCTCCTCGTCGTGCTTCATGTCGGTGCGCGACATGGCGAAGCTCGGCCAGCTCTATCTCGACGACGGCATGAACGGCGCCACGCGCGTGCTTCCTTCGTCGTGGATCACGTACACGCATACGCCTGCGCCGCCCGTCGCGACGCCGACCGCGCGCACCCCTGGCGCGGCTCCCGGTGACACGGGTGGATCGTACGGCGCCGCGTTCTGGCTCAACGCCGCGAAGCCCGACGCGCCCGCCGACACGCTCGCGTACCCCGATACGCCTGCGGACATGTACTCGGCCGAAGGTCACTGGGGTCAGAAGATCTTCATCGTGCCGTCACGAAAGCTCGTCGTCGCGCGCGTAGGCAACGATCGCGATCCGGTGTTCGACTCCGGGCCCATGATGCAGAAGGCGGTCGCCGCGGTGGACGCCGTGATCGCAGCCAAAGGAGGCAAGTGATGAACCTCAAGCGATCCTTGCGGGGCGCCGCGCTCCTCGTGTTCTTCGGCTCGTGCTCGGCGCTGCTCACGTCCGATCACCAGGCGCGCGCGAAGAACGCCGACCTCTTCGAGATCCTCACGGGCTTCTCCTCGAAGGAGACGTGCTCGTGCGCGTTCGTGATCGAGCAGAGTGACGAGTACTGCACGTCGTTCGGCAAGTTCACCGGCTACGACCTCACGATCACGATCGATCACACCGCGAAGACCGCGACATCGAACTTCGCCGGTCAGCTCGCGCGCACGTCGCACTTCACCGAGGGAGCTGGCTGTCAGGTCGACCCGCTCCCCTAGCTACTTCAAGTCCGCGCAGCAGCGAAAGCCTGTCGAGTAATCCCAGTAGTTCGCTGCGTGCGCGACGGTGACGTAGTCGCAGCCTTTGCCGTTTAGCTTCGTGTCGACGTAGTAGCCGCCGCGGAAGTGGCCCTTCGAGTCGGAGGTCCACTCGTGGAGATTCCCGACCATGTCGTACGAGCCTTCGCTCGAGACGCACTCCTTCTTCTCCCCTGTCTTGAGGAGCGAGCCCGGGATCTGGTTGATGCACGGATGCTCGAGCTTCGTGAAGACGGTGAAGTCTTGCTTCTCGAGGTACTCCATCGCGGGGTGCTGATCGCGGTGATCGTTGCACGTGCCCGGCTTCTCTTCTTTTCCGTACGGGTACTGCAAGCTCCTCGCGCCCTTGCAGGCCGCGACCCATTCGTCGTCGTTGCAGAGGCGCTTCTTCGCCGCCTTGCACGCTTCGTTCGCTTGGATTTGCGAGATGTACGCCTGCGGGACCGCGTTCGGCGTGCTCTTCGCGACGACCTTCAGCGCGCCTGGGTTGAAGTAAGGCGTCCATGCGCGCTGCGTCCCGTCGTCGAGGAGCTCGAGGATGTGCGCCTCCCAGCGATCCACGCACGACTTGCGGTTCGGGATCTTCGCCATCCCGGGCGGGCATCCGCCAAGCCCAGCAGGCTCGGGCAGCTCCTTGCCTGCGTTCGGACGAACGAGGTCGTTCGGGTCGCAGATCTTCCCTTTGATGTCCCATTTGTAGGAGAGGTTGTTCTTCGCGACGATCTCCTGCTCTTTCTCGTGCGCTGCGCGTCGCGCCTTCGAGTGCTCCATCGTATAGACGCCGCAGCGCTTCGGCAGCTGCATCACGATGAGGCGAAATGGCTTCGCGGCCCAGCTCGTGTCGAAGCTCTCGTAGTGGCGCTCACCCGCACTGTTCTCGCAGAACACGTCGGCCTCGGGCTCGGTGTGCGGAAGCTCGATCGTGATCGGCACTCGAAAGCCCTTGTCCATGGGCTCGAACGCGAAGCCGCTCGCCATCCCGGGCGGCCAATTCGACGTCGTCACGTCGGGAATGCGCGACACCTTGATGACGTGAAAGAGCGTGAACGCGCCTGGTGGAATGGAGACCTTCGCTCCATCCTTCTCGACCACGCCGCCTTCGGGCCCGATCGATCCGGGGACGGACGCGTCGAACACGAACTGCGAGGCGAGGCCTCCGTCGCCGATCTCGTCCGACGCGTCGACGTTCGACCGCGCGCTCTTCGCTGCGGCATCTCCGTCACCGGCGGGCGTGGGGCGCGCGGCTTCACGGCTACATCCCAAGCCGAAGAGCGCGAAGAGCAATAAGGCAGGGCTAGCGAGACGACCAACCTGTGCGATCCGCTTCATGCGTTCGCAAGGGTCGCACGCCTCGTGCCGTCGATGTTCGACAATCCACGCGCGCGATCAGGCCGCGCGCGCCGGCGGCATCGTCGGCGGGCTCGAGGGCCGGAACGCGCGGCGCACGGCGCTCGCGTTCATGAGCGCGGTGACGCGCACAGTGGGACGCTTGGACGGCCGCGAAGCCACGAGCATGAGCGGGCGGCGCGCGGGCAGCGGCATCGGCATCGCCATGCAGGCCTCGATCTCCATCGAGCCGTGCGACCGCGTGCGCGCGGGCGCTGCGGCAGGTGTGGCCTTCGTCTCGGTCGTGCTCTCCGTCGTCGCGGTGGGCTCTGTCGTGATCACCACGTTCGGCGACGACGGCGTCTTCGCCTCCATCATCGTGGGACGAAACGGATCGGCCGCTTCCTTCATGCTCGGCGGGGGCGCGTTGTAGAACACCGTGTGATCGATCTGTTCGCGATGCGCGAAGTCGGCGGGGACCGGTGACGGGCGCGGCAGTCGCTGCTCGGCCGTGAAGAGGTAAGGCACGAGCGGAGGCGCCGGAAGGGCCGTCGGCCCGTTCGACTGATGATCGATCTCGACGAGAATGGTCGGTGCTGATGCCGGGCCGCCGTCTTCGTCACATTCCAAATGCGAGACCATGTTTCGTACTCCCTGCTCTCTCTCTCGTTCGTTGTTCCGTCGCGCGAGGGAGCTACTTCAACGTCCATGCCGCAGGGATTCGTCAGCTCACTGACAGTCGGCCCTCCGTAGCGAACCGCATCGACGCTTTGCCGGCAGGTGGACGTCGCCCTACCGAAAAAACCATGACGCTGGCCGGCTCGCGGCTGTCATTCGGTTGGCGTTTCGTCTCTTCCCTCCCCTTTCCCTCCCTTCCTTGGCCCTTTCCCAGCCCAAGAAGCCGCGGATTGTGCGGGTGGGGCTTGACGGGCCATGAGGAGAGCGGCAAAAGCATGGGAAAATGCTGTCCGACACCGCCAAGGCTCAAATCGACGAGCTCATCAAGAAGCACAAGGTCGTCCTCTTCATGAAGGGCAACAAACACTTCCCTCAGTGCGGGTTCTCCGCGCAGGTCGTCCAGATCCTGAAGGAAGTCGGAACAGGCTTCGAGACCGTCAACGTCCTCCAGGATCCCAACATCCGCGAGGGCATCAAGGAGTACTCGAGCTGGCCCACGATCCCGCAGCTGTACGTCAACGGTGAGTTCGTCGGCGGGTGCGACATCGTCAAGGAGATGTACGCCTCGGGTGACCTCCAGAAGACGCTCGGCGTCGAAGACAAGCCCGTCACGCCCCCGAAGGTCACGATCGACGCCGGCGCGATCAAGGCGATCAAGGGCGCGGACGAAGGCAACGGCGATGTCCTTCGCCTCGAGATCGGACCGCAGTACCAATACGACCTCTACTTTGGACCGAAGAAGGCCGGCGACGTCGAGGTGGTCACCGAAGGTGTCACGATCTGCTTCGACCGCCAGAGCGCGAAGAAGGCCGACGGCCTCAAGGTCTCTTGGGTCGAGACGCCCGACGGCGGAGCGTTCCGCATCGACAACCCGAACGAGCCCGCCCGCGTGAAGAGCCTCACCGCGCAGGAGCTCAAGAAGTGGATCGACGACGGCAAGACGTTCGAGCTCTTCGACGTGCGCACCGACGAAGAGCGCGCGATCGCGAAGGTCGACCGCGCGCAGCCGCTCGACGTCGCGGGTGAGAAGAAGCTCCTCGAGCTCGACAAAGAGAACGCCACGCTCGTCTTCATGTGCCATCACGGCTCACGTAGCCGCGCCGCCGCCGAGCGCATCCTCCGCGAGGGCTGGAAGCAGGTCTACAACCTCGAGGGTGGGATCGACGCGTGGTCACAGAAGGTCGACTCCACGGTTCCGCGTTACTGATCGACGGAGCGCGAGGCCCCATGAGCGACACACGAGAAGCCATCAAGACCGCGATCCTCGAGAAGATCCCCGACGCGAACGTTCAGGTAGACGCAGGCAGCGGCGGTCACTTCACGATCGCCGTCGTCTCCCCCGTCTTCACCGGCAAGAACATGGTCGAGAGCCAGCGCCTCGTCTACGGCGCGATCGCTCACCTGATGAAGGGTGAAGGCGCGCCCGTGCACGCCGTCGACAAGCTCACGACCAAAGCGCCTTAGCGCGGCATCACTTCGCGCGACGTCCCATCTTCACGTGAGGCGGCGGAGGCAGCGGCTCTGCGGCGCGATCGCCGGTCTTCCATTCGCCGCGGTCGTCGTTCGGGATCGCCGGCTCGCCCATCGTCGGGACCTCGGTCGGCTGGGGGCGCACGTTCGTCTCGCGTGGCTCGTAGACCATCTCGCCTTGCGTCACGCCGATGCCGCACTTGCTACGCGCGGCCGAGAGCATCGAAGAAGCGGCGAGCGCCATCGCCCCTGCGCCGGCCACGGCGAGCGCGAGCTTCTTCCGCTGCTTCTTCTTCACGCCCACCGGGCAATCCTGGGTGAGGATCGTGCCGTCGGCGCGCTGGTAGAAGCGAACGCACAGCTCACCCCCGAGACGATCAGCGAGGAGCTGCTCGGCCTCGACGCGCGGCATCGCGGAGAGGTTGTAGACGTTCTTCTCGCAGCTCACGCAGAAGCGCACGCGATCGTCGCCGAGCATCTCGTCCCAGCTCGCGTTGCAAGGGCTCGCGACCTTCACGTTGTCGAGCATCGGGAGCGCACGTCGCGCGGGGCGTGCCCCGATCTTCTGCGCGATCTCGGCGAGCTCACGTGCGATCTCTTGCTCCCGCGTGCGGAGACCTTCGAGGTGCTGCGTCTCGGCCTTGAGGCGGCTCGCCTCTTGTTCGAGCGAGGCCTGGCGCTGCTTCAGCGCGTCCACCTCGTTTCGGTAGGGCGAGGACGAGGGACCGTTTGGATGGTTGGAAGAAGAAGACGTCGCCACGGGGGTCGCCAAGAGACGGACATCCCTCCGAGAAGATCTGATCTCGACCGTCCCGCCTTCGCGAGACGGTGGGTTGGTGTAGGCTCGATGTGGCTCGATGGTCGACGATCCGCCCCCCATCGCTCGCGCGAAGGTCATCGCAGAGCTGCGCGCGTCGCTGGATCGGTGTGAGCTCGGGCGTGGCCGGCTCGTGCTCCTCCGCGGTGAGCCGGGCATCGGAAAGAGCACGCTCGCGAACCTCGTCGCGCGCGAGGCCACGCAGCGAGGCTTTGCGGTGGAGCTCGGTCGCGCCTGGGAGCTCGCCGAGGCGCCGCCCTATTTTCCGATCTCGTCGTGCCTTCGATCGCTCGGCGTCGAGATCGAGAGCACGCCCGAAGACGCGAGCGGCAGGGCCCGCGCGAGCAACGCCACGAAGAACGAGACGAACGACAAGAACGCGTTTCGTCTCTGGGAAGACGTGCTCGCCGCGCTCGCGCGCGCCTCGAAGGACAAGCCCGTCGTCTGGATCCTCGAAGACGTGCACGCGGCGGATCTCCAGACGCTCGATCTCTTGACGTTCCTCGTGCGCCCGCTCAGCGCGATCCGCGCGCTCATCGTCGTCACCGCGCGAAAGCAAGATCCGCGGATCACCGAGCGCGTGAACCAACGTCTCGTCCGGATCGTGCGCGATGGTCTCGCGATCGATCTCGAGCCGTTCGACGAGTCCGAGGTCGCCGAGCTTGCGACGCGCGTTCTCGGGCGAGCGCTGGCGCCTTCGGCGATGAGAGAGCTCGTCGCGCTGACGAGCGGCAACCCGCTCTTCGTCATCGAGTGCGCGCGTGCGTTTCAGTCTTCCGGGGCTGCACCTCGATCGGTCACGAGCCTCCCGCACACGATCCGCCAGGTCGTGATGGAGCGCGTCGACCTTCTCCCCGACAAGACGCGGCGCGTGCTCGAGGCCGCCGCGGTGCTTGGTCGTGAGGCCGCGGCGGCGATGATCGCGCGGATGCAAGACGCGATGCCCGCGAACGTGATCGACGCGATGTTGCCTGCGGTCGACGCTGGCATCGTGATCGAGACGCGACCGGCTCACTTCGCGTTCACGCACATCCTGGTGCGCGACGCGATCGAGGAGGCTACCCCGGCGGGCGCGCGCGCCACGCTTCACGCTGCCGCCGAGGCCGCGCTGGCGAAGACGGGCGGCGATAGCCCCGAGCTGCTCGCGCTCCGCGCGCACCATGCCCTCGCGTCGATGCGCACCGACGGGCACGCGATCGACCTCGGGCTCCGCGCCGCGCGCCTGCTCGAAGACCTCGGCGCCTTCGATCGCGCCCTCGTCATGTACGAGCGCGTGGAGGACGCTCGTCGCGCTGGCCTCGGACCACCGAGCGCGATGAGCGATCGATTGCACACGGCGCTCATCGCCCAGAAGGCAGGCCGTCACGCCGAGAGCCGGCGCATGACCGAAGAGGTCCTCACCTGGGCGCGCGCACGCCAAGACGCCGAGCTCCTCGCGAAGGCTGCGCTGGTCCTCGGCAACGAGCTCCGGCCAGGCGTGGTCGACCACGTGCTCGTCCAGGCGCTCGAAGAGGCGCGCCGCGCGCTCGGTGAAGAGACGACGATCCGAACCGCGCTCGGTTGCCGCGTCGCCGCTCGGCTCGCCGCCGCGCTCCAGCCCGCGCCGGATCCGCGAGGCCCGATCGTGCTCGCCAAGGACGCGATCGCGTGCGCGCGGGAGCTCGGCGACGACACGCTCATCCACGACGTGCTCCACATGGCGCTCGCCGCGCTCGTCGACGCCGACGAGTCGGCCGAGCGCCGGCCGCTCGCCGAGGAGCTGCTCGATCGATCGCTGCGTGCTGGCGACATCGCGCGGGCGATGCGTGCCCTCACGATCCTCGCGCTCGACTACGCCGAGCTCGGAGCGTTCACGGAGCTCGAGCGCTCCGTCGATCGCGCCCTCGAGCTGGCGCAGCGTGCAGGTCACCCGCGCTTGCGATGGCGAGCGCTCTTTCTCGGATCGATGCGGGCGCTCGCGCGCGGCGACGTGGCGCTCGCGGAGCGTTACATCGTCGAAGTGCAAGAGCTCGCCGGTCTCACCGACGACCCGGCGCTCATGCTGTCGCTCGGCGCGCATCTGGCTGGCACGGTGAAGATGCTTCATCGCACCGACGAGATGCCGAAGATGATCCTCGCGCTGCCCGAGATGATCAAGGGCGTGCCGAAGGAAGACGTGGTCGGGGCGTCGCTCGCCGCCGGCGCGTACGCGGTGCTCGAAGACGTCGAAGGCGCCGCGAAGCACGTCGCGAACCTCCATGGAGATCTCTCGCACGGCCAGCTGATCGGGACGTTCTTCATCTCGATGCAGGCCGAGGCCTTCGCGCTCGTCGGCGATCGCGCGGCGTGCCGGCGCCTGCGCGACAAGCTCATGCCCGCGATCGATCAGCACGTGGTCGGCGGAAACGTGCAGATTACCTACGATGGACCGGTACGCCGCGTCGTCGGGTTGCTCGAGAGCGCGCTCGGCGACCACGAGGCGGCGATCGGCCACCTCGAGAAGGCGCTCGCCTTCGTGACCGAGCATGCGCTCCGAACCTGGATGGCGCAGGTGCACTACGATATCGGCCGCGTGCTCGCGAACGCCCGCCGCGACGCGGACGCCGCCAAGCACTTCGATCGCGCCATCGCGATCGCAGAGGAGGTCGGGATGCCTGGCCTCCTCGTGCACGCACGTGCGCGGCGAGACGTACTCACCGAAGCCGGCACACATCCGTCCTCGCCTTCACCGAGCGCACGCGCCGTGGTGGGCGCTCCGATCGCGATGAAGCGCGAAGGCGATACGTGGCGCATCGAGCACGACGCGCGCGTCGTACGCGTGAAGGACAGCCGCGGCATGCAGCTGCTCGCGCGCTTGGTGGAGCGGCCTGGCGAGGAGATCCACGTCCTCGCGCTCGCGTCGGACGAAGAAGGCACGAGCCTCCACGACACGGGCGCGGGCGGTGAGCTCGTCGACGCGCGTGCGCGACGTGAATACAAGGCGCGCCTCGACGACCTCGACGAAGAGATCGCGGAGGCCGAGCGCATGAGCGACGCCGGTCGGCTCGACAAGCTCACGCGAGAGAAGGTCGCGCTCGAGGCCGAGGTGAAGCGCGCGCTCGGTCTTGGCGGTAAGGCGCGCGCGGCGGCGGGCTCCGTCTCCGAGCGCGCGCGGGTGAACGTCCAGCGGCGGCTGAAGGACGCGATCGCCCGCATCGCCGAGCACGATCCGGCGGTCGGGCGCTTCTTCGAGAAATCGGTGCGGACCGGCACCTTCTGTAGATTCTTCGTGTAATCAAGCACTTGGCGCGCAAACACGCCGCGCCGGAAGGTCATGTCGGGCGCCGATGGAACGTTCGTTCCATCGCGCGTCGCGCCTCCGCTTCAGAGGCCAGAAGAACATGGAAGAGATCCTTTCGATGATGATCCCGCTGACGTTCGTCGTGATGCTCGTGGTCGAGCGCGTCTTTCCCGGGCGGCCGCTCCCGAAGGTTCGGTTTTGGCTCGTGAAGGGCATCGTCTTCTTCGTCTTCACGGGCGTCGTGAACACGGTGATGCCCGGATGGCTGGCGACGCTCATGAAGGGGCGCACGCCGCTCGATCTGTCATGGCTCGGGACCGTTCCGGGCGCGATCGCCGGCGCCCTCGTCTCCGATCTCGTCAACTACTGGCTCCACCGCGCGATGCACAAGATCCCGCTGGTGTGGCGCTGGTCACACCAGATGCATCACAGCGCCGAGCGCATGGATCTCTCGGGCGTGTCGTACACCCATCCATTCGAGACGCTCTCCGTCTTCGCGATCACGATCTTCGCGACGATCTTGCTCGGCCTCTCCCCGGACGCCGCCGCGCTCGCGGGCTTCCTCGGCTTCTTGACCGCCGTGATCCAGCACTCGAATGTGAAGAGCCCCGCGTGGCTCGGCTACATCGTCATGCGTCCCGAGCAGCACGGCCTCCATCACGCGCGCGACGTGCACGCGTACAACTACGCGAGCTTTCCGATCTGGGACATCGTGTTCCGCACGTTCCGTAACCCCAAAGGATTCCCCGCGGAGTACGGCTTCTACGAGGGCGCGTCGTCCCGCATGGGCGACATGCTGCTCGGTCGCGACGTGGGCGTCGCGCCGGCGCTCGAGCAAGGCGGCAAGACGACGATCGTCGAAGCCGCCTGATCGCCCGCTACGCCGAGGCCGAGATCTCGACCGACTCGAGGTACATCGACTCGATCTCGTTCTTGTACTTCTCGTTCACGACCTTGCGCTTCACCTTCATCGTCGGGGTGAGCTCGCCACCTTCGATCGAGAGCTCGGACGGGATGATGACGAACTTCTTGATCGTCTGAACCCGCGCGAGCTTCTCGTTCACCTGGTCGATCTGCTTCTGCAGATGCTTTCGGAAGGTGGCGCACTTCGCGGCCTCGGCCATCGTGGTGGCTGGGCTGCCTGCGAGCTTGGCTTCGGCCACCACGCGCTCGGGGTCGAGCGTGAGGAGCGCGGTGAGGTACTTGCGACGATCGCCGATGACGACGGCCTGGCCGATCACCGGCACGCCCTTGAGCTGACCTTCGAGGACTTGCGGAGCGATGTTCTCTCCGCCGGCGGTGATGAGCAGATCCTTCTTTCGATCGGTGATCTGGAGAAAGCCGTCCTTGTCGATCACGCCGATGTCGCCCGAGTGGAGCCAGCCTTCGTCGTCGAGCGCGTTCTTCGTCGCCTCGGGATCCTTGAGGTAGCCCTTGAAGACGTGCGGGCCGCGCATGCAGACCTCGCCGTCTTCGGCGATCTTGAGCTCGGCGCCTGGCAGGCAGATGCCGCACTTCGCGGTGCGGTAGTTGTCGGGCGGCGAGTACGTCGCGGGGCCCGTGCACTCGCTCATGCCGTAGACCTCGAGCAGCGGGATGCCGAGCGACAAGAAGAACTCGAGCGTGTCCCTCGAGATCGGCGCCGCGCTCGTCACGCAGACGCGTGCGCGGTTGAGGCCGAGGCGATCGCGCACCTTGTCGAACACGAGCTTCTTCGCGATCGGACGGAGCAGCGGGCGAGCTTCGCCCTTTTGCTCCGCGTAGCCAGACTCGAGGCCGACCCTGCGCGCCCACGCGGCGATCTTCTTCTGGACGGGCTTCGCGTTCGCGCCTGCCGCGACCATCTTCGCTTGGATCTTCTCCCAGACGCGCGGCACACCCATGAAGAGCGTGGGGCGGACCTCCGCGAGCGTCTCGCCGAGCTTCTCGAGGCTCTCGGCGAAGTAGAGGACGGAGCCCATCGCCATCGGACCGTGGATCGAGAGCATCTGCTCGGCGATGTGGCTGAGCGGAAGGTAGCTGATCGTCACCTCGTTCGAGGTGAAATCGAGTGTCTTCGCGATGCACTCGGCCGTCCACACGAGGTTCGTGTGCGTGATCATCACCGCCTTCGGATCGCCTGTCGTGCCGGAGGTGTAGATGAGCGTGCAGACGTCGTCGGGCTTCTGCGCCGCGATGCGCGCCTCGAGCTCGCTCTCGGGCACTCCATCGCCGAGCGTGAGGAGCTCCTCCCATCCGATCACGCGGAGGCGACCTCGCGTGGCCTCCTTCGGCTTCCCGAGCATCTGCACGACCACCTCGAGCTTCGGCAAGCGCTCTTGCTCGGCGACGAACTTCTCGACCTGCTCGGCGGTGTCGGCGAACGACACCTTCGCGTCGCAGTGGTCGGTGATGTACCTCACCTGCTCCGGCGTGTTCGTCGTGTAGATGCCGGCGGGGAACGCGCCCGCGAGGATCGCGCCGACGTCGGCCTCGAGCCACTCGGGGCTGTTGTAGCCGATCAGCGACACGCCCGTGCCCGGCTGAACACCGAGCTTGATGAGCGCACGAGCGACGCGACGTGCATCGCGCGCGTAGGCGCTCCACGTCGTCGTGCGCCAACCGCCATCACGCTTCACGCGCAGCGCCGGTCGATCGCCGTAGCGTTTCACAGTCTCCCCGAGGACCTCATGCACCATCGTCGCCATGGCCGCGGAGTATAGGCCTCGCGTCTCGTCCGAGGAGACCGGAAAAAGAGTGCTCGGACCTGCTGGATCCGACGCGCCCGTGAGGGCGGCACACCTCCGTTTCGATTAACGACAGCACTGGATTCCGGGCATATGCATTGCTGGGTTGTGAGGAGGACCGGCGGCGGCTAATGCCTCCGTATGTCTTTTGGGATGGGGTCTATGAGCAGCATCACCACGCCGGCACGCTCGACCACGCGGGTCCTCCGCTCGTCGTTCCTTCTGCTTCTCGTCGTCGCTTGCTCGAGCACCGAGACATCCACCGGTGACGGCACGCCCACGACCACGCCGCCGGACACGAACCCGCCGGTGACGACGCCTCCCGACGACACGACGGGCGGAGGTGGCAAGCCCGATCCGAAGGACGCGCCGCCGGACACCCCG
This sequence comes from Labilithrix sp., assembly GCA_044227045.1. Classification (GTDB taxonomy): domain Bacteria; phylum Myxococcota_A; class Polyangia; order Polyangiales; family Polyangiaceae; genus Labilithrix. The sequence continues at coordinate 53,629 of JBGAFW010000013.1, forward strand.
TGGGATCCGCCGAACGAGACCGGCCCCGTCACGTTCCCGTACACGGCCTACAAGTGCGGGTATGCGATCAAGCAAGTGAGCCCGGCGAAGCCGTCGGCGATCTTTCACGACGCCGCCGCAGGCGCCGCGCCCACGCCCAAGAACCTCCACCTCACGATCGCGGGCAACGCGTCGTCGTCGGTCGTCATCTCCTGGCGCACCGACGACGCGACCAAGCAGACCGAGGTGCGCTTCGGCAGCTCGCCCGACAAGCTCGACAAGATCGCGCATGGCTTCTCGTTCTCGTCGAGCAACGGTCGCCAGCACGAGCTCCATCTCTGCGGGCTCAAGGCAGGGTCGACGTTCTATTACGACGCCGGCGGCGCGGGCGGCCGATCGAAGGTCTACAAGGTCACGACCGCGCCCGACGCCGCGACGGACGTCACCGTCCTCGTCTCGGGTGACACGCGCAGCGATCCGAGCGTGTTCGGCGGGATGGCCACGAGCGCGCTCGCGCAAGGCCCCACCGTCGCGGTGATGAGCGGCGACGCGGTCGCCAACGGCGGGACGCAGAGCCAGTGGGACGATCTGTGGTCATCCGCGCCGGATCTCTTCGCGCAGCTCCCCGTCCTCTGGGCGCACGGCAACCACGAGGCGCTCGACGAGCTCTATTTCCACCAGCTCGCGCTCCCCGACTCCGGATCGAGCGACGGTCAGATCGAGCAGTGGTACGCGCTCACGTACGGCCCGATTCGCTTCGTCGTCCTCAACGACACCGTCTCGGCCTCGAGCCAGATCACCGGCGCCGAGAAGACGTTCCTCGACAACGAGCTCAAGGCGGTCGATCGCAACCGCACGCCGTTCGTCGTGACGATGCATCACCAGCCGATGTACACGACGTCGATCGGCCACTCCTCGAACACCACGCTGCGCAAGGAGTGGGGTCCGCTCCTCGCGAAGTACAAGGTGAACGTCGACCTCGCCGGTCACGTGCACAGCTACGAGTCGACCAAGCCGATCACCGGCGGCACCACCGACGTCGTCTCCGACGCCGACGGCACGCGCTTCTTCAACTTCGGCGGCGGCGGCGCTCCGCTCTACACGTTCCTTCTGAACCAATCGTGGATTCAGACGCGTGAGAGCACGCACGGCTACGCGATCTTGAAGTCGAACGCGACCGCGATGACGTGGAGCGCGGTCCGCGACGACAACTCGGCGATCGAGACGATCAACATCCCGAAGCAGCCAGCGCCGCTCTGATACTCACACCATCGCGCTGAGTCACTGACTCTCAGCCGAAGCGTTCGTCGAGCTTCGCCTCGAGGACGCGCGCTTCGTCGAGGAGCCCTTCGAAGGACGCGGCGAGCTGGCCGACGGCTTCTTCATCTCCGCTCTCGACGAGCAAGGACTCGAGATCGGCTCGGATCGCCTCCTCGAGCTCGTCGAAGTGGAAGTTCTTCGCCTCTTCGATGCGCCAGCGGTAGCTCGCCCAGTCGGCTTGCATGACTTGAAGTCCATGCGAGAGCGTGTCGAGCGCGCGAACGACCGCGTGAAGCCACGCGTACACGCCACGCACGTAGTCCGCGAGCGGCGCGTCGGGCAAAAAGGCGCGATGCACGCTCTTCGCGATCGTCGACAGGTGCATCACCGCCAGCGCGTCGCGCATGTTCATGAGGTCGGCGATGCGATCGTCGAGGCAACGAAGCGCCGCGAGGGTCGAGACGTCACGTGGCCTGCTCTGCGCGATCCGCTCGAGGCACGTGAGGTTCATGCTGAGCATGAGCTGGTCCTCGGCGAGCTCGTCGAGGAGGTCCTGCGCCTCGAGCCACTCGATCGAGCCGCGTAGCGTGGGTGGCGCCTCCTCTTCTTGGTTGGTCGGCGGAGGCGCCTCGACGAGCCGAAGCCGCACGCACGAGTCGTGGCGTGCCGCGTTATCGTCGGACCGAACCGCCGGCTCGAACGTGTTCGCCGGCGTTCCATCGCCGACAAGGCTCGACGCGTTTTTGCGCGGTTTCTCGAGGAAAGCGAGCGGGGGCAACGTCTTCGGAAGCGCGTCATAGCCCTGCGGAGGTGCGAACAGCAGGGGTTGGAATCCGTGGCGCTTGGGAGTGCGTTGCATGGAACCGTCTTCTCCTTAAGGCGCCCTGACCGATGGGTGGGCTCAGGCGTGGCGTGGCGATTCCTACGGCGGAGGGTGCGACCTTCTCCCCTCTCCAGGCGCATTTTGCGAAGACGTCGAAAAAGGAAATCAACTGAAAAGTGGCGGCCGTTGCAGCTCCAGCTCACAATTTGAAGTGGAGGGTGAAGTCTTGGACCTCCACCACTCGATCATCAAAGCATTTTCCGTCGGTATCTTCTTTGGCTTGGCGTTCGCTCCCCAGGATGGGGCTCGAGGAATCGGGTCTGCGTCGGCGAGCGGGAACGGTGCTCCTGTGCCGCAGAGCAAGGCGAGCATCGAGGCCTCGACCCATGACGCACCCGGCGCAGCGACAAACGCACCTGCGGCCTCTTCCTCTACAGGAAGCACGGCGGCCGCGGGTGTTCAGGGCCCATGCCGTGACGGCATGCTCCTGATCGACGGCGACTACTGTCCCGACGTCGAGCAGGTCTGCTTGCACTGGCTCGATCCGCCGCCGTACCAGAACCTTCGATGTGGCGAGTACGCCAAGCCGGCGAGGTGCAAGGTCGCGCGCGTGCATCGTCGCTTCTGCATCGATCGCGAAGAGTACGCAGAGCCGCCGAATGCGTCGGTCGCTCCTTCGGCGACAGCGACGTCGCCGACCGCGCCTGCATCTCAAGATCCGTCCGCGGCCCCAAGCAACACGCCCGCGCGTGATCCGAAGGACGTGATGCCGCTCGTCAACAAGACGTGGCCCGAGGCAAAGGCGATCTGCGAAGCGCGCGGCGCGCGGCTCTGCAAAGAAGCGGAGTGGGAGCTCGCGTGCGAAGGGCCCGAGATGAGCCCGTATCCTTATGGATGGAAGCGCGATAGCTCGGTATGCAACTTCGACAAGACCGATCTCGGCGGCCCGATGGAGAAGCTGAAGGATCTTCGCGCGCCGCTCAGCGCGTATCCGGAGTGCAAGAGCCCCTTCGGCGTGCACAACATGGTCGGCAATGTCGACGAGTGGGCCGAGCGCGAAGGTATGGCCGCTCCGAACCGCTCCGCTCTTCGCGGCGGGTGGTGGCTTCCGGGACGAAACCGCTGCCGCGCGGCCACGACGCAGCACGACGAGTTCTACTCCGGCAAGCAGGTCGGCTTCCGCTGCTGCCAGGACGCACCGGCCGCGTCGCCCGCGCCCTGAGCGGCAGGTCCGATATCAAGGTAAGACTCCTTCTTCGACGACACCACAGAGGCCTCCTCCGACTGGGCAACTACGTCGATTGAACGCACAGCCCAAGCGGCCGAGCAAGGTAGGCTTGCTTCATGGCGCAACTCCCGGCGCGACGACTGACCGCGACACGGCGACACCGACCCGCCATCATCGCGCTCCTTGGCACCCTCACGGCGTGTGCGCGCTTCGACGCGGCGAGCGCGCCCGACGCCGGCTCGAGCGTGGATCCCGATGGGGGTGTCGCCAGCGATGGCAGTAGCGGCGATGGCGGCGATGGTGGCGATGGCGGAACGTCCTCCAGTTATGCGGACACGGTCCTCGCGGACGCGCCCGTCCTCTACTGGCGTCTGTCCGAGGGAGCGGGACCGTTCCTCGACCGGAGCGGAAAGGGTCGGAGCGGGACGCTCGAAGGGCCCGCCGCTAGAGGCGAGCCTTCGTTGCTCGCTCGCGATCCGGACCCGTCTCTGCATGTCGTCAAGGGCTCGTCGGTCGCGGCGCCCGCAGGCGTCTTGGATTTCTCCAAGCTCGCGCCGTACTCGCTCGAGTGCTGGCTGCGCGTCGACGAGGCTCCCACCGGTGACATGGACGTCCTCACGATGTCCGAAAACGGCTCCGACGGGATCGGTCTGTTCTTCAACTCGATCGGCGATTTGCTGACGGCGCGTGGAACGCAGAACCACGGCGGGCAGGTCTTCGCCTTCGGCCCGACCCCGCACCATGTCGTCGCGACCTACGACGGCACGTCGCTGCGTCTGTTCGTCGACGGTGTACCGAATGACCAGACCAAGACGTCTACGTCGCTCTCCAGCGCCGCGGTCGGGATGTGGATTGGCAAGACGGGAAACGGGACGGCGAAGCTCGACGCATGGATCGACGAGGTCGCGGTCTACGCCGTCGCGTTGCCCTCGAGCCGAATCGAGGCGCACTACGCCGCTGGCCGACCGTGAGCTGCTCATCGTCGCTGTGCCCCCGCCAGCGTGACCGAGCACGACGGCCTCGTGTGGGCTTGAGCGCGTCGAGACGGTCGGCGTCTTCGCCTCGGCCCATGTCGCGGAGCGTGCGCGTGTAGAGCGCGAGGTCTTCGGTCGTGATGAAGCGGCGATCACGCTCGATGACCGTGAGCGCGTCGTCGAAGCGAGCCTCCTTGAGGAGCGCGACGACGTAGATGCGAAGCCCCACTTGAAAGAGCTCCGGGGTCGCGCTCGAGACGAGCGTTGGCGCGAGGAGCGCGATCGCTTGCTTGGCGTCTTTCTGATCGAGCGCGTGGTACGACGCCTCGATCGCGTGCGCCAAGGCCTGGTCGACGCGACTCTGGTCGGCCTGACGAAGCGCCTGCACGTTCTGGAAGCCAAACAGCACGCCGAGGTAGAGCACCCACCACTGCGATCGCGACACGGCGAAGAGCGCGATCGCGCCGGCGATCGCGATCGAAATCACGCGCGCGATCTTGTCGCCCTTCGGCGGCGACAGCGCGGTCAGGAGCGAGCGCATCACGTTTCCGCCGTCGAGCGGGAGCATCGGCAGCAAGTTGAAGATCCCCCAGCCGATGTTCACGGCGAAGAGGAGCGAGATCGCATGACGCGCGAGCGGATGACCTGGATGGAAGCCGCCGAACACCTGCGCGGCGAAGAGGAGCGCCGCGAAGAAGAACCCGGCGAACGGACCCGCGAGGCTGATCGCGACGCTCTTGCCCGTGCCCATCTTCATGCGATCGGGATCGCTCGCGCTGCGTGGGGCGCTGAACGTCGTGTGGCCGCCCATGCCGTGGAGCTCGATCGCCGGCTGAAGGCCGAACGCCTTGCCCATGAGCGCGTGACCGAGCTCGTGGACCACCACTGAGACGAGGACGATGGCGACCCAGATGCCGAGCTTCGCAAAGTCGAGCTCGTTCATCCCGAGGATGAGCGCCATGAACAGGAACCTTCCCGTGATGCGAACGGGAATGGACCCGAGCTTCAGCTCCATGGACGCGATGCTTCCTCTCTAGAGGACGATCTTCCGAACCTTCTCGACAATCTGGGAAATCGGCGTCGTCTTCGGCAAATACTGGCTCACGCCGATCACGAGGGCTTGCGTGACGTGCTGTGGGCTGTGTTGGGCGGACACGAACATGATCGGAACCCGCTTCATGACGGGATTGTTCCGGAGGATCTTCGCGAGCGTAAAGCCATCCACGCGCGGCATGACGGTGTCGCAGATGATCATCGCGGGCGCCTGAATCTTCGCCGTCATCTCGACGGCTTCCATTCCGTCCTTCGCTTCGATGACGTCGTAGTGGAGCTCGAGGGCTGCGCGCATGCGGGCGCGGAGCGACGCGTCCGGATCGACGATCAGCACGGTCTTGCGACCACCTTGGAGCGACGCAGCCGCGGACGGACGGGCGACGGCGCCGCCGCCGAGGGCATGCGCCTCACGGTTTGCGTCCTGCACGTTCAAGCGGGAGAGCGGCCCTGCGGGGTTCGTCGCTGGGCGCGGCGGAATACCGCTCGGGCTCGTTGCTGGCCTCGAGAGCGCGGGGTTGCCTGGTGAGGAAGGACGTTTGGGTTGGGTCATGGGAAGCGCCAGAGAGAGACCAACCGATCAACGAACATGACGTTCGTACGTCGACCGAGCAGGTGACTCCTTCGTTATAGCACCCTCATCCGTGAAGGGAACCTGGGCGCCCTGAATGTTGGGATTGAGCCAACTTGACGAAATGTGGTGTGCACGTCTTCCGCAGCGCATGTCCTGCGTGGCGACACCCCGCAAATTCACGCCGCTTTCAGCTCTTTCTTCCGCGCAAGTCGCCCAAGTAGAGACGCCACAAAACGCCGCGTCACACGTGGACTGAGGGCATTGAGAAGCAGCAAGAGCTCGATCATGATCCCCGGCACGACCATCGCACGACCCCGATCGAAGCCTCGGATGGACGCGCGTGCGCAGCGGCCTGCGCTTATCTCGAGGATGCCGGGCGCCTTCATGCCCGTGAAGTTGCCGATCTGCTGCTCGAACTCGGTCGCCACCGGACCGGGCAGCACTTGCGTGCACACCACACGTGTCCCAGCGAGGTCCGCGACGAGCGCCTCGCTGAGCCCCGTGACGTAGTGCTTCGTCGCGCAGTAGGCGGCGAACGACGGCATCACCGCGACGCCGAAGCCTGAGCTGATGTTGAGGACCCCGCCGCGATCGCGTGCGATCATCCCCGGCAAGAACGCGCGCGTGAGCAACGTCACGCTCATCACGTTGAGCTCGATCATCGACACGAGCTTGTCGGGGTCGGCGCGATCGAACGCTCCCATCAAGCCGACGCCAGCGTTGTTGACGAGGACGTCCACGTCGAGCCCGCGGCTCTTCACCTCCTCGGGCAGCTGCTTCGTCTGACCGCGATCCGCGAGGTCGCACGCGATCACCTCCACGCGAAGCGAGGCATGCGCCTTCACGAGCTCCTCCCTCAGCCGCTCGAGCCGCTCCACGCGGCGCGCCACGAGGACGAGGACCTTCGCGCGTGGCGCGACCTCGCGCGCAATCGCCATCCCGATACCCGAAGAGGCGCCGGTCACGAGCACCGTCCCGCCGTCGATTGCTGATGCCATAGGAGGAGACGAGTCTAGCGCCTCCTCGGGCGAGCCGGTCCCTTCGTGGTCTTCGCTTTGCCGCCCGGCGTCTTCGCTCGACGCGCCGGCGGAGCGCTCGGCGAGGCGATGAAGGTGGCGACCGCCGCGGCGACCTCTTCGAGCGCTCGCTCTTGCGCCTCCGCGCCCCGCGCCTTCGGGAGCACGAGCGAGTGGTCACCGTCTTCGACCACGTGGAGGCGCGCGTTCGCGTTCTCCATCGACGCGAGCATCTTCTTCATCTCCGCGGCGGTGCCGAGCTCGTCACGCGTCCCTTGCACCACGAGGATGGGTATGTCTTTCACCGCGCGGATCTCTTCCCGCACGACGCGCGGCTTGTTGATCGGGTGGAGCGGATAGCCGAGCAGCGCGACGCCGTCGATCAAGAGCCCCTCGGCCGTCGCCGACGCGGCGATGTGCGTCGCCATGCGGCCACCCATCGACTTTCCGCCGATGAAGATGCGCTCGGTATGCGCGAAGCCGCGCCGCGCGCGCACCGTCGCGATCGCCGCGCACCACGTCGCCTCGAGGAGCTCGACGCGATCCGGCATCTTTCGGCCTGCTTCGGCATAGAGGAAGTTGAACGTCACGACGTCGACCCCTCGACGCGCGATCCTCGTCGCGATGTCGATCATGAACGGATGCGTTCGCGGCGCGCCGGCGCCATGCGCGAGGATCAACGTCGCGGCGTGGATCGGGTCGGGCGAGAGAAAGATGCCGCCGCTGACCGTCCCGTGCGTGCCCACATCGAACGTGAACGTCGCCGGCGTCGACGCGCTCGCCTCGGCTTTACGGACCTCCCTCGAGCTCGAACGAGGAGCACTCACGCCGTCAGGATAACGTCCCGTCAGAGATTCAGCGTCCACTTCGTGAAGACGGGCGTCGCCTCGTCAGAGATTCAGCGTCCACTTCGTGAAGACGGGCGTCGCCTCGGCGGGCGTCATGCCGACCACCTCTTTGAAGCTCTTCTCGCCGGTGGGATCGGTCGCGACGTTGTCGCGCCACTTTTGGTAGAACGGCCAGAGCTTTCCGCGCTCGTCGAGCCACTGGCACACGTAGCGGGCGAGCGCGTAGTGGAGATCTTCGTTGTCTCCGCGAAACACCTCGTCCTTCATGCCGAAGAGCCGATCGAGCCGCGCCTTGTCCTTCTCGGTCGTCGACTGGAGCGCGCGCTTGAGCCGCGGATGGCGCCAGTTCTTTCCGCCGTGGATCTCGCCGGGCTTCGGCAAGAGAGGCTGCTCGAACACCGAGGCGATGCCCTCGTTGATCCACGTGGGCGCTTGCGGGAAGTCCGACTCGACGAGCGGATGGACGATCTCGTGCGTGAGCGTCCCTGCGCCGAGCCCGATGTTCATCACCATGTAGCGATCGGTTGGCTGATAGAAGCCGAAGTGCGCGATGCACGGGGCGTTGTACTTCTTCGTGCAGAACGCCTCGTAGGTCTGCGCGTTCGGAAACAGGTACACGCTGATCGCCTCGCTCGGTTTCTTCGAGAAGCGATTGTTCATGTAGCCCTGCATCGAGCTCCGCATGAGCGCGACGCTTTGATCGAACTGGCCACCTTGCCAACCCGGCGGGCCCACGACGACGAACACGTCGGAGACGACCGCGGTCACGGCCTTCGGCCCGAGCTCCTCTTTCGCGACGCGCGCGCGGCGCTGCTGATCCACCGAGAGGTCGTAGGGTGGCGCGCTCGGAGCCGACTCAGGCGCGCCCTCGACCATCTTCTGGGGGGTGGGTGTGGGAGAGGGGTTGGTCGCAGCCGCGTTCTCCGCGGCGCTCGGTGGGGAGGAGACTCGCGGGAGAGGCGGAGGCGCAGACCGCGAGCTCGAATGCTCCGAGCCGGTGCACGAAATCGTGGCCAAACCGGTGAAAAGAAGCGGCAGCAGCAGACGCGAACGGAACGGCATGACCTGACGTCTCGGATGGGACGAAGATCGTGACACCGAGCTTGGGCGTTCGTTCGAAATTCGGCAGAGGGAGCGCCGGGCTATGCCGAAATCCGCGCGAATTCGGCAGAGGCGAGCGCCGGGCTCTGCCGAAGTCCGCGATGAATTCGGCAGAGGCGAGCCCGCGCTATGCCGAAGTCCACGATGATTTCGGCAGACTCAGGCGGCCAGGTCGGAGAGGCTCTTCGGGAGCGGAAACTCGTAGGTGGCGCCTTGGAGGCCGATCTCCACGACGCGGTCCCAATAGCGACTTCCGACCACCACCGCGGTCTCCTTCGCGAACGGCATGGCGCGGGTGAAGCGTTCTACCCCGGCGACGAACCGCTTCATCATCGGCATCGCGTAGCGAATCGTCGTGCGCGGGACCTCCAGCTTGTCGGCGAGCTCGTCGCCGATCAGCTCGCGGCACACGAGGCGACCAAACGTGACGTTGCGCTGCGCTTCACGGATCTGCGCGCGCGTCGTGCACTTGTCGAACGCGGCGTCGAACAAGGCGCGCGTGAGATCGCGCGAGTCTTGATCGGGCTCGCCCATCGTCATCTCGATGAGGTCCGCGAGGCGCATCGCCTCCGGCTCGGACGCCGGGAGGACGTCGGCGTCGACGCCGATCGTGCGGCCCACCCATCGCCACAAGTGGATGTAGCTCTCCGACTCCTCGCGCGGAATGCCCATCCCGAGCTTGCGCAGGCCGTCGATGATCGACGCGGAAAAAAGGAGCGTGGTGCCGGCGAGATCGTGCTGGTTGGCAGGGAGCCCCCAGTCTTCGGAGCGCCAGCGCGGCTCGCCTTCTTTCGTCCGCGCCTTCAGGATCATCTTTCGCACCTGGGCGTGGATGAGGCGAACCTTCAGCGTGATCTGCCAGCCTTCCGCGAAGGGACGCATGCCGCCTGGCCGACACACCGCTTGCACGAAACGCGCGGTCTCGTTCAGACGTCGTGAGGCTTGCTCCTTCAAGCGACCCGAGAAGACGAGCGGCTTGTTGCCGCCCGGCGAGGCATAGCCGAGCACGAGCGAGCGCGCGCCGAGCACCGCTCCGCCGAGGGCGCCGGCGCGCATCAGCATCGCGCCGCCGTGATCGCACACGTCCCAGTCGACCCACGCAGGCACGTGGGTGGCCTCTTCGATCAGGTCACGCATCGCGCGCGGCGCGTCGTCGATCCGCTCGCCGTGCAGCCCACGCTCGAAGAGGCTCCAGCCTTCCCCTTTGCTCGCCATGCCGTCGATCGCGTCGATGACGCGATCCGCTTTGTCGTCGCTCCTCCACAGATGCACGCCCAAGCGATCGACACGATCGCCGAAGTGCTTGCGCGCCTCGTCGAGGTTGACGTAGCGCGAGGGATAGCGAGGGAGGTCGGAGGGCGGCGTCAACCCATGGATCATAGCGGATCAGAAGCCGATCGCGAGGATGGGCCCGATCCCGAAGCCCTTGAAGCTCGTGCCGGTGATCACCTGATACGTAGCCTCCGCACCGAAGGCGACATGGCGGAAATACAGCATGAAGCCGCCTCCGCCCATGAGCGCCGCGCCGCTCTTCGAGGGGTCGTTGTCCGCCGCGGTCACATGACCGAGACCCACACCGCCTTCGACGAACGGCGCGAAGCGGTCGATCGGCAACACGAGCTTGAACGTAGGCATGCCGACGTAGACGTTCGGATCCGTGAAGAACCCCGTCAAGCGAAGCCCTGGTACGAGGATGACAGGACCGGTGTCGATGCCGTAGCCGAAGTACAGTCCGAGCGCGAAGCCAGCGTTGCCTCTCGAGAACACGACTCCCGGCGAGATCCCCCACTGAAAGCCCGAGTTGTAGAGTGACACGAGGAGCCGCCCCTCCGACATTCGCGGCGGACCTTCTTCGATCTCGGCAGGCGCCGGCCGCGGAGGAGGAGGCGGCGGCTCGACGAGCGGAGGCGCGATCGGATCGCTCGGCGGCGGCGGAGGTGATGGTGCCGGAGGTGGAGGTGGAGGGTCGGCGGGCGCAGGGAGCGGCTCCGCCGAGGGCTCTTGCGCGTACGCGCTCGACACATGAAGAAGCGAGAGGAAGAGACCGACGATGATGGATCGACGCATCAGCACCGCGCCAGTCTACGCTCTTTTCTGCGCCTGCTCGTCTTTGCGAGCTACCGCGACGGACGCATCGAGGCGCGGCGGCGCTTGTCTTCGTACATCGCGCGATCGGCCAGACCGAGCAGCTCGTTCGCGAGCACGTCTTCACGTCCCGCGACGCTGTTGTTCGTCGCGCGATCGAAGACCGCGATGCCGGCGGAGAACGAGGTGGCGAGCGGGCTCGTGAGCTCTTCGAAGCGCGAGCGAAGACGCTCGACCGCATGCGCTGCCTCTTCGGGTGAGACATCGACCAGCATGAGCGCGAACTCGTCGCCGCCGAGACGCGCGAGGACGTCGCCACGACGAAGGACGGAGCTCGCCGCCGCGGCCATCGTGCGGAGCACGTCGTCGCCGCGAGCGTGACCGTGCTCGTCGTTCACGTTCTTGAATCCATCGAGGTCGATGAAGACAACGACGACACGACGGCGCCGTTGGCGAAGCTCGTGCTGGAGCAGGTTCGTGAACAGCGGGCCGCGCGGCAGCCCCGTCACCCCGTCGGAGCCTGCCTCTTCGAGGGCCCGCTCGAGCATCGCGGGAGCGACCATGATCGGCCGGCTCTCGCGCGGATTGCGGCGGCGGTTCGATGAGGAAGATGAGGTGTTGGTCGTCAGGAGATCGAGCGCGGCGACGCGAACATGAACGGGTCGCCCGAGCGCACGCGACATCGCTCGACGGTGTTCGACGACACGGGTGAAGAGCGAACGTGCCTCGGTCTCCGAGAGGCTCATGCCGACCATCAGCCGCAAGAGATCCGCGTGTGGCTCGGGAGACGACTTTGCTTGCTCCCGAACGAGGTGATCGAGCTCATCGTCGTCGAGGAGACGATCGAACACGTCATTTCGGATGAGTTGCCATGCGGCGGCGCTATCGGGTCGCTTCGAAGGCAAGCCGCTATCACCTCGAGCTCCCGAAGAGCTCGATGAAGAAGGTGGAGTCGTTGCGCTTGCGTTCATGAGTGGAGATGTCGCGTTCGTGAAATGGTGGCTCGTGGGCCGCCGACCAACATGCTCACGCCGTGCCGCCGTCGCTAGCCCGGGCGTCCTTCTGGATGACAGAGGAGACGACCCACGCGAAGGCGGAGGTGATGAGGAACGCGACGAAGAGGAGGACGATGGATCCAAGGGCGTATGACGCTACAACTGCAAAGTGACCCGCAGTGTTCCCACTTGTGCTTGAGATTGTTCTGAAATTCGAATCTGACGATTACGTGTATATCGCACATGATCGAACGATCATGTCGCTCCGCAAAGCGTCTACGCAAACCGTCTCGACAGGAATGACCGCGGATGAAGTCTTCCGTCGCTCGTGACGTTATGTGCTCCCGGCCATCAGACATCGATCATGCGGATCCTTTGGAATCCGATCGAGCCCAGCAAACGAATTTCAGATGCCCTCAGGTGAGGGCTGGATCACTCGAAGAGTGAGTCGCGCACATCGTAGAGAATCTCCTGCGACTCTTCGGAGCTGATGTGAAGCGCAGACGCGAGCGCCTCGAGCGCCGCAGCTTCCGCATGCGCGACGTGGTCGTCGACGAACGCAACACCTGCCGCAAGACGAAACGCAAACATCCGCGCTTCGGCGTCGCGTAGACGCTCGGCGACCGCGGCGAGGCGTTTGTTCCATCCTTCCTTCTCGAGCTTCTCGTTCAGCGCGACGAGGAGGCGATTCGCGTCGATCTTCTTGGGCGGCTTGTCCCGGTCGGTGTCGATCGCGGTGAACGCGTCGACGCTCCCGGCGAGCTGCGCGAGCTCCTGATCCGAGACATCGCCGTCGACCGCTGCCATCAAGAACATCGCTTCGATGATCGCCTCGAGCTCGTCGGCCTTGCTTCGCTCGTGCGGCGACACGCTGGTAGGGTCTTCGTGCGCGCGAACGAACGCGTCTGCGGCCTGCGTCGCGGAGAGGCCTTTCGCTAGCTTCTTGATGCGAGAAGAAACGTCACGAGGAGATGCCGCCATCTCTTCTTCTTACCACGACCCCTACGGCTAGCTCGCGACGAGCTCGATTTCCGTGATCTCGGCGGGCGCGCCGACGCGCATGGGCGGTCCCCAGTAGCCCGTGCCCTTGCTCACGTAGATCTGGGCGCGCGACAGCCGATGAAGGCCTGCGACGAACGGCTGCTGCAACCGCACAGCGAAATTCCAAGGGAACATCTGGCCGCCGTGCGTGTGGCCCGAGAGCTGGAGATCGACGCCGAGCTCGTCGGCGAGCTCGATGCCCTTCGGTTGATGCGCAAGCAGGACGCACGCGCGCTCCTTGTCGCGGCCGTCGAGCGCGCGCGGCAAATCGGAGCCATGCCCGTCGCCGTGCGCGGTGTGATCGTCGATGCCTGCGAGATCGAAGCCGTCCTCTCCGCCGATGCGCACGTGCTCGTTGCGAAGGACGCGGACGCCGAGCGTGCGGAGGTGCGCGATCCATTCGTCGGCCCCGGAGTAGTACTCGTGGTTGCCCGTCACGAAGAAGACGCCGTGCTTGGCCTTGATGTTCGCGAGCGGAGCGACGTGCTCGGCGAGCTCGGCCACCGACCCGTCGACGAGGTCACCCGTGATCGCGACGACATCGGGCGAGAGCGAGTTGATGCGTGCGACGACGTCTTCGATGAAGCCTTTGCCGATGGTAGGGCCGACGTGCACGTCCGTGATCTGAACGATGCGCATCCCCGAGGCAGACTTCTTCAGGCGATCGATCGTGACGCGGACACGCTTCACGTCGACCGCGGAGAGCGCGCTGGCCATCCCTGCTGCGCTCACGCCGAGGCCGAGCAGCGCGGCTGCGCCGGCGAACATGCGTGAGATGGCTTGCCTTCGCGCGGGATCCTCGAGCAACGCGGCGCCTTGGGCGCGGAGCGTGATCACACGCGCGAGATCCGTCACCGCGAGCGACATCACGAGGAAGAAGACGACGCCAAGCCACGTGTACGAGACCCACATGAACGGGCCGCCGATCGAGCGCGGCAGCACGCGGAACGCCAAGAAGCCGCTCATGAGCATGACGAAGAGGACGACGATCGCGATCGTCGCGATCCTCGCCCACGGCGCCGGCAACGCCGCGTCGCGTACCAGCCGAGCCCATACGTAGCGATGCGCGCTGCCCATGATCAGGGACGCGACGAGAAAGAAGATGACGTACCGACCCGCCATGAAGAACGCCTAAGCCCCTTTACCCCACATCACGCGGGCACAATCATCCAAGGATACGATGCCGTGCGGCGCTTTCGGTTTCGATCGGAGGTGCTGCCGTCACGATGGCGGCGATCCGCCCTGAAATCCACGGCGGAACGCGCCCGGCGGCATGCCCGTCCAGCGCTTGAAGGCCCGGCTGAACGTCGCCAGATCGGAGAAGCCCACGCGGTAGGCGATCTCGGCGAGCGAGAGCGTGGGCTCCCCGCGCAAGAGCTGCTTCGCGATGCGCTCGCGGACCTCATCGAGGAGCGTCGAGAACCGAATGCCTTCGTCGTCGAGGCGTCGCTGGAGCGTGCGGGCGCTCATCTTCATCGCGAGCGCGATCGACTCCGCGCTCACCTCTTCGTTCGGCAGCATCGCCTCGATGCGCGTGGCCACCGTCTTCGAGAGGCTTCTGCCGCGCGACGAGGGAGCGGCCGAGAGCGCCGCCGACGCGAGATGCTCGGCGGCCGACGCGATCATGGGATCGACGCCAGGGAGCGCGCGATCCGCGTCCGTGGCCGCCAGCGCGAAGCCCGAGTCTTCGGCGCCAAGCTCGATCTCCTCCGTCCCGAAGAAGCGAACGAGCGCGCCCAAGTCTCCTCCGGGGCGCGCGCTCGAGAGCCATGCGCGTATCGGCCGGAGGGTCGGGACGCCGCTCGCCAGATCGCCTCGACGGCAATGGGTCAGCGCGAACGCCAGCACGTACGCGTCGACGTGATACCCGAGGCCACGGGGCGCGTTGCCGATCCGCGCGTGGATCTCGACTTCGCCTCTTGGCGTCGTCGCGATCGACGCCTCGAGCCGCGGAAAGACGAGGACGCCAAAGCGCGCGATCGACTCGAGCACCGCCCGCGGCGTGGGCGCGGCGCGCGCGGCGAGCGCCCCGGCGTCGAATTTCCGAAAGGCAAGCTCCGTCGGCAACCGCAGCGCGAAATGCGGGTCGCCGAGGAGCTCGGCGCTGATGGATAACATCGTCGCGAGCTCGGTCGCGGTGATGGGTACCTCGTCTTTGTCTGCGTCGCCCGGCTCGAGACCGGCTCGCGTCGCGATGAGCGCGGCATCGGCGCCATGCGTCGACGCATAGCGCAGAAGTGCAGGCCCAAGCGCGGACGGTGACGCTGCTTCGCGAAGCGGCCGACCCATGCGTAGGCGCCCCATCATAACCAACGCAAAACGGCGCGCTGCTCGCCGGGACGATTTTCAGCATGGCCCCGAACGCTTTTTTTTGTCGCGTTCGGCAAAGTGTCGGTTGCTAAGGTTTGCAGGCGCGCTTGAAGCCGGCCTTGCAGGCTTCATCTATACGCTTCTTCGCCTCGGGCACGCCGCCGGGGATCTTCTTCGTGGCGGCGGCATGGCCCAAGAAGGCGCAGGCCATCTTCTCGCCCTTCTTGCACCACTCTTCGAGCGCCTTCGCCGCGCCGGCGGGATCGCGGAACGTCCCCCGTCCTTCGAGGCGCATGCGCGCGTGGTGGATGCAGCCGCTCGCGACGGTGGCCGTGCACGCCTTGCTGTAGTTGTCGGCCGCGTTCTCGTCGAGCTTCGCTTGCGAGTCGCGGTAGTGATCCGTCTTGGCTTCTTCGATGAGGCCGCGCATGACCCACGCGCGCGGAGAGAGCCCGTCGAAGCGTCGATAGAGGCCTTTGTAGTGAGCCGAGATGTAGAGATCCATGCACGGCTCCCAGTCCTTCTCCTCACACTTCTGCGCGCACTCGAGCTGTCCTCCTGCGTCGCACAGGCGTGGCGACGTGTACTCGCCGGGCTTCTCGATGTTCGCGAGGGCGATGCACTCTTCGCGTGCGATGTTCCATCCCTCTTGCTCGCAGACGTCGTGAAGGGTCGCGACGAGCTTCGTGCGATCGGTGACGAGGGCTGGATCGCTGAGCGCGTCCTGCGCGAGGCGGACGCACGCGCCGTGACGAAGCCCTTCGCCGCATGCGCGGAGATCCAAGGCGTACGCGCCTGCGCGATCGCGCGCGCCGCCGAGCCCCCACCACATCGAGCGGCTCGCGACCGCGCACGCCAGGCGATCTTGGATTGATCCCGTCATGCGATCGGGCTCGTACGCTTGGTCGATATCGATCGCGCAGCCCTTCTTGGCGAGCGCATAGCCCTTCGCCGGATCGGCAGGCACGCTGCAGCCGCGTTGGAGGAGGAAGGCGGCCACGCCGCATCCGAAGCCGTCGCCCTTCTCGCAAGGAGCCTCGGCGAGCGAGAGCGCGGTCGCGTGATCTTGCGGAGGCTCCGAGAGAAACGAGACGGCGAGCTGAGAGCAGGCGGGGAAGAGCCCTGCGTCGCAGTCGCGTTTGAGGGTCGCGCGATCGGTTTGGATCGCGGCGGCCTCGGTCGCGTGGCTTCGCTCGTGCGCGCCGACCCAGCACGACTCCACCGATCCTGCGCGGCAGTCCTTCTCGCATTCGGCGTCGTGGGGCGTGCGGCAGGACCCGTGAAGATCGGGCGCACCCTTCGCGCGCGTCGTCGTCACCGTCCCCGGCGGCGGCTTGTTTCCTTTCGGGCGCGTGATGTGAGGAGGCGGCGAGGGGCGCTTGATGCCTTGCTTCTCGGCTTCGTCGCACCCGCCCCACGACGGCGTCAGATCCCGGCCGCCTCGTTGGATGATCCGAAACTCGACGCGGCGGTTCTTCGCGAAGGCCTCCTTGCTCGCAGTGGGATCGATCGGACAGTGAGAGCCATACCCCATCGAGCGGAGCCACTTCGTGTCGACGCCGCGCTCGGTGAGCGCGTGAGCGACTGCCTTCGCGCGCTGGTGGGTGAGGTTGACGTTGTCTTTGGCGTTGCCTTGCTTGTCCGCATGGCCCGCGACCTCGATGAGCTCGATGTCTGGGTTCTCGATGATCGCTTGCGCGATCGCGCTGATGAGCTGCTTCGAGGTGTCGAGGATCTTCGCGGAGCCTTGCGCGAAGTGGACCTGCTCGGTGATGTCGAGGCGGTCGGCCTTGACGACGACCATCGGTACGTCGGGCCAGATCTTGCGACCTTTCGTGTGATCCGCGTCGGCCGCGCAGCCGTCGAACGGGTGCGGATCGCGTCCGTCTTCGGCGCTCGTCGGGCAGAGGTCGTATTCGTCGTCGATGCCGTCAGCGTCGTGGTCGTTCGCCGGGAACGCGATCTTGTCCGCCACGACGCGCGGTGGAAGCGCCGGACGCTGCGCCGGATCGGACGTGTTGATCGTTCGGTAGGCCGCGAAGGTCGGGTCGCGCTTGATCGCCCCTTCGGTGTCGATGCACTCGAACTTCCCCTTCTCCGGCACTGGCTCCTTCATCGGGTCAGGAGCGGTGCCGGCGGCCTTCGGCGTCGCTGCGGCGCCGCCCTGGCCAGCACAAGCGGCGAAGGCGACGACGACGCCGGCGACGGCGAGCAGCACCGCAAACGACCGAGCCACCCGCGACGCGAAGGGTACTTCGAAGGTCAGCCGTGGCTCGTTTTCACTCACAAAACCACGTTACCCCGCATCGGTATTCGTCGTCGATTCCCTATGCGCATCAAGGTGCCGGAGCGACGGGCACACGGGCCTCGAACATGCCAAGATACAAGGCGATGCGGCGCGCGACGATCGTCCCCGGTCATCATCCGAACAATCCCAACGTCGATCCGACGAAGACGGAGC
Organism: Labilithrix sp.; assembly: GCA_044227045.1. Lineage (GTDB taxonomy): Bacteria > Myxococcota_A > Polyangia > Polyangiales > Polyangiaceae > Labilithrix. Next base: position 71,374 of record JBGAFW010000013.1, read on the forward strand.
GTTGGGCGCCGAGCTCCGGATTGCGACGCGCGGTGGATCGCGAGGAGAGCATGCGTTCGGCTTTCCCCGAGGCCCGCCGCTTCGAGACGATCTACCCGGGAACCCAAGCGTGCGAAGAAGCGAGCCTGCAGATGCTCCGCGCGCGCGAGCACGATCGCACGGCGTCGAGCAAGCTCGCCGAGCTCCTCGAAGAGGACATGAGCCTCACGTTTCACGGGGGCGAGACGCCCAAGCCTACGAGCTGACGCCGCTACTCGGTCCGCAAGATGATGTGAAACCCAGACTCCGTCTCGACGACGTGGCTCACTTCGTTTGCCTTGAGCTCGAACGCCGCGTCGGCAAAGGGCGGGACGACATCCTTTCGCTTGATCGGACCGATGAGCCCTTGGCGTGACGCGGCGCCCGGCTCGTCGCTGTACTCCGCGACGATGTCTCCGAACGCCTCGCCTTGCTCGAGCCGCCGGCGTGCTTCGGTCGCGCGAAGGCATGCGTCGCCGCGTGAGCGCTTGATGTCGGGTCCTGCCTTCTTCGCGCCCGCAAACTTCACGAGGATGTGCTTCACGACGATCGTCTCGGGCTCGTTCTTCTGACGCTCCCGCGCGGCGCCCGCGATCGCGAGGCACTTCGATTCGCCGGTGACGAACCCCGACTCGCTGCTCTCTTGGTCGGACGGCGCGGCGGCGTCTTTGGGCTTTCCACACGACGAGCACAGAAGGAGAGCACCGAGGGCGGCAAGGACAGCGGGGCGAGGGCAGCTCACTGCCCGAGCATAACCCGCTCGCGAGGTCCGGCGTTCTGTCGTCTTCGGCAAATCGATTCGGCGAGCGAGGCCATGGCTCGGTACGCCGGGGTCGCTATCTTCTCTTACGACATGCCGATCGAGATCCGTCACCACGATGGTCGCGTCCTGTTCCGATCCGAGCGGGCGCAAGATCCAAAGCAGGCGCTCAGCGAGGCTCGTGACAAGCGGGTGGATCTCTCGGGTGCGTTCTTGGAGAACGCCGACCTCCGAGGTGCCGACCTCGAACAGATCAGGCTCGACGGCGCGAAGCTCGCGAACGCTTCGCTTCGCCACGCGAACCTCGAAGAGGCCTCGCTCGCTGGCGCGGATCTCCGCGGCGCACGGCTCGACGGCGCCAACCTCGAGGAGGTCGTCCTCGAAGGCGCGATCCTCGTCGACGCGAACCTCCGTGGGTCGAACCTCGAAGACGCGATCCTCGCGCGCGCCGATTTAACGAACGCCGCGGTCGATGGCACCAACATGGAGCATGCGGATTTGCGCGACGCCATCCTCGAGCGCGCCAACCTCGCGCGATCGAACCTCGAGCACGCACAAATGCGAGGAATAAAGGCGCATGGCGCCTGCTTTACCTCGGCCAACCTCGAAAAGGCCGATCTCCGCGACGCGGATCTCTCCGCGGTAGGGGCGACGTCTGCAAACCTCGAACGCGTGGATCTGCGTGGAGCCAAGCTCGTCGACGCCGTGCTCGCGGGCTCCAATTTGGAGAAGGCCGACATGCGCGGCGCCGACCTCACGAACGCGGATCTCAGCGAGTCGAACCTCGAGCGCTGTGATTTGCATGAAGCACGCCTAGATGGGGCGCGCTTCGACAACGCGAACCTCGACGGCGTGCGGGGAATGGATCGCGTGAGGCCTCCGCCGTCAGGAGGGCCATACCGATGACGGGCGACGACAGACAAAGCTCGAAAGGCGCCACGTGCCGATGTGGGCGCTGCGGCGCGAGCTACGAGCGCGCCGCCTTCATGGATCTCGTGCCCGTTCGCACGCTCGAGTCCACCGATCTCGCCGGCCATGTCGTCGTGTCGTGGCCCGCGGGCGTGACGGTCGACGTGCGTGCCTGCGCGCGATGCAGCGCGCCGATCGCGCGCCTTCGCCGCGCATCGTGAGGGCGTGATTAGAAGCCGTCGCGCATCACCGGCAACGGACCGGCGAACCACGCGTCGAGCATCGCGGCGGCGGGGGCGTCGGCCTCGAGCCAACCCGACGCGAGGAGGACATCGCTCGTGAGGTATCCCGTGTAGAGTGCAGCCAATCCACGCTCGGTGATCTTCGCGCGGAGGGCGCCGTCGCTCGGGGCGTCGCGGCGCTCGACCTTCGCTTGACCTGCGTCGAGCGAGATCACGTAACGCCCGCTATTTTCGGGCATTGACGCGTCTTCTACGTCGAGCGCCAAGGTGCCGTTCGCGCCTTGACGCGGCCATCCGCGCTTCTCGAGGGCGCGCGCGACGTCGACGATGCGGACCATGAAGTAGTCGAGGAGCTTGATGTCGGCATGGCGCTCCGGCAGCGCGTTCATGAAGACGTCGTTCACGCCGCCATGCCATCGAACTGTCTCGGCGATCGATCGATATTCGATGACGAGCCGCAAGATCGCGCGCGCGGCACGTGGCGTGGTGGCGACCATGTCGACGACGTTGACCACCGACGTCAACGCGTGCGGAGCTGACGTGTGCGAGAGCACGACGTACCCTTCGAGCTCTTGCCCCACCGTGAACGTGAACGTCTTCGTGACGAAGCCACGCGGCTTGACGATGCGCTCCCAGATGTACGGACCGCGATCGAGGTAGCCGTTTGCCTTGCGCATCGTCCTTTCGTAGAGACGTCGCGCTGCCTCGGGGAGACCGTCGACCTCGGCGACGGTGACCTCGGGGACGCGCGGGATCTCGACATGACGCGGGTCGAGGGAGATGGCGAAGCGTGCGCCTGCGCGCTCGTAGCCCGCCCGTCGATAGAGCGAGATCGTGGCGGGATAGAGCGTGGACAGCGGAAACCCACGCGCGCGCGCCTCGCGTAGCATCGCCGTCATCATCGCGGCGCCCGCGCCACGACCGCGCTCTTCGGGTGTGATCCCGACCCCAGCGACGCCCATCGTCGGGATCGACTCGCCGCCGAAGTATTGGCCCATCGGGATCTCGATGAGCCCGCCTACGATGGGCGAGCCTCCTCGCCGGAGCACGCGGATGTTCTCGAGCTTCGATCGCTCGAACCACATCTTCGACTCGTCGCGCGGGAAGCCAAAGCCGTGGCTGAGGACATCGCCGAGGCGATCGAGATCGCCCTCGGTCGCGGGAGTGAGCTCGAGGTCAGCGTGGGTCATGGTGAGACCACCTCATAAGGACGACCTGCCGTGCGCGCCACCCGAATCGTCCTTCGCGCGCGCGCGAGTCCGCTCAGTCCGCGCAGACGCCCCAGGCTTTGACCTTCGTGCTCGGCGACTTGCCTCCGCCGCGCGGGAAGCTCTTTCCCTCGAAGGCGACGGACTGACCGGCCGCCAGATCCTTCTGGAAGTACGGCTCGAGGGCGCTCTTGTGCGGCGAGACGATGTCGACGAGCTTTCCATCGACGTAGAAGCCGAACATCGCCTCCGGAGATCGACACGGCGCGGTTCCGGTGACGCGCAGCGTGCCCTTGAGATCGACCTGGTCGAAGTCGCGCGGCGTCGTCGTGATCCCCTCGACCGCGGCGAGAGGCATCGACGCCGACCGCGCGGGCCGCGCCGTCACGGTGAGCCGATGCGAGGCGTTGCCTTTGATCTTCGACGCATCGCGGATGTAGTGGAACGGCGTGCTCGCGCCAGCAGGTACCCACTGCACCTCCCCGCGCGCGAGCTCCTCGTGCACGATCTCGCGGTGCCATCCGCCGACGTCGAGCGGCTTGCCATCCTTGTCGAGGAGCTCGACATGCACGACGACGTTCTCGATCGGCTGCCCCGTCTCGTTGAACACCTCGCCGAAGATCTGGACGAAGCTCGTGTCCTCGAGCCCGGCGCGGCCGACCTCCAGACGAAGTGACGACGGGCTGACGGCGGCAGCCACGGCTGTGCTCTTCTTCACACTGGGCTGCTGGTCCGCGCTCGCGACCTGACATGCAGCCAGGCACATCGCGCTGGCGAGCGACGTTGCGATCATCCGCGACACCTTCGACGACGACTTCATGATTGTCTCTTTTCTCCTGTTCGACTCTGCGTCTCATCCTGAAAGACAGGGGCGGATCCGGTTCGTCGCAACAAAACCTGGCTCACCGGCGATCCTTGCTATTTTGAGGAGATGCAACCGACCTGCCTCGACGACGCCGAGCTCTCTGCGTTCGTCGAAGGTCGCCTCGAAGGTGAGAAGCTCGAAGCGGCGCGCGCACACGTCGACACGTGTGATGAATGCCAGCGCCTCGTCGCCGCCTACACCGGTGCATTCGGGAACAAGACCGGCGAGGCCTCCGCAGACGGAGAAGAGGAGAGCGAGCCGCGCTACAAGCTCCTCGGCGTCCTCGGCACGGGCGCGATGGGGATCGTGCATCATGCACACGATTCGTCGCTCGATCGCGGCGTCGCGCTGAAGGTCCTTCGCAAAGGGCTCGGGATCGAAGAGGAGCGACTGCTTCGCGAGGCGCGCGCGATGGCGAAGCTCCGCCATCCGAACGCCGTGACCGTCTTCGATGCCGGCCGGCTCCCCTCCGACGGAACGGCGTTCATCGCGATGGAGCTCGTGCAAGGAGAGACGCTTCGCACGTGGCTCGCATCTCCAGAGCCTCGACCGTACACGCAGGTGCTCCGCGTCTTCGCCCAATGCGCACGCGCGCTCGCGGCGGCACATGCGCTCGGGATCGTCCATCGCGACTTCAAGCCGGACAACGTGCTCGTCGTCACCACCAAAGATCCCAACGGTCGCGAAGACGTGCAGGCGAAGGTCGTCGACTTCGGTCTGTCCCATGCGCGCGGCCCGGCCGCGACGTCGGCCGGGACGGAGCCACGACCGAGCGAGGAGAAGGACGAACGTCACCTCACGCTCGACGGGACGTTGATCGGGACGCCGGCGTACATGGCGCCGGAGCAGCACGACGGCCGCGAGGCCGACGCGCAGTCGGATCAATTTGCGTTCTTCGTCACGCTCTTCGAGGCGCTCGCGAAGAAGAGGCCGTTCGCCGGCGAGTCACGCAACCAGCTGCGCGCGTCGATCGCGAAAGGCGTCGACTCCGCCGCGCTCCCCGAAGCCATCCCCGAGCGCGTTCGTTCGCTCATCCTCAAAGGTCTCTCGGAGAAGCCGACGCGACGAAACGCGTCGATGGACGATGTGGCGCGCGTCCTCGAAGAAGCCTCCACGCCGGCGAAGAGACCGATCGCCGGGTTCGTCGCCGTGGCGCTCGCCGCGGCCGCGATCGGCGGCGTGATCTATCTGAACGGCCAGCGTGGCGACGCCGCGTTCGCTGGCCTCCCCGTCGTCCAGGCCACGCCAGAGTGCCGAGCCCTCGGCCAGAGCCTCGCGCGCGGGATCTCGAAAGACGAAGAGACGGCCGTTCGCGACGCGTTCAACCTCTCGAAGGATCCGAACGCGACCACGGCGGCCGATCACTTCATCGGCATGATGCGCGAGCGCATGTCGACGATCGAGCTCGCGCGTCTCCAGACATGCGGAGCCGGTGAAGCGACGCGCGGTGAGGTCGAATGCCTCGGGCTCCTCCACGAAGACCTGCGCGACATCCTTCATTACGGCGCGCGGGTGCACGACCGGACCGGCCTCGAAGGCGCGATCATCGCGGCCCGCACGCTCGAGCCCCCTGCGATCTGCCGGGGCGCGCTGCCTGATCCCGCCGCCAGCTCCCGCAGGCCCGACATGACGGACGCAGGCGGAGACGCGATGAGCGCGCCAGCGTCGAGCACGAAGATCCGCGACGAGGTGATCACGCGGATGCTCTACGAGTTTCCGCTCGAGGTGAGCCCGCCCGTCCCTAACGGTGACGTGCCTGCGTCGAAGCGCGGCGTCCTCTCCCAGCTCCGCGTGCTTCGCGTTCGCGTCAAGGAGCCGAACGCCTTCCCCGACGAAGGATCGTGGGACGATCTCGAGCGAGCGCTCGACGGGCTACCTGGGAAGTTCGAGCAGCAGCGCGACGAGCAGCGCCGAGCCGCCGACATCGCGGCGCAGAAGCGCTTGGGTGGTGACGCCGCGGCGGCCGCGTTCGCGCTCTCGGCCGCGGACGCCTCGGTGCTCGCGAAGAAGAACGACGCCGTGCTTGCGCTCGCCTCACGCGCCGCCGCGGGAGCAGAGACGCTTCGCCTCGAGACGCCTCGCGCCGAGGTGCTCCTCCTTCGAGCAGAGGCGACGACCGAAGAGCCTCCCGAGGATTTGGTCGCGCTCGTGAGCCGCGCGTCGAACCCACGCGTCACGATGGCGCTCGAGCTTCATCAGGCGAGGCTCGCCGCGCAGCTGCACGGTCAAGTGCGACGCATGCCATCGCTCGAGGCCGCGCTCGCGTCCGATCTCGCGAGCCGCGCGCCGATCGCAGACCTCGTCACCCAACGCGGAGAGCTCGGTCGCGATCAGACGAAGAGCGAGATCGACGCCACCGTCGCGACCGCGCAGGCCGCGTGGGGCAACTGGCATTCGCGCACGGCCTTCGCCTACGTGCAGCTCGCCGAATGGCTCGAGGCACGCGGCCTCAAGCCGGTCGCGATCGAGCAGGCGACGAAGGCGGCCGAGATCCTTCGCGTCACCGTGACCTCGCCGTCGCGCCGGCTTGGGACGCAATCCATGTATCTTGCACGCGCCCTGACGGTGCTCGCGTCGTTCGAGGACAACGCGGACGCACGCGAGGCGCTGTTCGCCGAAGCCGAGAACGTCGCGAAGGGTCCGTATGCAGGGACCATCCGCGCGCGGCCGCTCCTCGCAAAGGCCCGTATCGCGCTCGATCGACAGCCGAAGGATCCGCGCGCTGCCGTTCGCTATGCGACGGCGGCCGAAGCGGGCGCTGGCGCGCTCGCGGTCGTGATGCGCGCCGAGGCACGCGCCCTTCTCGCCGAGGCGACGTGGGCGTCCGGCGATCGCGACGCGATCGCCGCGTCTGGGCCCCTCTTCGCTCGGGCGCTCGAGTCGGCGCCTCTCCTCGCGCCACGCGATCGCTCACGCCTTCGTCTCGCGGCCGCGCGCCGGCTCGCCTCGCAGAAGGGCGTGGCGACCGATCAAGACCTCGCGCGTGATCTCGCGCGCCAAGCAGCGAACGAAGCCCTCGACTCCACCGAAGCGGAGGCGCTCTTGCGCAGCCTTGGTCCGGGCCCTACCGGAGCGCCATGAACACAGCCTCCCCCACCCTTCTCCAGCGGCTGATCGAGCGCGCGCGAAGAGAACATCCGTCGTTCGCAAACGCCATCCCGAACGACGAGCTCGAGGCGTTCATCCTCGCGCGCATTCCCGTCGAAGTGCTCGACGAGTCGACCCGCGCCGAGGATCTCCTGCTCGCCTGCGCATGCGCGAGAGGGCTTCGTGCCGCACACGACGCGCTCTGGGAGCTTGGGTCTCCGGACATCGATCGTGCGCACGCGCGCATCCGCCCTCCGATCACGCGCGAAGAGGCGCGGCAGCTCGTGTTCGATCGCTTGCTCGTCGCGCCCGAGGGCGGGGCCGCGCGCATCGCCACGTACAAAGGCGAAGGCGAGATCGTCAGCTTCATTCGATCGGTGGCCACGCGGGCTCTTCTCAACATCGTCAGCGGCAAGAAGGGGCCTGAGCCGCTCGAAGAGTCGATCCTTCGCGTCACCGCGGCGCAGGATCCGGATCCTGAGCTTCAGCTCATCAAGAAGACGCATCTTCAAGAGCTCAAGACATCGTTCAACCTCGCGGTGGCGACCCTCGAGCCGCGCGAGCGAGCGCTCCTCCGGTATGCGATCGTCGAGGAGCTCGGCGTCGACGCGATCGGCAGGATGTACGGCGTGCACCGCGCGACCGCCGCGCGCTGGGTTCAAGCGGCGCGCGAGAAGCTCGAGCTCCGCGTCAAGAAGCACCTCGGGGAACGTCTGCGCGTGTCGGACAAGGACCTCGCGAGCGCGGCGCGCCTCGTGCGAAGCCAGCTCGATCTGTCGCTCGCACGTGCGCTCGGTGACGGCTAGAGACGCCCGACCGGCTCGCGACACGAATTCGTGCGACCGAAGAGACCGTGTCCTGTCTCCCTAGCCATGAGGCTCGCTTCGTTGGCGTGGGGTGGCGCCTTGACCATCTCGCTGGGCATGGTCGCATGCAGCACGTTCGACGCCGCGTCCGGTCCAGCGCCGCCAGCAGACGCCGCGATCGAGAGCGGCGCGGACGTTGGCGTCGATGCGACGCCAGCCGACGCAGCGATCGATCGGGGCGACCTCTGTAGCCCAACGTCTTCCTACGATCTCCAGGGTTGCCTCTGCGCGACGCCCGGCGTCGCGGCGCCCTGTTATCACGGCGTTCCAGGCGCGAAGAGCGCATGCAACGTCGCGGGCGTGCAGAGGTGCGAGGTCGGCGAGGACCAGAAGGCGCGCTGGTCGATCTGCACCGGCGGATCGAGGCCCGCCCCGAGCGAGATCTGCCACGACGGCGTCGACGACGACTGCGACGGCAAGATCGATCAGGGATGCACCTGCTCGGACGACATCGACCTCTGTCGATCGAACGCGTCGGATGCAGGCGCGACGTTCAACCCAGACGCGTACACGATCTTCACGATCCCGAGCGCGCCGAAGGCGAACGAGCCGTTCGACCTCTTCATCGTCACGAAGAACAAATCGCTAAGCGCGCCAGGCCTCGTGAAGAACAACGCCATCTGTTACGGCGGCGGCCTCCTCACGCCATGCCAATCTCCCGGCGCGGGCTGCGCAGGCTGGAAGGTCGGCCTCTTTCATGGCGTCAAAGAGGCGGCCGGCTCCTACACGTTCTCGATCAAAGATCCGCAAGGCCCGACGGGCTGCGAAGGGGCCGAGATCGCCTCGAAGACCATCGTCGTCTCGAGCTGAGCGTGTGTCGGCGCAGATCAGAGCTTCGTCTTCGCGAGCGTGAGCACGAGGTCGAGCTCTTCGTCCGAGACAGGGGTGACGGAGATTCGGCTGCGCGTGACGAGCGCCATCTTCTTCAAGACGGGATGCGCCTTCAGGGCGTGAAGGGTCACCGGTGACGCGAGCTTCTTCACCGGGACGACGCCGACGGAGCTCCAGTCCTCGTCGGTGGTCGGGTCTTGGTACGCCTCCTTCGAGACGCGCGCGATGCCGACCAGATCTTTGCCTTCGTTCGAGTGGTAGTAGAGGAGCGTGTCGCCCTTCTTCATCGCGCGGAGGGTGTTGCGGGCCTCGAAGTTGCGAACCCCGTCCCACGACGTCTCCTTGTCGGCGACGAGCTGATCGAACGAGTAGACGAACGGCTCGCTCTTGATCACCCAGCAATGAAAGGCGCCGCTCTGGATGAGGGCCGCGAGCGGGTTGCCTTTGCCCTTCGCCGCCTTCTTCGTCTTGCTGGCTGCCTTTGCCTTCGTCTTTGCCTTCGTCGTCTTCTTCGCCGCTGCCATCGGGGCGGATAGTAGTAGAGTCAATGTCTGCGTGAAGCGTTACGTCGCGGTTGCAGGCACGATTGGATCGGGCAAGACGTCCCTCGTCGCATGGCTCGTAAAGCGGTATGGGCTCGCGCCCTTCTACGAGCCGAACGACGAGAACCCTTACCTCGCGGATTTCTATCGCGACATGAAGGCGTGGGCGTTCCACTCGCAGATGTTCTTCCTCGCGTACAAGCTCGAGCTGCATCAGACGCTGCTCGCGTCGAAGAAGCCCGCGGTGATCGACCGGACGATCTACGAAGACGCCGAGATCTTCGCGCGTAGCCTGCGTAACCAACGCTACCTCTCGGCGCGCGACTGGGCCGTGTACGAGCGCCTCTACGAGTGGATCAAAAAGACGCTCCCGCCGCCGGACGTCCTCGTCGCGGTGACGTGCAGCCTACCGGCGACGAAGAAGCGCATCGCAAAGCGCGGGCGCGAGATGGAGAAGGCCATCCCGCACGCATACCTTCGCCGCCTCCATCGGCTCTACGAGCAATGGTTCGATCGCTACGACCTTGGCCCGATCGTGCGCGTCGACACGACGAACCTCGACTACGTCGAGAACCTCGTCGACTTGATCGAGCTGCAGCAGAAGCTCGACAAAGTGCTCCGCTGAACGCTCGCTATTTCACGCTGCCGGTGGGCGCGATCGTCGTCGACCCAGCGCCGCGGAACTGCAGCCCCGCAGGCGCATTCGGAAACGGCAGCGAGGTCGCCTCGAGCTTGTCGCCATCGAGCTTGATGAGAAGCACCACCCCGCTCTCCAAGAACGCGTAGAGCTCGCCGCCCCAGAAGGCGAGGCCATACGCGTTCGGACGACCGAGCGAGCCCCAGTTCTTCACGAGCGCGCCCGTCTTGGGATCGATCTCGACGAGGCAGTCGGCGCAGTCGGGACCTTTGACGGTGAGGAAGGACTTTCCGTCCTTCACCGAGACGAGATCGCCGCTCGACTCGTATCCGCCGCCGAGCGATCCGACCTTGGTGACCTCGCCGGTCTTCGGATTGATTCGAACGTAGTCGCTGCCGCTGTAGCCGACGAGCGTCTCCTGGTTCGGCTCGAGCGTGCCCACCGGAACGAACGAGAGCGAGTTCGGAAATGTGCCGCTCGCGATCTTCGAGCAGCGTCCGGTGTTGTTCTCGATCAAGTAGAGCTCGGCGCCGGTCGACGCGTAGATCGTCGACGACTCATCGAGCGCGATGTCGACGACGTGCGTGCATCCTTGAAAGGCCCCGACCTCGCGAACGGTGTGGGTGCCGGTGTCGACCGCGTAGAGCACCGTGTCGCTTTGTCCGTACACCTCACCCGACGACGGACCTTGCGTGGGAGGACCTGCGTCCGTGACGAAGCCAGCGCCCGCGTCCTTCGGCGTGTCGTCGCCGAAGCCCTCACGTGAGCTGTTCGCGCAGCTCACCACCAGGGCCGCGGGCGAGCACGCGACGAGCAAAGAGGCCGAAAGGAAGCGTGAAACAACCACGATGGCCATCTATCGCATTTTTCGAGGTCCGGCGAGCCACCCGACTTTGCCCGCGCGCGCACGGCTCTGCCATAATACCTCCGCGATGTCCGCCGACTCCTCGCCCGACCTTTCCGATAGCGCCGACGACGGTGAGGATATCGAGGAGGTGGCCCCTGTCCCGGCGGACCCGATCGAGGTCGCCGAGGCTGTTGAAATCGAGCGCATCGCTCGTGATTTGCGACGTGCGCGCGGATTTACGACAGCCGCGCGGCGCGCGCTCGTCTTGGCGCGACGCTACCGAGAAGAAGAAGGCATGCCGCACGGCGCACGGGAGGCCGCGTGCGTGAAGCAGGCGCTCGCCTGGCGCGCCAGCGCTCACGATCTTCGGCGCCGCGCCGCGATCGGCGGGCCGGGTCTCGCGCGAACGAGCTCGCCGCCGTCACCGGCCGATCGCCGTCACGCGGGCTGACCGAGCGCGTCGCACGCGCTCGATGTCTTGGACATCGCGCGAGCTGAGCGCGATGTCTCGGCCAGCGTTCGGCTGACCGAGACCTCGCGTCGATCCGGCTCAGCGGGTTTAGCCGCTCTTCTTCTTGCGCGTCTTCGGGGCGGCCGCCGCCTCGTCGCGGGACTCGGCCTTCTTCGGTCCCTTCGCGCCCGAGGGCGGGACGGCGTCGGCGTTCGCAGCGCCTTCGGCCGCGGCGACCGAGCGCTTGAGGGCCTCGAGGAGATCGATGATCTGCGCCTTCGGAGCCTCCGGAGCGACCATGACCTCTTCGCCCGCGATCTTCTTCTCGACCGCGGCCTTCACCTTGTCGGCCCACTCGTCACGGAAGCGTGACGGCTCGAAGCTGTCCTTCTCGAGCTGCTGCATCAGCTTGTCGGCGAGATCGAGCTCGATCGGCTTGAACTCGTACGTGGCGCCCGTGTCGATGTCGTCGAACGAGCGCACTTCGTCGGCGTAGTAGCACTGGTGAAGAATGAGCCCCTTCTTGTAGGGCCGCACCATCACGAGGTTGTCTTTGCCGCGCTGCGAGAAGCGACCGATCGCGAGCTTGTTGTTGCGCTCGAGCGCGGAGGCGAGGAGTCGGTAGGCGCGATCGCCGCCCTTGTCGGGACCGATGAAGTACGTCTTTTCGATGTAGAGGAAGTCAACGCTGTCCATCGGGACGAACTCTTGAAGCTCGAGGACGCCCGTGCGCGCGGCCTCCATCGACTTGAGCTCCTCTTCGGTGAACTTCACGTACTGGTCGCGCTGGTACTCGAACCCCTTCACGGTGTCCGACCGCTCGACGACGACGTTCTCCGACTGACAGACGAGCTGCTGCTTCAAACGACTGCCGCAGGCTTTGTGCAGCATGTTGAAGCTTACGGAGTTCGCAGAGACGGCCGTAAAGAGCTTGAAGGGAATGGAGACGAGTCCGAAGGAGATGGTTCCAGAGCCAATTGAGCGCGCTGCCATGGGACCTCGGATCGTAGTGGTTCCGGCTTTCCGAAGTCGAAAAACCTGGCTCGTTCAGACTGCCGGGCAAAGTCATCCGTAACTCCTCGATTCTCAAGGCTTCGCAGCCTTACTGGAGAATTTCGCCTTGACGATAATGTATTCCGAGGTAGGAGAAACACCCCTTCGCTGCCTGGATGCCTCACCACGAGGTTGTGCGAAGGGAAAACGGTTGGGAAGCGGAACGAGGGAGAGCGGGATCATGAGCATGGCGCGTGGGTTGGGGATGGGATTCATGGGAGTCATCGCAGGCGTCGGCCTGTTCGTCACGGGCTGCGCGGCCCAAGCTCCCCACGAGGCCAAGGCCACGACCCACTCTCCTCTTCTGGCTGCTGGCATCGCCGGGAGCGAAGCATCGGGGAGCTCCTCTTCTTCGTCGTCCTCGTCGTCTTCTTCGTCTTCGTCCGCGTCGCCATCCACGGAAGCGAGCGCGCCCGAGCCGCTGCCGAGCGCATGCGGTGGGGAAGGATCGATCAAAGACGCGAAGGTTTGCCTTCCTCCCGCCACCTTCGCCAAAAAGCTTTGCGGCGGGATGTACCCCGAGGTCGCCCTCACGATGTTCGCGAAGGGAACGCCGTGGACGCGCGTGTGGCTCGCGGGCGACGTCGACGCGTGGAATGCCTCCGGTGGCGGATTCACGCATCGCGCGCAGCTCGCGTTCGATGAGGAGGTGATCGTCCTCTCACGACACGCAGCGCCGAGCATGGGCGGCATCGTGATGACCGGCCAGATGGCGAGCTACGACGTGCTTCGCTGGGACGGCTCGTGCGTCTCGGTGATGGAAGGCGAGCTCACGACGCGACGGCCGCCCGCGCCGAAGCCCGCGCCCGTTCCGTGGAGCCGCCTCGAAGAAGGCACGCGCCGCGCCCTCCTTACGTCTCCGAAGGTCAAGGCCACGCACGACTCGCTTGGCAAGGCATGCAGCTCGGTGTCGTCACCTGCAGAGAAGAAGACGTGTGACAAGGCGGACCGCGCGTTCACACAAGCTGTTGCAGATTTCGTCCGTGGTGGAGCTCCGTTGCCTGCTCCTTCACGCCGCCCCTGAGCCGCCGGCCTGACATCGAGTAGAATCGGTCCTATAGAGGGATCGGACGCTCGCTGTAGGCCGGTGATGATCGAAGACGAAGCCGCACTGCCAAGTCGTACGCTGTTGCTCTTTCGCGCGCCGATCGCGAACGAGACCGAGCGCGCGCATTTCCAGAGGCGACTCGGCTTCTCGCTCCTCCTCGTCTTCGTTTTGGCGTTCGGCTTCTGGCTGGTGTCCGTCGGCGTCCATCCACTCGTCGGACATGGCTCGATCGCGCTGATGTTCAGCAGCAAGACGAGCATCGCGCAGCTCGCGACGACGTTCTCTGCGCTCGCGGCCTTCCTGCTCTTGCGCCAGCGAACGTGGAGCGTCGGCGCGCTCGACGTCATCGACGCCGCCTCGATGATCGCCATCTGTTGGGGATGGGACTACATGGCGACGTGCGAGATGCCGATGCGACGTCCCGAGCTCGTCGGCGTGCTCGCCACGTCGTACACGCTGGTGACGCGCACCGCGCTGGTTCCATCCACCACCATTCGCACCGCGCTCATCGCGACGTTCGCGTTCGCGCCGATCATCCCCGAGACGTACTTCATGTACGAGCGGAGCGACGGCATCGTCACCCCAGGGAGCTTCCTGCCGCTCGGCCCTGCGGTCTACGTCTCCATCTGGTCCGCGCTGGGCATCGCGTGCACGAGCACGATCTCACATGTCATCTATGGCCTTCGCCTCCAAGTGCGCCAGGCGATGCGGCTCGGCCAGTACCTGCTCGAGACGAAGGTCGGCGAGGGCGGGATGGGCGTCGTCTACCGCGCGAGCCACGCGATGCTTCGCCGCCCGACCGCGATCAAGCTCCTCACGAACACGACCGGTCGCGCCGCAGAGCGCTTCGAGCGTGAGGTGCAGCTCACCGCGAGGCTCACGCATCCAAACACGATCGCGGTCTACGACTACGGTCGCACGCCCGAAGGCGTCTTCTACTACGCGATGGAGTACCTCGACGGGATCACGCTCGACGATCTCGTGAAGAAGTATGGCCCGCAGCCGCCCGAGCGCGTCGCTCACATCCTCATGCAGATCTGCGGCGCGCTCGAAGAAGCACACTCCGCCGGGTTGGTGCATCGCGACATCAAGCCCGCGAACGTGATGCTCACGGAGCGAGGCGGAATGAAAGACGTCGTGAAGGTGCTCGACTTCGGCCTCGTCAAGGAGTCGGAGGCGTCGAGCAGCCTCGGAACGTCGAGCGTGAACGCCGTGATGGGCACGCCCCACTTCATGGCCCCGGAGGCGATCCTCGATCCGCCGTCGGTGGACGGTCGCACCGATCTCTACGCGCTCGGCGTCACCGCGTACTTCCTCCTGACTGCAGAGCGCGTGTTCGAAGGGTCGAACCTCGTCGAGATCTGCAGCATGCACCTGCATCAGAGCCCGATCGCGCCGTCGGAGAAGCGCGAGGGCATCCCCGAGTCGCTCGAGAAGATCGTGCTCGCCTGCCTCGAGAAGAAGCAAGCGGATCGCCCGAAGAGCGCCGCCGACCTCTGCGCGCGCATCGCGGCGGCGGGCCTCAAGCCTTGGACGCGCGAAGACGTCGAGGCGTGGTGGAAGAACGCGACTCCGAAGCCGGAGCTCGAGTCGAAGACGAAACGCCGCGCGCGTCCGTCGACGCATCTGTCCGGCGCGACCGTTACCGTCGCGCTCGACGACCGCGCGGCCTCGTAGCTCGCTTCGTCTTCGTCTTCGACGTCTTCGTCTTCGACGTCTTCGTCTTCGACGTCTTCGTCTTCTGGTTCGGCGACCAGAGATGGCGATCGAGATCGACCGCGCCGTCGACGAAGCGCACGCCTTCGGCGCGAAGAAGGCCCTGCTGGAGATCGGGGTGCTCTTTGTCGGTCGATATCGCGCCGGAGGAGCTCACGACGCGATGCCAGGGAAGCGCTCCTTCGGGCGCCGCACGCAGCGCCCACCCCACCGCGATCGGGGAGAGCCGTCGCTCGATCAAGCGCGAGACTTCGCCGTACGTGATCACCTTGCCACGAGGGACGCGAAGCACGATCGCCCACACCGCCTCGAACGGCGTGAGTGTGAGCTTTGCTCGACGGGGCTTCTTCTTCGCCGCTGTATTCTTCTTCGGCGCTGTCTTCTTCTTCAATCGCACGGCTTCTGTGGATAGCCCGGAGTCGCGGGCATCGAGCAGAAATCCGCCGCGTTGTCGTTCGTGTCGGCGCTCGCGGCGCGGCGTCCGAGCGAGTGCGCGATCTTCGGAGGCGTGCTTGGACGCGAGATCGTCGGCACGGCCGCGGCGCTCCCCTCACCTCCCGCGAGCGGCGGCGCGCCGACGACAGACAGCGTCCCTGCGTCGGGTCCGTCGGACCATCCAACGACGTCGAGCAACGTCGTGCCACGGACGAGCTGCACGGCGCCGCGCTCGTTGTCGAGGCCCCAACCGCTCGCGAGCGTCTGGGTTTGATCCTCGTGCGAAGGAGACGACGTCTGGAACGTCTGCCCTCCACCGACAACCCAAAGCCCGCTTGCAGGGAACTTCGCGCCTGCCGGCCCGATGTCGACTGTGTGGGTGACCGTGCCGAGGTGATTGACGAGACGCAGCTTCAAATCATCGATGACCACGCCAGGGTCACCACGAAGCTCCACGAACTCCGCGACGTCGCCGAGCGAGTCGTGATCGACGTACACCTCGTTGATGACGATGACGGGGCCGCCCGACGAGCTTCCGTCTGGCCCGACGTCCTTGTCACCACCACTGTCCTTCGGCGAGCCGCTGTCCTTCTTCCCACCGCCGTCTCCGCCCGACGAAGACGACGACGCGTCGTCCGGCTCTCCGGTGTTGCCCGCGTCAATCGAGCTCGCGTCGCGGACCTCGGCGGGAATGGCGTCGCCGTTCGACGCCGAGCACGCGATGACGTGCGCCGTGGCAGGTGCCAGACAAAGAAGAAAGAGGAGGAGCGAGGTGCTCCGGCGTCGGTGCTGCGTCATTACGGTGCTCTGTACTGCAGGGTCCGCGCGATCCTTCCTCGATTTGATGGGCCACCAAAGAACGTGCCCCATGATCGAGCGAAAACCGAGCGCGAGCCGGTTACGTCCTCAGAATCGGTACTTGAACTTGTACGGCAGGCACTTGTCGCCGTTGATCTGCGTCACGCTGATGTAGAAGTCGGCGGAGTCGTTGTCGGTGATGCCCGAGCAGTCCCACTCCGGCGTCGCGTTGCCCGGAGCCGCCGCACAGCAGCCCTTCATGCCGATGCTGCTCGTCTTCAGCGTTCCGCCGGCGCAGCCCGTAACCGCGTCCTTCGTCGAGTTCTGGCAACGTGCGTAGACGCAAAGCTCGGTGCCTGCGGTCTCGCCTTCGAAGTCCGTGTCGAGCGAGCAGCCGAATTTGTCCTTCGCGGACAGCTTGTAATAGTCGACGTCGACCGCACCCTTCATCACGCCGTCGACCTCTTTGTAGTTGTTGTCACAGTCGTCGGTGTCCGCGAGGACCTTCGAGACGTTCTCGGCGCTGCCCGGGTCATCGTTGTCGATGCACTGATCGCCGCCAGGCGGAGCCGGGTCGCCGCTCTTCGGATCGCCGCCGTTCTGACCGGGATCGAAGCTCGGGTTGAACGGAGGAGGATCGCCCGCGTTCGCCTTGCTGTTGTCCGCCTTCTTGTTGTCGCTTGGCGATCCCGTCGCCGGCAGCTCGTCGCCGCTCGGGTCTGCGTCGCCGTTGCTCGTCGCGCAGCCGACCATCGTGGCCATGACCGCAAAGAGGATGCTGAGGTAACCTGATGTAGGAGAGCGACGCATATGTATATGCTGACCCAACCGTTCTCGCTGGCAAGGGCTAAATAGCAAGAACCCTAGTGGTTTTTTGTGATCCAGATCGTGTCACAGTCTCCCGTGGCACGTCGCGTCAGTCAGCCGCCAAACGGCAGAAGTCGTTCAGCAATCCACGATCGGACCTCCTCGTAGGTCGTCTCGCGTCGCGCGACCTTGCCGAGCATCGTCGCGAGCTCGACGCGTTCGGCCTCCAGCTTGAAGCCCAACGTCTTCGTGTGCCACTCGACGACGAGCACGCTCATCGCGCGAAAGGACGAGAAGCAGCGGCGCGTGCGACCGAGCGCAAAGAGGAGCGCGCCCGGAACATCGAACACGTCGTCTGCGAGATGATCCGCCTCACGAAGCGCGATCCGAAGCGCTGTCTCGCTCGCCTTCGGATCCGTCCCCCAGTGCTTCGTCGCGATCAGCGCATACGCCTCCGCGAGCACGTCGGGATCGGCGATGCCGATCATTTCGCGGGCTCGCTTCCTCGTTGCTCGGCGCTCGCCTGCGCGGCCTCGAGCTCTACGTCTTCGCCGTAGCGGCGATCGAGCTCGACGAGCGCGAGGTATTCGCGCTTCGCTTTTTCGTTCAAGCCTTCGAAGAAGACGAGCACCTGCTCGGCGGTGACGACGTTGCTCTTGCTGTCCGGTTCAATCAATCACGATGCCTTCGTCAAGTCGTCTCGGTGTTCGAGATCGATGGCTACAGTGTGCCTCACTTCGCTCGACGATGCATAGTGCGGCCGGGAGTGTGCCGCTCGGTCGCCGTTGGCTCGCCACCACTCCTTGGCGAGCTCATCGGTCCAGTCGTCTGCAGAGGCGCACGCGAGCAGCGCGTCCTTCAGCGAGCGCGCATCGGGGAACCGATCGCTCGGTGACTTCGCCAGGCAGCGCATCACGATCGCCTCCACGTCACGTGGGACGGGTTGTCCGAGCCGTGCGCTCGGCGTGTCGGGCTCCGTGTGAAGGTGATGGCTGCACACTTCGACGATGGTGCTTCCTTCGAACACGTGCGTCCCGGTGAGCAGGTAAAACGCGACGGCGCCGACCGCGTACAGATCGCTTCGACCGTCGACCGCGTCGGGTGTCTTGATCGCCTCCGGCGCGAGGTAGAGCGGCGTGCCCGTCAGCGCGGAGTCGGTGGTGGCCGACGCGTCTCCGCCGAGCTCTTTGACGAGCCCGAAGTCGAGCACCTTGACGACGTCACGCACGCCAGCGCGCTCGCAGAGCACGATGTTCGCGGGCTTGATGTCGCGATGGATGAGGCCGATCGAGTGCGCCTCGGCGAGAGCGCCGCAGATCTGCGTCGCGATGCGAACGACGCGGCCGGGCGAGAGCGGCCCGAACGTCACCACGAGGTCTTCGAGGCTGAAGCCGTCGAGGTACTCCATCACGTAGTAGAAGACGCCGTCCGGTGTGCGGCCATAATCGAAGATCGCGATCGTGTTCGGTGAGTTGAGCCGACTCGTAAGCTGCACCTCACGCTCGAAGCGGAGGAGCGCGTCGCCTCCTCCTTTGCCCGGAGGGAGAAGCTTGATCGCCACGTCACGCTTCATCATCGCGTGGCTTGCGCGGTATACGGCGCCCATCCCGCCTTCGCCGATCTTCTCGCCGAGCGTGTACTGCCCGAGCTTCGCCGCCTCGGAGACGCGACGGCGGAGGCCGAAGATGGTTCGTGACGCGGTGGCCGCGACCGTCACGCCGAGCGCGGCCCACACAGCGGTGAGCGCGGGATAGAGAAACAGCGGCAGCTTGTACGGTGCGGGCGGCTCGGCCGCGTGATTCTCCCACGCTGCGTAGATCGCAGGCAGAGACGTGATCGCGCTGAGCACGAGCGTCCGCATCCCGGTGCTCGGCACGACGATCGCGCGGAGGATGAGGAAGATCGCGAGCCCCATCACCGCCCCGAGCTCGGGTCGTTGAACCGGAGGGTTATAGATCGTGGTGAGCCCGATGCACGTCCCGGTCGCGATCGTCGCGATGGTGTCGATCGACTCGAGCTCGCCTATCTGTCGCTCGCCCGCCCGGCACGCCCACCACACGAGAAGCGGAATGGTGCCCGCGCCGAGCACGAGCAGATTCTGTGGCTCCCACCACAGGCTCAGCTTCGCGTGTGAGTCGAGCGACGCGACGCCGTTCGAGAACAAGAAGAAACCGAAGACGAAGCCCGCGAGCTGGCGTCCAAACCCGGCGACACGCTGCTGCAAGAACTCGCGTGATTCGTCGCCGCCCTGAGGAGCATGCTCGAGTGTGGACATGTCGGTACGCGGGGGGGGTTCTCGTCGTGACGAGAAGCAACGTATCGCAGTCCGTTACGGATCGGAGCGCCTGGGCGTAACAGTGTTCGTAACGATCCGTTACGAAGGTTACGCGTGCATGCGCGAACGATGTGGGCGCGTGATCAGTGTTTCGTGCAGTGTCTCCGCATCTCCAACCCCGCAAATCCCGCGATCCATCGCGTCTCTCGAACCGGCCGCTGAAGGCGTTCGCGCCGCCGTGACTGGGCACCTCACTTGCAGCCACGGCGCCTCATGCACGCTCTGGAAATTAAGGGGGAGCTGCTGCCGGACGTCGACGACGAAGGGGAAGAGCGGCTGCTCGACTGGGGTCCGGACGGGCCTCTCGCATCTCACCTCATGGACCCGTTCGTCGAGCACGACAGTCCCAACGAACGTCCCACGATCCCGGTGCCTGCGCCGCGCGACTCGGGTGTACGCCTTCGGGTAGCGCGCGTCGCCTACCCAGCGGCGACCGTCGACGTCGTCCTTTGCGATCTCTCACGTGACCCACGAAGCGAGAGCTATTCGCCCCCGCTCACACGGGCCACGCGTGTCACGTACATCTCCGAGCTCCGGCGCGGCAAGCGTCGTCGCTTCGGCTGGTGATCTTCAGAACGAGAGGCCGCCGTCCACGTCGACGGTGCGCGCGTTGAAGTAGTCGCACTCGAGCGCAAAGCGAACCGCGACCCAAAGGTCGTCCACCGTGCCGATGCGGCCGACGGGGATCGCCGCGACGACGGCGTCGCGCGCCTTCTGGTTCATGCCCTTCGTCATCGGCGTCTCCACCATGCCGGGAGCGATCGCGGTGACGCGGATGCCGAACGGAGCGAGCTCGCGTGCCCACGTGAGCGTGTTGGCCGCGAGGGCAGCCTTCGCCGCGACGTAGTTCGACTGGCCACGGTTGCCGTGACGCGAGATCGACGACATGTTCACGACGACGCCAGGCTTCGAGCCGGTCTCCGCCATCTTCGCCGCGACCTCACGCACCATGAGCGTGGCGCCGGTGAGGTTGACGCCGATGACCGCGTTCCAATCCTCGATCGGGAAGCGCTTGATCGCCTTCGTCTCGCGATCTTGCTTCACGAGGAGGCCGTCACGGATGATGCCGGCGTTGTTGATGAGGCCGTTCAGACCGCCGAGCTCCTTGTGCGCCCAGTCGACGAACGAGATGACCTCGTCCTCCTTCGAGACGTCGAGCTTGCGGCGCGCGATGCCCTTCGGGAGCTCGGCGAGGAGCGCTTCGTTGACGTCGCCCGCGGCGACCTTCGCGCCCGCAGCGTGGAGCTCACGTGCGAAGTGTGCACCCATGCCGGATGCTGCGCCCGTGACGATGATCTTCAGTTGGTCGAGCTTCATGTTCGTTTTCCTCGAGCTTCTTCGAATTCTTGATGGTTTGCGTTGGCGTGGGCCCTGCCTGCTGGCTGGACGCGAGCGCTCAGATTCCGAGCTTCATAGTCGGCTCTCCGGTAGTCGTTTCTCGCCGTTGACCGAAGCGAGGCCGCGTGTCGCCGCGCTCATCGCGCCGTGCTTCTCGAGCCACGCGCGCATCTTCGGGTAAAGCTCCTTCGCTGCCCGGCTGCCGACGACCATGCCGACGTGTCCGCCAGGCACGGCGAGCACGTCTTTGACGGCGCTCGACGTCTTGTCGTTCAGCGCAGTGGCTGCCTTCGGCGGGCAAATCGCGTCGCGCTCGGCGACGATCGAAAGGACCGGGCATGTGATGCGCGACAGATCGACGCGCTCACCGCGGACATAGTGCTCGCCGCGAACGAGCAGGTTCTCTTGGTAGAGCTCCTTGATGTACGTGACGTACGCCGCTGCGGGGAACGGGATGTTGTCGCTCGCCCATTGCTCGAGCGCTCCGAACGCGTCGCGGGCGCGGGGATCGTGGATCTTGTCGGCGAGGCCAACCCACTTCGAGATCGAGCCCGTCGGCGCGAGCGCGAGAAACCCGCTCTGCATCTGCGTCGCGGAGAGGTTGCCCGCAGCCGTCATGGCGGTGGGATCGAACCAGCGCTTGTCGACCATCGTCCCGAGGCGTCCGGCCTCGGAGAAGTCGAACGGCCCGGCGAGGTTCACGAGCGCCGCGACCTTGTCCGGGTTGAGGGCGCTGTAGATCCCGCTGACGGTGCTGCCCATGCAGTAGCCGACGATCGCCACCTTCGGCGCGCCCGTCGCACGAAGGACCTGGCGCACCGTGCGATCGAGACGAGCGACGACGTCGTCCCATGCGAAGTAGCGGTCTTCGTCTTCGGGGATGCCCCAGTCGAGGCAGTACGTCTGCCAGGGCGTGCTGGTGCTGAGCGCCGTCGCGAGGCTCGCGCCCTCGCGAAGGTCGACGACGTACCAGCGGTTGATCATCGAGGGGACGATCAACACCGGAACGTGCGACGAAGACTTCGCTGCGGAGGAAGAACCACGAAACCGATAGAGACTCGCCTTGCCGT
The DNA here is from genome assembly GCA_044227045.1 of Labilithrix sp. Taxonomy (GTDB): domain Bacteria; phylum Myxococcota_A; class Polyangia; order Polyangiales; family Polyangiaceae; genus Labilithrix. The sequence goes on from JBGAFW010000013.1 coordinate 93,237, forward strand.
CACGATGGACGGTGTCCTTCGGCGTGGGCATCACTCGTGCTGCTGCGTCTGCTCCGAACAACATGGCTCTCTTTCCTCCTTACGCGGGCATCGCGAGACCGGGAGCGGGCGCGCTCACTCGACAGCCTCGCTCGAGAAGAGCGGGCGAGCGCGAGCGCGTCGCGATCCCAACCGCGGGCAATCAGGCCGTCGCGGCTTCCTTCGCGGCCGACGTCGCGAACGCGGATGCGTTGTGGAGCGCCTCGAGCGAGAGCTTGCGGAATTCGGCGCCGAGCTGCGCGGTGTACGCGAGGCTCTCCTTCTGGAGCTTCGCCATCTCTTCGATCGCCGACTCGGCGCGCTCGACGCGCTTCGCTTCGGCCTTCTCGAGATCGGCGAAGAAGGCGGTCGTCCGAGCGATCGACTCGTCCGTAAGCTTCTGCCAGGTCTCGAATGCCTTCCCCCACTGCGCGAACGGATCGAACTTCATCTGGAATCTCCTTGGTGGAGCACGTGCGTGCTCGTCTGTGGCTGCTTGGTCGAACTGCTGCCGGCGCTGCGCTTCATGTTGCGCCGCACCATCAACAGCGCGGACATTAAGTGCCGAGGGGCATCTCGTCAAGGAGTTTTGTTGCACCGCAACAGAGAGATTGCGCGGCGCAGCATTCAGCTCACCAAAAGTCGCCGAGATCTCGCGCGTTACGCCTAGGCGTTCCGTTTCCGCGCGCGCTTCTTCGTCGTGGCCTTCTTCTTCGCGGGAGCGCGAGGGCGCGCGGTCGCCTGCGCGCCCATCGATTCTTTGAGGGCCTCGATTTCGCGTCGAAGGCGGGACATTTCGTCGGAGAGCTCGCCTGCGAAGCCTTGGCTCGGCGCGCCGTGCACGTCCGTCTTTCGTGGCGGGGGCGGCTCGTCCCGCAGCGCCTCGGGCGCATCGAGCGTCATTCCGTCGTCGTACGGCGCGCTTGGCTCGGGCGGCTCGGGCGGCCTCGCCATGGTCATCCCTCCTTCGGCGATGCTCAGGTTCTGCGGCTCGGCCATGCGCCACGGGGACGCGCCGAGGACGAGGCGCGCGAGGGCGTCGGTCGCCGCAAACGGAGCGGTCGCGAGCGGATTCAGCGGCAGAAGCGCGCGCGCACGTCCCTTGGCTTGGAGGTACACCTCGAGCGCCCAGCTCACGTAGCGCGTGAGAAACTCGCCGAGCGCGGCGTCGTCGAGTCGAATCATGCGAAGGAGGAGCGCCGCGGGAAGGATCCGGCCGCCGCCGCGGTCGAGGATGATTTGCGTCAGCGTCTCCTGCGTGATGTCGCGCCCGTCCTGCGCATCTTGCACCGCAACATCCTCGCCTGCGCGGATCGTCTTTTCGAGATCGGCGATCGTGATGTAGCGGCTACTCCGCGTATCGTAGAGGCGTCGATTGGGGTACTTCTTCACGAGGAGCATCTGGATTTACGCAGTCTAGTGCGATCGCGGCGAAACGCACCCGCTTCTTTCGAGGCGTGTTTCGAGCCCTCCGCGGCTCATGGTGCGTCGCAACATTCGCCTTGACGACGAGCGGTTCGCGGCGTACGTATCGTCCCGCTCATGGTGCGTCGCAACATTTGCGACGTAAACGAGAACGAAGAAAGAGGTCCGTGATGTCCGCAGCGGTTTCCTTCGGTGTAGAGCGTCAAGACTCCTCCCTCACGAAGCCCGTCGTTGTCGTGACGATGTGCGCCCTCATGCAGGGCATCGGTGGTGGTCTCGGCTGGTCGTCGATGCCCGCGCTCATGCCTTCGATCGCAAAGGATCTCGGTCTCGGTCATGCCGCCGGTGGCTTCGTCTTCGGCGCCGCGTCGCTCGGCATCGCGATCGCTTCGCCGATCGGCGGCGCCGCGGTGGATCGCTACGGCGCGCGACGGGTCGCCGGCCTCGCGATCATCGCCGGCGCGCTGGCGTGCGCGGCGCGCGCCCTGGCCACGAGCACGTGGTCACTCGCCCTCGCGATGCTCGTTTTCGGCCTTCACATTGGCTTCACCGCGCCGGCGATCCCGAAGGCGCTGATCGCGCACGTCAACCCCGCGAAGGTCGCGCGCATGAACGGCCTCGCGCTGCTCGCGTACACGCTCGGCACCGCCGCGACGATGATGCTCGCGAAGCCACTGCTCGTCCCGTTCTTCGGATCGTGGCGAGGTGTCATGGTCGGCGCGGGCGCGATGATGGCGACCGCAGGCGTCCTCTGGCTCGTGCTCGTTCGGGACGGCTCGGTCCTCCATCGCCACGCGAGGGTCACCGATGCGCTCGCCCTCGCACGCGACGGCCAGGTGCTCCGCGTCGCGATGATGCATTTCCTCGTGTTCGGCGGATACCTCGCGCTCCTCTCGCTCCTCCCGCGGGCGCTCGTGGAGAGCGGAATGCCGATTCTGAAAGTTGGGCCTGCCATCGCGGCTTGGCTCGTGGCCGCCGGAATCGCGAATTTTGCAGGGCCATGGCTCAGCGACACGCTCGGCCGGCGCCGCGTGATGTTCGTTGGCGGCGCCATCGTGGCGGCGGCAGCGCTCGCAGGGGTCGCGCTCGCGGCGGCCTACGCGCCGACCAAGGCCCCGATTTTCCTCGTGATTGCCGCGCTTGGCGGCGGATCGTTCGCGCCGCTCCTGCTGACGCTCCCGCTCGAGCTTCCGGGCGTCGGGCCCGCGAAAGCTGGCGCAGCTCTTGGACTTCTCATGCTCGTGGGGCAGGCCGGTGGCTTCTTGCTCCCAGTCGTTTCTGGTGCCATGGCTCAGGGCTCCGGTTCGCCCGCAGCCCTTGCCGTTCTTGCCGTCGCTCATCTCCTCGTCGTGATTCCGGCCCTCGGTCTCAAGACGCGTTAGCGAGCTCTCCGGTCGCCAGTGAATCGACAGATAGACACGAGGTTTCCCGTGCTTCGAGCAGCAGTCCTTCGCCTCTCCTCTCGACCCGCCTTCAAGGGTCCCGCCGTGCCGGCGCTCGCCATCGGTTTCACGATTGCTGCGATCGCAGCATGCGCGTCGAGCGAGACCCGCACGTGCCGTGTCGGCGCGGACTGCGCGTCGGGAATGTGCGGGGCTGACGGTACCTGCGTCATGGGTCCGGCGGCTTCGTCAGGAAGCAGCGGCGCGAGCGGCGGCCCCGCGCAAGACGGCGGCTCGTCCGGAAGCCTCGCCGATGGCCCTACCGCGCCCGATGACGGCGGCGGGCTCGCGCAGCCAGGCTGCTCTCCGAACAAGGACGGCACCATCACGCGCGAAGAGGTGCCGATCAAGGCAGGCCTCCACGCCACGTTCCGTGTCGCGGAGGACGTCGACATCTCGACGGCAGGCACCCCGATCGCGAACGGTCGCCGCAAGTGGGACCTCTCGCAGGCGCTGCAAAACGAATCGAGCGTGCTCGTCGAGACGCAGCCGCTCACCGGCAAGTGGTTCGAGTCGAAGTACTCCGGCGCGACGTACGCCACGACGCTACGCAAGTCGTCCGACCTGATCGGCGTCTTCGAGACCGCGCCCGGAGCGCTCACGCTTCGCGGCGTGGTCTCCCCCGACGACGGCACGTTCAAGACGGAGCTCACGAACGATCCGCCGGTCTCGATGTTGGTCTTCCCGCTCGCGCTCAACAAGACGTGGAACAGCGAGACCACCGTGACTGGCTACGCGCAAGGCGTCCTCTCGAATTACAAGGAGAGCTACGCCGCGCAGGTCGACGCCGCAGGCGATCTCGTCACACCGCTCGGCACGTTCGACGTGCTTCGCGTTCGCATCGACCTCACGCGCACGTTCAACACGTTCCCCGCCTACACCACGACGTCACGTTCGTACGCGTTCATCACCGAGTGCTACGGCAACGTCGCGAGCATCGCGTCGAAGGACAACGAGAAGGACGTCGAGTTCACCCACGCCGTCGAAGTGCGGAGGATCGCTCCGTGATGGCGATGCGCGACCTCTGGCCGCTCGTCCTCATGCTCCCCGTTCTCATGGGATGTCTCTCTTTCCATAAAGGCCCGATGCCCGGCGAGCCGCGTGATGCGCGCTTCGTCGACGTCGAGGGCGTCCGCGTTCGCTACATCGACACCGAGGGCAACGAAGGCGCCGCGCCGATGTCGAAGCCGGCGCCCGTGCAGAGCAACGGCGACGAGGCGCAGCAGCCCGAGAAGCTGATGTCGGCCGCCGAGAAGCCCACCGTCGTCCTCATCCACGGGTTCGCCTCGGCGATCGAGGCCTGGGCGCCCGTGATCCCCGCGCTCACGAAGACCCATCGCGTCGTCGCCCTCGACCTCAAAGGCTTCGGCTGGACGGATCGACCCGAGGGCGACTACTCGCCCGACGCGCAGGCGCGGCTCGTTCTCCGTCTGCTCGAGCTCCGCGGCGTGCAGAAGGCCGCGTTCGTCGCGCACTCCTGGGGCAGCTCGATCGCGCTCACCGCCGCCATTCACGCGCCCGATCGCGTGACGAAGATCGCGCTCTACGACGCGTGGGTCTACGAAGACCAGCTCCCCACGTTTTTCCATTGGGCGCGCGCGGACGGCGTCGGCGAGATGCTCTTCGGCCTCTACTACAAGGAGCGCGCCGACGAGCGCATGGCCCTCGCGTTCTACGACAAGCGCATCGTCACCGAGCAGCTCGTCGAAGACGTCGACGCCGCGCTCGAGCGTCCGGGCACCGTGGCCGCTGCGCTCGCGGCTGTTCGTGGCCAGCGCTACGCGGAGATCGAGGCGAAATACCGCACGATCGACAAGCCCACGCTGCTCCTCTGGGGCCGCGAGGATCTCGTGACGCCGCTCAAGTTCGGAGAGCGCCTCTCGCGCGAGCTTCCGAGCTCACGCCTCATCGTGTACCCGCGCTGCGGGCACTTCCCGATGATCGAAGCGAAGGACGCGTCGACGCGCGACCTCGTCGCCTTCCTCAACGCCTCGGGCACATCCGGTGTCACCACCGTAGCGACGAGCGGCAGCACGCCATGAAGATCGCCCGTCCGCTGCGAGCGGTCTATTGCGCTGCAGCATTTATGGCGACCGCGTTTGTTGCGCCGCACGCAGGCGCGACCGGGTTCCACGAGATCGGGCAAGACTACCTCCCGCGCGACAAGACCGAAGTGCAGGTCTCGGGCTACCTCCGCACGCGCGGAGAGGCGCTCTACAACCTCGATCTCGATCGCGGGCTCACGCCGTCCGGGCAGCCGCTCTTTCCGGTCTCGCAGGCGGATCCCAAGGCGCAGACGCTCACGCACTGGGACATGCGGCTTCGAACGGACGTCGCGCTCTACGCGCCCGGCTCGATGGTCGGCGTGAAGGCGCGCTTCGATGTCCTCGACAACGTCGCGCTCGGGAGCTTGCCCGAGGGCGTTCCCTCCGCGACCACCACGCAGCGATCGCCAGCCGACGTCATCCGCGTTCGTCGCGCGTGGGGTGAGCTGCTCTTGCCGATGGGCTTCTTGGCGGCGGGCCGCATGGGTACGCACTGGGGCCTGGGCATGGTCGCGAACGGCGGCGACTGCCTCGATTGCGACAGCGGCGACGCGTCCGATCGCGTCGCGTTCATCACGCCGCTCGTCGGTCACATCTGGGCGCTCGCCTACGACTTCAGCGCGACAGGTCCGCTCGGCACCCGCCCCCTACAAAACCGCACGATCGATCTCGAGCGCACGACGAACGTGCGCACGGTCACGTTCGCCTGGATGAATTGGAAGAGCGACGAGGTCCGCGCACGCCGGATGAAGGCGGACAAGACCTCGGTCGAGTACGGCAGCTACATCACGCACCGCTGGCAGAGCGAGGACATCCCGGGCACCTACCTGCCGACGGCGCAGCCGATCAACCCGTTCGCGAACGGCGGCGCAGGCATCATGGCGCGCGGCTACTACGCGACGGCGTTCGACGGCTGGCTTCGCATCACGATGCCGTGGGCAAGGATCGAGGCCGAAGGCGCGTTCCTCACCGCCACCGTCGACCAAGCGTCGCTCCTTCCAGGCGTCTTGTTTCGCGAGCCCGCGAAGAGCAAGCAGCTCGGCGCCGCGCTGCAGAGTGACTTTGGTCGCCCCGACAGCACGTTCTCCGCAGGCCTCGACGCGGGGTACGCGAGCGGCGATCCCGCGCCCGGCTTCGGCGTCGTGCAGAAGCCTGGAAACGCGGCGCCGCAAGCCGGTGATCTCGACGGAGCGCAGGCGAATCCCGGCCGCGACAACCGCGTCGACAACTTTCGCTTTCATCCCGACTACCGCATCGACCGCATCCTCTTTCGCGAGATCCTCGGCGCCGTCACCGACGCCGTGTATGCGCGTCCGCACGCGCGTGTCAGCATCACGCGCGCCCGCAGCGCGCAGCTCAGCGCCCACACCGCGGTCATCGCGTCGAGCGCCGTCGAGAAGACGTCCACGCCGTCCGGCAAGGCGCCGCTCGGCGTCGAGATCGACCCGTCGCTCGTCTTCGAGACGCACGCGTTTCTCGCGGCGCTCGACTACGGCGTCCTCTTCCCGCTCGCAGGGTTCGACAACACGGTCGCCAACCTCAACGCCAAGCCGGCGCAGCTCGTTCGACTGCGTCTCAACTACCTGTTCTGACGAGCATCCACCATGAAGCGCTCACGGATCCTCCCGCACCTCTTCGTCGGCCTCGGCCTTTCGGTCCTCGGCGCACAGGCGGCTTGCGGAGAGAACGAGACGCCGCCGCCCGCGCACGCCGCGTACGTCGCGGCCGAACCAGCGGCGCTCCCCTGCGTGCCAAACCTCGACGGCAAGATCGACGCGCGCGAGCTCGCGCCCACGCTCGGGATCGCCGCCACCTACCTCGTCTCGCCGGCGGGCAAGGAGCGCACGGTCGATCTCGTCGGAGGTCAGCGCGACGGCAAGACGGTCTGGTCGTTCGGCGTGGATTTCGCGGACGACCAGGTCGCGAAGCTCGCGGCGTCGAAGCTCGAAGGCAAGTGGTACGCGTCGTCGTTCGCTGGCCTCGCGAACGCGTTCGTCACCGCGATCGACGCCGGAGGCCTCACCGAAGGCATCTACACCCACTCGGACACGGTCTTTCAGCTTCACGGCGTCGCGTCGGCGTCGCCCGACGGCAACAAGACGCTGCTCGTCTACAAGACGCCGATCGATCTCTATCGCTTCCCGCTCGCGCCCGGCGTCTCGTACTCGACGACCGCCGAGGTGCAGAACGGAACGTTCCGCGGCTTGCCGTACGCGGGCCGCGACACCTACGAGGTGAAGATCGACGCCGCCGGCGAGGTCACGTTGCCCGACTTCACGCTCACGCAAGCGCTCCGCGTGAAGACGAAGGTGACCGTCGCGCCGTCGGCAGGCCAGCCCACGGTGCAGAGGCAAACGAGCTTCCTCTTCGAGTGCCTCGGCGAGGTCGTCCGCGCGACCAGCAAGCTCGAAGAGCCAAACGAAGACTTCACGACCGCTAGCGAGCTCCGCCGGCTCGGCCTCGCGCCTCAATAACGTGCAGATTCCTCACCATCAACAAGGAGACACGAACATGCTTTGGGATATGTGGAAGAAGGGCTTTTACGCGTGGGAAGACGCGACCGCGAAGTACCTCGAGCAGTGGATGAAGAGCCCGCTCCTCCTCGGACCGAGCGGCATGATGCTCGGCAACGCGATGAAGGCGAAGGCCGCTTACGACAAGGCCGCCTCGAATTGGGTCGGCAACCTCGGCCTCGCCACCAAGCGTGATCAAGAGCGCACGCTCCACACGCTGAACCAGCTCCAGAGCCGCATGATCGATCTCGAGGAGCGCCTCGCCGAGGCACTCGAGAAGAACAAGGCCCTCGGCGCGGCGAGCAGCGCCGCAGAGTGACCGGCTCCGGGCGCTGCGGGGGGGATAACCACCGCGTGCGTTCAGTCCGTCCCGCTACGTGAAGCAAGACAAGCAGAAGTAACCGCAACACTTCACTGACCACGAAAAGAAGAGCACCCCATGGACATCACGCCCTTTCTCGATCTTCGAATCGCTCCACGCGCCGTCTTCGATGCCTTGTCGGAGAGAAAGACGCGCGTTCGCTTCATGGTGCCTGCGTCGCCAGGCAGCACGGACGATTGGCGTGCGGTGACGTGGGGCGCGTTCGCGGAGCAGATCCGCGAGATGGCGCTCTTCCTCTCGTCGGTGATGAAGAATGGCGATCGCGCCGCGGTGTACGCGCCGAATCGCGTGGAGTGGGCGAGCGCATCGCTCGCGATTCAGGCCGCAGGCGGGGTGATGGTGCCTGTGTATCCTGCATCGACCGCGGAGCAGCTCGCCTACGTGGTCTCGCATTCGGACGCGAAGGTCGTGTTCGTCGATACGCCGGCGCTGCTCGGCCGCGTCTTCGAGGCGTGGTCGTCGCTCGGGACCGTCGAGCGGGTTGTCCTTCTCGATGAGGCGCTCGATCTAGCGCGCGTGCACGAGTCGCTCCGCGCGAAGGGCGTGGCGGTCCCGTCGTTCGAAGACGTGGCGCGAAAGGTGATCACGTTCTCCGACGCGCGCGCGATCGGCGCCGCGAAGGACCGCGAGGATCCGAAGGCGTTCGAGCGCACGATGAACGCCGTCTCGCTCGATCAGTTCGGCGTCATGCTCTACACGAGCGGCACGTCGGGCAACCCGAAGGGCGTCCCGCTCACGCACCGCAACGTCGCGATGAACGGCCTCGACTGGCTGAAGTGCAATGCGCCCCTGCTCGAGGAAGGCGCGATCGACATCCTCTGGCTCCCGATGAGCCACATCTTCGGCTTCGGCGAGATGTGCATCGGCAACTCGCTCGGGTGGACGTCGTACCTCTCGGACCCAGCGGCATGCCTCACGAAGCTGCCCGAGGTGAAGCCCACCGTGTTCTTCAGCGTGCCGTCGCACTGGGAGAAGCTCGCCGTCCAAGCGATGCACGAGCCCACGCCCGAGGCGCGCATCGCGAAGTTCAAGGCCACCACCGGCGGCCGTCTTCGCTTCTGCCTCTCCGGCGGCGCCGGCCTGAAGCGCGAGGTGAAGGACTTCTTCTACTCGTGCGGCCTCCTGCTCGTCGAAGGCTACGGCCTTACGGAGACATCGCCCACGCTCACGCTGAACCGCCCCGACGCGTTCCGCTTCGACACGGTCGGCAAGGCGCTTCCGTCGGTCGAGCTCCGCCTCGCCGAAGACGGCGAGATCCTCGCGCGCGGCCCGAACGTCTTCGGCGGGTACCACAAGGATCCCGAGGCGACGAAGGAGTGCTTCACCGAGGACGGCTGGTTCAAGACGGGCGACGTCGGTCGCTTCACCGAGGACGGCTTCCTCCAGATCGTCGATCGTAAGAAGGACATCCTCGTCACCGCCGGCGGCAAGAACGTCCCACCGGCGAACATCGAGCTGCGCTTCCGTGACGATCCGCTCATCGCGCACGTCGTCGTGTACGGCGAGGCGAAGAAGTTCCTCGTCGCCGGAGTGTGGCTGAACGACGAGGCGGTGAAGGCGTCGATCAGCAACGTCGCGGTAGAAGGGCACGAGGCGGCCGTCCGTGCGCTCATCCAGAAGCGCATCGACCAGATCAACACGCAGCTCGCGAGCTACGAGACGATCAAGAAGTTTGCGGTCATGAGCGAGCCGCTCACCGTCGAGGCCGAGCTCCTGACCGCGTCGCTCAAGATTCGCCGCAAGAAGATCTACGAGCGTTTCAAGGATATCTTCGAAGGCCTCTACGAAGACACGCGCGGGGCTGCTACATCTTCGTCGTCGAACGGCAAGAATGGCGCCCCCACCGCGCAAGCCTGAGCCCTTCGCAGATCCCCCGCCGTCCGATCACTCGAGCAGCAGAAGACGCCACCATGAAACGCCTCAAGAACCTCGCATCCCTCCTCACGCGACCGAAGCCGCCCGTCGGCACGACGCCTGCGGACGTGGTGCATCGCGAGAACAAGTGGCGTCTTCTGCATTACCGTCCCGACCCGAACGCACCCCGCCGCTTCACCACGCCGGTGCTGCTCGTGCCGTCGCTCATCAACCGCCACTACGTGATGGATCTCTTGCCGGGCAAGAGCATGGCGGAGGATCTCGTCAAGGCTGGCCACGATGTGTACTGCATCGATTGGGGCACGCCGGCCGACGAGGATCGCTACGTCACGTTCGATGACGTCTGTGACAAGTACCTCGGTCGCGCGATCCGTCATGTCGCGAAGACGTCGCCTCGCGACAAGGTGCACGTGCTCGGCTACTGCCTCGGCGGCACGCTCGCCGTCATTCACGCCGCCGCGCATCCCGAGCACGTCGCGTCGCTGCTCTTGCTCGCCGCGCCCGTTCAGTTCGCGAACGACGGACCGCTCGCGATCTGGACGCGAAGCCCGTCGTTCAAGGTTGGCGACATCGTCTCTGGCTTCGGCAACGTGCCCTGGCAGCTGATGCAAGGCGCCTTTCACATGCTCCGGCCCACGCTCACGCTCGCGAAGGCCGTCGGCGTCATCGATCGCGCGGCGAACGACGAGTTCCTCGATGGCTTCCTCGCGATCGAGACATGGGGCAACGACAACGTGTCGTTCCCCGGTGAATGCTTCAAGCGCTACATCGAGGAGCTCTACAAGAACGACGCGCTGATGAAGGGCACCTTCTCGCTCTCCGGCAAGCCGGTGCAGCTCGAGAAGATCACCTGTCCGGTGAGCTGCGTCGTGTTCGAGCACGACAACATCGTCCCGTGGGAGAGCGCGGCGATCCTCACCGAGCGGATCTCGTCGACGGACAAGCACGTCGCCAAGCTCCCCGGCGGGCACGTCGGCGCGGTCGTCTCGAAGGCCGCGCAGAAGAAGCTCTGGCCCGCGATGAGCGCCTTCTGGGCGCAGCGCGACCTCGATCCCGCGCCAAAGGCCGCGACCGCGACGCCTCCTTCGCAGTCGAAGCCGGTGAAGGCGCCGCCACGCGCGAAGCGCCCCGCCGCGCCGCGATCGAAGGCCCGCCCGAAGGTGAAGTCCTCGGATCGCGCCGCGGAGTGACGGAGAGCGCCGCGGAGTGACGGCGCAGGCGTCTGCGAAGCAGTCTACTGAAGGCAGCTTCGGAGCGATTCGCACTCCGGCGCCTTCAAGATCGCGAGCGCGCACGGATCTTTCGCGTCGACCTTGAGGCACGACTCCACGTCGCCGACGGGCGCGTTGCAGGTCGACGGAAACTTCGCCACGCAGGCCGATTGGCTCTTCGGTCCGGAGACGGTGAGGCCATCGGGGCACGAGGTGGACTTGCCGTAGCCACCGTTGATGCCCGCTTGCCAATCGCAGAGCTGCTTCTTCTCGCTCGAGGAGAGCTCGGCGATGGTCTTCGACGTGTCGACGCCCGACGTCGGCCCGCTCGGGAGCTGCGTGCCTGCGTCCTTGGTGTTGGATGACGAGGACGTGTCGTCCGGCTTCTTCGCGCCCACCGTCGGATCCGAAGCACCAGGGAGCGATGCGCCGGGCGTGGGCTCCGTCTGTTCGGTGCCGTTTCGCGTGGCGGGAGGGTTCGGCGCCTCCTCTTGCGTGCACGCGACGAGCGCGAAGGACTGGGCCGAGAGACAAACCAAGAAGGCGAAGCAGAGCCTCGAACGTTGCATGAGACGACCTCGTTCGGAAAAAGAAGAAGAGAAAGAAGAAGAAGAAGAAAAAAGCGGAAGAAGGAAGAGCGACCCTTGGACGGCCCACCCCGCGCCGCATTCAACGGTCGGGGTCGACGTCTCACAAAAGGGCGCGACTGCGGCCTCGAGGCCTCGGGCCCGGACAATGCCGCCCGCTACATGCACTCTGCATGCATCTACGCCGCACGCCCGCGCCACGCTTTCGGCGTGGCTGAGGCGATCTTGCGACGAGCGCGCGGACGTCGCGACGACGATCACCGCGCTTCTGCGTGATCTGCGCAAAGAGGCGAGCGGCCCGCCACGTGCATTCGGCTGTCGTTCACACAGAAGACAAAACGACGAGAAGCCTGCGGCGTGCGCGAACGCGTCGTCGCTCGCAAATCGCGACGTGAATGAAGGAGACAACGATGAATTGGGATGGCGTTGAAGGAAAGTGGGATCAGTTCAAGGGTGAGCTCAAGTCGAAGTGGGCGAAGCTCACGGACGACGACGTGACGTTCGTCGGCGGCAAGAAGGACCAGCTCGTTGGCAAGCTGCAAGAGCGTTACAGCATCGTCAAGGACGAGGCCGAGAAGCAGGTCGACGAGTGGCTCGCGAAGCTCGATCGCTCGAACGATCGCGCGCGCCAAGACCAGCAGGCGCCCGTCTCGCGATAGGCCTCCGGGTCGCGAGAGACTGCGACCTCGTCGAAGTCGAGGTAGCGAGAAGGAAGCGTGAGACGGATGAGACCTGCCGTCGCCAGGAAAAGGACTATAGGGTCCTCCTGACATGGCCGTCTCCTCCTCCTCACGCTTCGTTCTTTTGTCCTTTTTGATCTCCTTGCCGCCCGTCGCGCTCGCGCTCGAGGCCTGCAGCTCGGACGACTCCACCCCCGCGACGGCGGGCGGAAGTGACGCGTCGACCGACAACGGGTCCTCCACATCGCGCAGCGACGACAGCGGTCGGAACAACGAAGAGACCGACAGCGGCTCGAAGACGGACGCCGGAAAAGACGCCGGCGGTGACGGAGCGTGCAGCGGTCCGATCGTGACGACGCCCGGCGAGACGTGCATCGGGTTCGGTCCGAAGGCCGAGACATGCGACCCGGCCTGCGGTCAGAGCTATGGCTATCTCTGTTTCAACGGCGCGCCGCCGGGCTTCACCGGCTGCCGCGAGCAGCGCACGAGCACCCTCGGAAACACGTACTGCTGCCCGAAGAACGACTGCGTCGCGCAGCCCGACCAAGACACGATGTGCAACGGCACCGCGGGCAAGCCCCATCGCTACCAGTGCCCGCCGCTCACGCCGAACGACGACGGCGGCTTCGCGACGCCGCCTACGGGATGCGTCGAGAAGGGCTCCGGAAGCTCCGAGCTCGAGAAGTTCTACTGCTGTCCGTGAGCGAGCTTCGACGTCACCTCTCCGGGATGTCGGCCCACGTGCAACCAGCCGCCGCGTCGTTCTCGGCGCACGATCGGATGTGGTGAGCCGCCTTCGCGAACGGCGACGACGCCCAGCTCTCGGCGCTCTGGCCTTGGCCGAGCGGCATCCAGTGCATGTTCTCGAACGACTTCGCCTGCGGTGAGTAGCGATCGAGGATCGGCCCGGCCGTCCCGCGCGCGGTTCGATCGAGGCCTTCCTCGCCCGTCGCCCACATCGGGAAGCGACGCATCCCGTCGCCGCCGCCGATGCGATGGCACGTGGTGCATGCCGAAGCCTCGGGGCTCACGAGCTGCTTCGGCACCTCCCACGCGCTTCCACCGATGGCCGCCTTCGCCTGCGCCGCGCGGTTGACGATCGAGTAGGGCGTCTGCGCCGTCGATCCACGGGCTGTGAACGAACGCGTCCGCCGAGTGGCAGCCCATGCAGTGGCCCTTCGGGGCGTCCCAGAGATCGCGCGACTTCTGCACGTCGGCCGGATGCGGGATCTTCGCGCCGTTCGTCCCGTCGAAGACCTTGTTCTGGAAGAAGCAGGTCTTCCCGGTCTTCGGGTTGTGACCGATCATCGAGATGTCGTTGAACGTCTTCGTGTGCGTGAGCTCGTCGACGCTGCTCGCGCCGTCACGCGGCCCGGCGCCTCGACAGAGCAGCGTCCAGTGCGTTCCTTGATCGTTCTTCGCTGTAGCCACCGTGGGGCCAGGCTCGCAACTTTGCGACAGCCACTCGGGCCTGTCGCATGTCCGGAAGCAGTCGTAGCGGCTCGCGTTCTTCGCGTCGCACGCGCGCGGCGTCACGTCCTTGCCGTCGGCGTCGTGCACCGCCTGCGGGATGAGCGCGCCTTCGATGCCGGCGATCGCCTTTCCGTCTCTGCCCACGAAATCGCGGCAATCGAACGTGTCGTACTTGCCCTTCGCGATCTTCTTGAAGAACGGGATCTCGCCGAGCTCGGAGACGCAGGCCTCCGCGTATTTCTCCATGCTTCGGATCGGCACGCCGAGCTTCGACTTGGGCGACGGCCGAACGTCGCCGGTGGTCAGGTGGATCCCCTCGAAGCTCGCGCGATCGATGTCCATCTCGCGCAGGTTCGGGTCGGCCTCGTCCCACGCGTACGCGACCGTCGTCTGCACACGTGCGCGAACGCGATCGCCTTTGACGATGCACGCCTCGACGATCGAGTCGGCGCCGTCGCGCGCGAGTCGGTCGAGCATCACCGGCGTGATGTTGCCTTGAATCCATGCGTCGTCGTAGACGCTGACGAGAAGCGACGAGTCCACCGTCGGCCCTTGGTAGACGACGCGCGCGGGCGCCACGCCGCTCGCGCTGCTGCTCGGAGACGCGACCGCACCGGTGTTGTCCTCGACGGGAGGCATCGCGGGCGCGTCCGGAAGCGCGCCGCAGTCGAGCAAGCGCTCGGACTCCGCGGAGAGACGTCCGCGGCGGACGTTGAGCTTGAGCACCTCGCCAGCGCGAAGCTTCTGCTTCACCGTCGCGCGAAGGCTGTGAGAGGCATCGTCGTAGATCAGACGAAGCCCCATGCGGTTGTCCTGACCGTTGATCTCGTCGTCGGTTAGCCCTTCGTCGTCGTCGCTTGCAGGTGGCGACGAGCAGCTCGCCATCGCCAGCGACCCCACCGCTCCTGCGAACAACAGAAGGGAGGTGGCCACCGAAAAGCGCATGGGAATCCCCAAGCTCGAGCAGCTTCCATGCCGCGGTAGGACAAGGTGCGCCTAATGTAATTTCATAAACTTAGCTACGTGCCGGGCTGCCGAGTGAGGGCCACTGGTGGCGATTTCGTCCAGTCGTCCTCAACCCACGGTCGATGGGCTCACGCGTCGTGGAGCGCGGGGAGGAGGTGGCTCATGCGAGCGCGTTTCGTCGCGAGGTACGGGTGGCTGTGCGCCTGCGGCGCGATCACGATCGGCACGCGGCCGACGATGTCGACACCAAGCGCACGCAGGCCGTCGACCTTCGCGGGGTTGTTCGTCATGAGGTGCGCGCGGCGGACCCCGAGATGATCGAGCATCGCCGCAGCCGCGTCGTAGCGACGCGCGTCGTCGGGAAGACGAAGCATGCGGTTCGCGTCGACGGTGTCGGCGCCCGCGGCTTGGAGCGCATACGCGCGGATCTTGTTCGCGAGCCCGATGTCTCGCCCCTCTTGCCGGAGGTAGAGCAAGACGCCCGCCTCGCCAGTCGCGCTCGCGCGCTCGGCGAGCTCGTTCATCGCTCGATCGAGCTGCTCGGCGCAATCGCACTTGAGCGATCCGAACACTTCGCTCGTCATGCACTCCGAATGAACGCGCACGAGGACGACCTCGTCACGTCGCACCGCCGCCGGCAGATCCCCGGCGACGAGCGCGACATGCTCCTTCGCGAAGTCGTCGGCGTATCGAAACACGATGAACCGAAAGACGCCTCGCTTCATCGGGATGACGGTCTCGGCCTCGACCCTGAGCTCGAGGCGCTCCTCGTCACGGCGGGCGACGCGCAACGGTGCGGTCATGAGATCCTCGTTCCTGGAGATGACGCGTCGATGCCGAGCCGGTGGAGGACAGCGGCGACGACGCGGTCGCAGCGTGGCGCTTCGAAGGCGAACGCGCGCGTGGCTTTCGGCTCGAGCTCGGCGAGCAAGATCTCTTGAAGGCGCCCACGCGCGCGGTGGAGGCGCGTCTTGACGGTGTCTTCGGGGATGCCGAGGCACTCGGCGGTCTCGACGCCGCTCATCTCCTCGACCGCGCGCAGCATGAAGACCACGCGAAAGTCTTCGGGGAGCTCCCCAATCGCGCGCTCGAGGATGAGGTTCATCTCACCGTCGCTCGCGCTTTGCTCGGGCGTGGCGGCCTCGCGCGGCGCACGTGCATCGTCGGAGCTCGACATGATGACCTTCTCTCGTTGGTGGTCGGACATCGAGTCGAGCGACTCGTGCCGCCGCGCGCGACGTAGGCGCGCGAATGCCTCATGAACCGCGATCTTGGTGAGCCATGTCGAGAAGCGCGCGCCCTGCTTGCCGGCGAAGTCGGAGAGATGGGCGAAGGCTCGAACGTAGGTGTCTTGCATCACGTCTTCGGCCTCTCGTTCGTCGCGGAGGATGGCCCGCGACGTGCGGTAAACGCGCCGGTTTTGTCTTCGCATGAGCTGCTCGAAGAGACGGCGCTCGCCCGCGAGGACGCGATCGACGATCTCTTCGTCCGTCAGCTCGCTGACGTCTTTGGTGGCTTCTGAGCTCATGGGGCCTCGAGGTGCGGACCGAATCGTCCACACCCAATGGAGTCGTGAGGGCGAAAGCCGTTCCCCGAAATCGTCATGTCGGGGCAAGCGCCAGCGTTCGAGCCGCGTGGCGGCCCTATTTTTCCGGCTCTACGCCGTCACTTCGGTCCAGCGCCCTTGCAGCCGACGAGCGCCTCGATCTTGGATCCCTGCGCGGCGTTCGCAGCATCACACGTCGACTTGCAGAGGATGATCTTCGCGGGCTTGTTCGGGTCGTCGTAGTACCAGCCGTCGGGGTTCGCGTCGCACTTCGAGGCGTCGGTCACTTGCGTGAGCGTCTTCGCTGCGCCGCCCGGCGGCGTGATCCTCACCTGGAGCTTCGTCGGATCGGCGGCTTGCGCGGTCGGGTAGCCGAGCTCGCAGGCGAGGCGATCGACGATGCCCTTGCCGATGTTGTCGAGCACACCCGAGTAGTCCGTCTTGCAGACGGAGTCGATGATGCCGCCCGTGAGGAGCGCGAGCTTCTGGTACTGCAGGCCGTTGCCGTCCGCGGTGCTGCACTGCTCGGTCGACGGCGCGGTGGTGCCGACCTTCCACGCGCAAATGGCGTGATAGACGTAGTTGCGCTTTGCCGCGGTCCCGAACTGACCGCCCGCCTTCGCGATGAGCTGCGAGTCGAACGACACGTCGTCTTGATCCGTGTCGCCGTCGTCGGAGACGCCGACGAACACCTTGAACGCGTCGGCGCGGAGGTACTTGTTCCAGGCGATCGCAGCGTTCGTGCTGTCGTACGTGCTCAAGATCAACTTGAGCGAGTTGTTGCTCTGGACGTCTTGATCGATGTGGTGGAAGAGCGGCGGGTTGTCGGCGCAGCCTGGCTTGGCGAGCGGCTCGGGGACACAGATCTTGTTCGCGTTGCTCTTCGTCTTGTTGACGATGAAGAGCACCTGGTAGTCGAGTCCGCTTCCGCCGATCTTGCCGACGAACGTGTTGATGTTGTCGCGGATCTGCGCCATCTCCCCGTCCATGCTGCCGGAGTTGTCGATGACGAAGATGATGTCGACCTTCGGCTTCGCGGTCTGCGCGACTGTGGCCGCGCACGTCGCGTCGTTGCCGTCGCCGCCGCTCGTTCCGTTCGCGCCGCTCGATCCGAATCCGCTCGACGACCCAGGATCGCCGGTGCCATCTCCGCTGCTCGATCCCGCCGGCTTGCCCGTCACCTCTTGGTCGAAGCTCGACGTGTGATCGCTTCCGCACGCGACGAGGGTGATGAGAGCGATCCCGAGTAACGACGAGACGAGGCGCATGGCGGCGAGTCCTCTCCTGAAAGAAGGTGAAGAATCATCCCGCCGCCACGCGGTTTGTCTGCATCGAGAACGCGTCTCAACGAAATTACGGGGGCGCACGTCCGTGCGGAGACCACACCACGCTACGCCGGTGCGAGGGGCGGAGGCATCACATGCCTCAGACGTTCATGTCCTTCCAGCGCTTGCTCGCCTGCGAGTAGACGAGCATTCCGACGAGGGAGCAGAGGCCGATCGACGCGAAAATGTACCAGATCGCGTACGGGTGGTACTCGTCCCACAGCATGCTCGTGACCTGCGACGCGGTCTGATGCAGCTCCTCTCCGAGCACCTTCGTCGCATCCTTGCGCGCCACCCCAACGAACGTCTCGAGCGTCGTGATGTTGCCGTCCCACGTCCCCTCGGCATGGTGCGTCGTCTTCGTCGCCAGGTACTTCAAGGCGAGCACGGCCTTTTCACCGTTCGCGCCGTAGTACGCGCCGGCGATCGCCGCGCCGAGCCCCTGACCGAACGCGACCGGGATGTTCACGTAGCCAAGATAGAGCGCCTTCTTTCCTGGCGGAGCGATGAGGCCGAAGTACTCCGACTTCTTCGGGCCGGTGAGCATCTCGCCGAGCGAGAAGAGGATGATGCCGAGGAACACCGTCATGATGCTGCGTGACGTGCCGTAGATGATCGTGCCCGTCGTCGCGATGAGCACGCCGATCGTCATCGCGCTGAGCACGCGCATCTTGCGGACGAGGAACGACATCAAGACGACGAAGAGGAGGATCATCAGCGAGTTCAGGTTGAGCGCGTACTCCTGCTTCATCTGAAGACCGCGGGCCGTCTCTTGGAACCAGTTGCGCGGCATCCACGCGAAGCGCTCGGCGAGGTCTCCCGTCTCGGTCCAGTCGGCGAAGTAGTTCGCCATGAAATCCCAGAGTTGGTAGAGCATCATCCAGAAGCCGGTGAAGATGCCGATGACGGCGAGGAGTCGCCCATCCATCAAGTTCTTCGCGGTGTCGATGAGCGTCTTCGTGATGCTGCGTGTCTTGTCCGCGCCCGACTCGACCGCCGGGTACGTGAAGAGCATCAAGAAGTTCAGCGACGTGACGGCTGCGCATCCGTAGAAGACGAAATTCCAGCCGCGTGGGCGGAGCAGGTTCGCGAAGGGCGGGCCGATGAAGCCGCCGACGTTCACGAGCCAGTAGAAGAAGCCCCAGCCGACGCTCGAGTTCTTCTTCGACATCGACTGCGCGAGCGTGCCTTGCAGCGCAGGCTTGAAGAGCGCGGTACCAACACCGAGCAGGAGACACGACGCGAAGAACGTCGGGTACGTGCGCATGTTCGCCATCAAGACGAACGCGGTGCAGTTGATCGCCGCGTAGACGGCGATCGTCTTCTTGTAGCCGTACCGATCCGCGATGCCGCCGGTGAGCGTGGGCAAGAGCCCTTGCACGATCGCCCACCACGCGTAGATCGTCCCCTTCTGCGCCTGCGTGAAGTGGAGGCCGCCGGGCTCATCGGCCTGGCAGATGTAGATCGGGAGGACGACGCGCGTGCCGTACCACGCGAGGCGTTCCCACATCTCGATCCCGCAGCCCATCCAGAACGAGCGCGGGAACGTCTTCACCGTCTCGAGGAACGGCAAGCGCGCTTCCTCGACGGGCGCCGCTGGCAGCGCCGACGCAGACGCGCCTTCATCTTCTTTCATCGCGCTCATCTTGCTCGGGCTCGGGCTTGGTGGCGGCGCCAAGGAAGCACCACCGAGAAAAACGGAGCGCCGGTCTACCATCGCCGCAAATCTGCTGCTCCAAATCTCGCCAGTTGCAGGATGCAACGACCCGGCCGTGGCCCTGCCATTCCAGCCACGCTGCCGTTTTTTTGGCCCTTTTTCTTCGTTCGTGCACGTTCCCCGGTATGCGGATGGGGCAATTGGCGCTCGTTGGGTTGATCGGCCTGGCCGCGTCCTCAGCGGTCGCGTGCAAGAAAGACGGAAACGCGGACCCAGCCGCAGCGACGATCTCGTCGGCTGCCGTACCCACGGACGTGGCCCCCGCGGTGTCGATCTCGAAGACGCTGAAGCTCGCCGCTACCGGAATGCACACCGGCGTCTACGCGACGCCGAGCCAAGCGAAGAAGATCGGTTACCTCCGGCTTGGCTCGATCGTGCCGCGATCGGAGAAGTCGTTCGGCACCGACGGCTGCCCCGGCGGTTGGTACGGGGTCGCGCCGCTCGGGTTCGTCTGCGTCGGCAAGCACGCGACGCTCGAGACGGACAACCCGCTCGTCAAGGCGGCCGCGACCCGGCCCGATCTCTCGAAGCCGCTGCCGTACTCGTATGGCTTCATGCGATCGGTCTCTCCTCTCTACCTGCGCCTCCCCTCTCGCGCGGAGCAAGAGAAGCAGGAGTACAAGCTGCAGAATCACTTCAAGTGGTTCGCCAATCACAAGAGCGAGCAGCAGGTCGACAAGGGCGCGAACGACTTCGCCCACGAGCTGATCCCGGAGGCGGCGCAAGTGCCGCCCTCGGACCAGACGCCCGACGGCATCTTGCTCGGCGGGAAGACGAACGAAGACGCTCCGCCCTTCTGGATCGAGAACGGGAATCGATCGATCCCGAACGTGACGGGCTTCGACGTTCAGCCCGAGTCGTTCTTCGCCAACCGCATCAAGCGCCACACCGGCGTCGCGTTCGTCGGCGCCTTCGACGCAGGCCCGAACCTCGATCATCGTCGATTCGCGGTGACCGTCGACATGCGCCTCTTGCCGATCGACAAGGTGAAGCCGGAGACCGCGTCACCGTTCCACGGCGTCGAGCTGACCGACGACATCAAGCTGCCGGTCGCGTTCGCGCGGCCTTGTGATCCGCACGTGCGCGGCGAGGCGCTGAAGCCGTGCCGTCATGTGTTCCGCGAGGACAACGGCAAGATGAAGATGGACGACGCCGTCCTTCCTTCACGCGCGTTCTTGCAGCTCACCGGCACTCGCAAGGTCGTCAACGAAGTCCCGTTCTACGAGACGAAGGCCGGCTACTGGGTTCGCGTCAAAGACGTCGGCGTCGCGATCACACCGCATCGCTGGCCAGGCGCAGCCGACCGCGGCGAGAAGTGGGTCGATGTCTCGATCGACGACGAGACGCTCGTCCTCTGGGAGGGTAAGAAGCCCGTCTTCGTCACGCTCGTCTCCGCCGGGCAAGATGGCCTGAAGGATCCGAAGACGACGAA
This sequence comes from Labilithrix sp., assembly GCA_044227045.1. Taxonomy (GTDB): domain Bacteria; phylum Myxococcota_A; class Polyangia; order Polyangiales; family Polyangiaceae; genus Labilithrix. Next base: position 113,874 of record JBGAFW010000013.1, read on the forward strand.
GTCGACGATCCGCGGCTTCTTCCGCCTGAAGAGCAAGCACATCACCGCGACGATGGACTCGAGCGAGCGCTCGGCTCAATCGGGAGGCGCCGCGCCGGATCCCTCCGCCGGTGAGTCGGCGACGGCCGACGACAAGCACGACACGTCGTTCGAGCTTCGCGACGTTCCGTACGTGCAGTACTTCCACGAAGGGTACGCGCTCCACGCGGCGTACTGGCACGATCGCTTCGGCATCCCGCGAAGCCACGGTTGCATCAACCTCGCGCCGATCGACGCGATGCGCGTCTTCCGTTTCACCGACCCGCCCGTGCCCGATGGATGGCACGGCATTCAGATCGAGCCCAACAAGGGCACGGTCGTCATCGTCCACCAGTAAGAGCGGCGACGTGATCGTCTAGCGGCGATCGATCTCGAACGGGAGCGCCATCGTCTGGGCTTGGGCCTGCGGGAGGAACTCCCACGCCTTCACGTGAGCCTCGACGCAGCCGCGCATCGCGGGCGTCGCGCCGGACGCGGCCGCATAACGGATCTTGCCGTCGATGCCGACCTCGAGCGCGACGGTCAGGCGAGCCGATCCGTTTCCTTGAATGTCTTGCCAGCACGAGTTGCCGATGTCGCGCGCATGAAGGTGAACGATGTTGTCGGTGACGGCATTCGCTGACGTCGCCGCAGACGCCGCAGAGTCTCCACCACGACCGATCGAGAGCGCGAGGATGAGGACGAGACCGAGGAAGATGCCGGCGACGAGGTAGCCGCTCATGCCGACCCACGACTGCGGGATCTTGATCTTGCTCGTCAGGCTCACCCACGGGTTCGGGGGTGCCATGCTCATGCTCCCCGAGAGATCGAGGGAGATGGGCGCATCCGACGGACGATCACGTTGGGGCCACTGCCCGTGATCGTGTTGGGCGTAGGGGTCGTTCAGCATGGCGCACAGACTCCCGTGCAAGCCATGAGCCCAACGAAGATGGATCGCTCCTCACTCAGTAAGAAGAGCCGCACATCCGCATTTTCTCGGGAATTTTGCCCCTATTTTTGAGGAGGGTGGGTCACGTACACCACGAAATCCGCGGCGATCTCGCGCGACCCAGTGGCACCCACCGGATCCTGTTGCTCGAAAGGCAACCCCCAGGTGTTGCGTAAGGAACAACTCAATCGAGGAACCTCAATCGAGGTCCCTCGTGTGTTGTCGATCGTGGTGAGTCTCGTGGGTCGCGCGATGCGCGGGGCTGCCACGAGCTCGAAGATTGGAAGGTCACGACGAACCATTTCGCCGCGACCTCTTGATGACGATGGGGCGCCTGCAAGAAACCCATCACCATCAAGCTTGGTGAGTCATCGTGGGTCGCGCGATGCGCGGTGCGGCCACGAGCTCGAAGATTGGAAGGTCACGACGAACCATTTCGCCGCGACCTCTTGACGACGATGGGGCGCCTGCAAGAAACCCATCATCATCAAGCTTGGTGAGTCATCGTGGGTCGCGCGATGCGCGGTGCGGCCACGAGCTCGAAGATTGGAAGGTCACGACGAACCATTTCGCCGCGACCTCTTGATGGCGATGGGGCGCCTGCAAGAAACCCATCATCATCAAGCTTGGTGAGTCATCGTGGGTCGCGCGATGCGCGGTGCTGCCACGAGCTCGAAGATTGGAAGGTCACGACGAACCATTTCGCCGTGACCTCTTGATGGCGATGGGGCGCCTGCAAGAAACCCATCATCATCAAGCTTGGTGAGTCATCGTGGTGCGCGATGCGCAGCGCTGCGATGCTCGGAAAGGTTTAGGGTCAGAGCGAACCAATTCGTCCTGACCCCTCAGCATGATCGGGCGCCTGCAAGAAACCGATCACGCCAAGTCTGTGAGCGCTCACTCTCGTTGTTTCATGTCGATCAACGTGGTGCCTCGAGGTTCACCCTGACGACGACGCCGATGGGTGGGTTCGGCGTCGTCGTCCCCGCTGCAGATGTGGACGACGTTGGGTGTCTGCAGTGGGTGGGTGTCTTTACGAGGTGGCTTCGTGGATAACGAGTATTGCAGCGCGCGGGCCAACCTCAGGAGCACCGAAAAACACGGCATTTCCTGATGTGCGACCTGGAAGGAGTGCAGCCGTTTGCACTTCGTGAGCAGGTCTCCGAGCGCAGCGCGGGCGTCACGAAAACCAGGCTTTGCACTTCGCGTTTTATTCACGCGCGCAACGGGGAAATCGACCGAAGACCAGAGGGGAGCGACTTGGCCTCTGCCGAAGTGACGCGGACTTCGGCAGAGCGGAGCGACGTGCCTCTGCCGAAGTGACGCGGACTTCGGCAGAGCGGAGCGACGTGTCCTCTGCCTAAGTGACGCGGACTTCGGCAGAGCGGAGCGACGTGCCTCTGCCGAAGTGGCGCGGACTTCGGCAGAGCGGAGCGACGTGGCCTCTGCCGAAGTGACGCGGACTTCGGCAGAGCGGAGCGACGTGGCCTCTGCCGAAGTGACGCGGACTTCGGCAGAGCGGAGCGACGTGGGCCTCTGCCGAAGTGGCGTGGAATTCGGCAGAGCGGAGCGACGTGGGCCTCTGCCGAAGTGGCGTGGACTTCGGCAGAGCGGAGCGACGTGGGTGCGGTGGACTCGAAGAAGATTCACATGGAGACAGGAAGACAGGGAGGGTTGGCTCTCTCACTTGCGCTGCTTCCTGGGTCTCGTCTCTCACCGGAACACGGACGTCTTGTTGAAACGAGCAGTGCTCCTCGCGCGACAACAGCTTCTCCTTTTCAACAAGGCGCCCTTGGCGCTGTTGCTCGGCTCCTTTTGTCCCCGCTGATGTGACTCAGCAAGGGAGCGACGTGGCCTCTGCCGCGGACTTCGGCAGAGGGGAGTGACTTGGCCGCTGCGGACTTCGGCAGAGGGAAGCGACGTGGCCTCTGTCGCGGACTTCGGCAGAGGGGAGTGACGTGGCCTCTGCCGAAGTGCCGCGGACTTCGGCAGAGGGAAGCGACGTGGCCTCTGCCGAAGTGGCGCGGACTTCGGCAGAGCGGAGCGACGTGGCCTCTGCCGAAGTGGCGGGGGGAGCCGTGATCGGCGCTCACGATGAAGGCGGCCGGCGGACTTCGGCGACGTCACCCGCGCTCGCGGCTCGTGTTCATGCCGAAGTCCGCGCCACTAGAGGCCAAGTCGCTCCTTCTTCGCCGAAGTCCGCTCCCTCTACTCTTCCCATCCCACACATCGTTGGGTAGGTTCGTCCGTCACCATGCCGAATCCCACAGCGCTATGCGAAACCTCGCTCGGTAACTTCAAGGTGGAGCTCTACACCGACAAGATGCCGATCACCGCCAACAACTTCATCAAGCTCGCGAAGAGCGGCTTCTACGACGGGCTTCACTTCCACCGCGTCATCGATGGCTTCATGCTCCAGTTCGGCTGTCCTCACAGCAAGGACCCGACGAGCCGCCGCGCGGGCACGGGCGATAGCCCCGACGGTCCGCTTCAAGACGAGCACCCGGCGAACGCGAAGCTCTCGAACGAGCCGGGCACGCTCTCGATGGCGAACACCGGCCAGCCGAACAGCGGCTCGTGCCAGTTCTTCATCAACACCGTCCACAACGCGTACCTCGACTGGTTCTCACCCGGTGCATCGAAGCACCCGGTCTTCGGTCGCGTGATCGAGGGCATGGACGTCGTCCACAAGATCGAGAAGACGAAGACTGATCCGAGCGATCGCCCCGTCACGCCGGTCCGGATGAACAAGATCACCGTCTACGAGATGTGATCGGGCACGCACGTCGAACGACGTGCTTGCGTAAGTAGAGAAGCACTCAGGCGCGCTGCGCTTGATTCGCTGGGATGACCTCGGTTTTTCCGGCGATCAGGCTCGGCGCGCTGGCGTTTTTGTCAGGTCGGTGTGCTGGCGTTTTGTTCGGGTGTCCCTGGACAGGTCGAATTGGATGACCATCTTGCGCGCACGCGAAGTCGTGGTCGGGAGCTCCGGCGTCGCACATCCAATCCAACACATCGAATCGAATCGAAGCGCAACCCAATCGCAGGCACAGATGCCTCACTCGGGTCGCACTGCATTTGTCGAAGTCGAAGTCGTTGTCACACGTGCATGCATCGCGTCACGCTCCACGAGGGCGAGCGCGCGCACGATCGCGTGTGGTGATGCTCCCCTCTTTCGTCAGCCGCACGGCGACCCTGGCCAGAGCCAGGCGTGTTCTGCATATTAACGTCTCTCTCTAGAGAGATGGGCGTGCGCTGGCGAGGCATCCAATGACGAACACGACGAACACCACGACCACGACGGGGCCACTGCTGACCGAAGCGCAGAAGGGACCGGCAGAGAAGCTGCTCGATCTCGTCCTCTCGTCGTCTGCGCACCTCTGGCACAACCGTCCTGGCCTCGATGTCAGCGGTACGTGGCACCCGAAGCGCGGGACCAAGAAGGACATCGCTGCGCGCGGAACGCCGATCAAGCCAGGGCTGTTCGTGCCGGCAGCAGAGCGTCTCTACGCGCGGCTGGTCGACATCTACAACCTGAACGCGGAGCTCATGGCGCGCTTCGCGAGCTACGCGCTCACGCAGACCGAGTGGCGCGACCTCAAGGTCGCGTGCGCGGCGCTGATGCTCGTTCAGCCGCACGCGGGTCAGCCGATCAAGGACGACGACGGCTCCGTCTCGTTCTACGACGACGACTACCGTGGTGTCGGTGAGGCGATGGCGCTCTTCTACGAGAAGAAGAGCACCAAGATGCTCACGCCAAAGGCCGTCCTGAGAATCGCAGAGCTCCTCGAGACGCCTGCGATCGCCGAGCTGAACCGCATCGCGGGCTTCGCGGACCCAGGTTCGAAGAAGCCACAGCTCGGTCGCTGGAAGAGAGCAGCTACGCGCTGGCTCGCGCTTCGTGAGAAGAACCTCCCGATGCTGCAGGGCCTCGTCAAGGCGGGCTACAAGGAGACGATCAAGAACATCGCGCGCAAGTCTGGCTACAAGCCGGAGAGCGCAGCGTTCTTCGAGATCCTCGGCTGGAAGCAGAAGCAGTCGGCGGCAGGGCACCGCTCTGTCGGTCTCGACAACTTGAAGCTGCAGAAGCGTGAGCGCTTCGACGGTCTCTCCGAAGCAGAGATCTGCGAGGCGATCGTCATGCAGAAGCTCTCGCACAAGGACGTCGTTGGTCGTCTTCCGAAGGACGTCGGTCTCACGCCAGCCATCATGGTGGCGCTGCTGCCGTCGCTCTCGGATCGTGACCTCCGTATGCTCACGCCTACGCTCGAAGAGCTGGGTCTCATGACCGAGCCCGAGATTCGCCAGCGTTGGGAGAAGGCCATCGCAGACGCGACCGACCAGCGTTCTCTCAACATCGCAAAGAACGTTCGCTCCAAGGATCTTCGGAACAAGCTCGAAGAGGCATCGGACAACGCGGCTCGTAAGGCGATCGCGGAAGCATCGGCCGAGCAGCCGATCGAAGTCTTCTTCCTCATCGACAAGTCCGGATCGATGGAAGGCGCGATCGACAAGTCGAAGGAAGCGCTGTCGCGTATCCTCGCGGGATTCCCGCAGGAGCACGTGCACATCGCGAGCTTCGACACCGTCGGAACGGTCCTCAAGCCAAAGGCAGCTACCCGTGCGGCCGTGCAGCACATGCTCGGCGCGATCAAGGCGGGTGGTGGAACCGTTCACGCGGCAGGGCTCCGTGTCCTCTCGCAGACGGGCGTTCGCGTTCCGCCGTCGCACAAGCTGATCGTCATCATCGTCGGAGACGAAGCCGGTGAGGATGGCGCACAGCTCGCGCGTGCGTTCAAGGACTACGGCTACGACCCCGCGGCGATCGCGATCCTCGTGAACGTCTCGAGCACGCGTGGAACCACCGTGCAGTCGTGCGCGCGTGTCCTTGGCGTTCCTTACAGCGAAGTCCAGATCGATCAGTTCGAGGACCCTTACCAGGTGCCTCGCGTGCTCCGTGCTCTGCTCGAAGCACCCAAGCTCGGTCCGGGCGTCGCGACTCAGGTCGGGTGGCTGGAGAAAGTCCTCCAGACGCCTATTCTTCAAATGCCTTCTTAGGGAGGCCACTGCCCGAGAGTCGGCTTCGTCGTCATACAGAGATGGATTACACGAAGTTTCTCGGCAAGAAGGAGGAGGCCATCCTCCCGTACCTCGGCGGTCCGTTCGTTCACGCGAAGGATCGCCGGCTGCGGCTCGCGGATGGTCCTCGTCCTTCGGTTGGTGTCCACCGCTTCGAGATCACCGGGCGCACCGCGCGCGCTCTCGAGGTGGTGGATCCCGACGATTCCTTCTTCAAGCCACTTCCGAAGCTGCGCGGTCATCACGTGCGTGGCTGGATCACGCGCGATGCGCTGCGTGATCACGAACGCGTGCATGGCCTCGAGCGCGTCGAGCTCCGGCCCGCCGAAGAGCCGCCGCCGTTCGCGATCGTGCGCGCGCGCCGCTGGTACTCCGGAGACCTGCTCTTCGAGTCGCTCGACTTCGACGGTGAGGTCGAGGACAGCGCGCGCCTGCGCCTCGAGAAGCTCGAGCCGCTCGGTGAGATGAAGGGCACGCCGCCCTCGCTTCGCCTCGCCTATGGCGTCGCGCTCACCCTCGCGGTCGCCGGCAAGATGGCGATCCCTCTCTCCGTTCGTGAAGCGGTCGCTGGCGCGGCTCGCGTCGCCGAAGGTGGGGAGGACGTCGCGCGTGCGTGGATCGTCGCGCTCGACGCACGCCGCACGGAAGAGGCGGAGCGGGCGCGTATTCACGCGATTGTCGGAAGAAGTCGCCCGTCGTCGCCCATCATCGCTCGCCGCGCGAACCCTCGTGACGTTCCCACCCTGGACAACGCGCATCTTCGTGCCGAGATTGCGCTCGATGGCGCTCACGCCCGCATGCTCTCTTCGCGACACCTCGGGGACGGAAACCTCGAGGTCGTGTTCGAGCTCATGGGCGAACGCTTCGTAAGCACGGTCGACGCGCTTACGCTGCACGTCTACGACTCCGGCATCTGCCTCGCAGGCGCCGACGAGCTCGTGACGCTCGACAGCCTGCCTGGCGTCATCCGCGAAGCGATCGAGACAGACCGTCTCGTCATCACGCGGCATTAGAGAAACAGAAAACACATCATGTCTTCGAACCTCGTCTCGCACTTCGCGAGCGCTGGGCTCGATCTGCGTCTCGCGGACGGGCCACTCGCCCGCGGAGTCACGTCAACCACCATCTTCCAGCTCGACATCCGTCGCGAGCGCGCTCACGACGTGCGTAGTGAGCACTTCCTCGCCTGGCTCGGCGCGCGCGGCAACGCGGCGACCGTTCAAGGCAAGGACAAGCGTGAGCGCCAGCTCATTCTTGCTGTTCGTGAAGGAGCGGACGAGTTCGAGGAGTCCATTCCACACCGCTTCCTCTTTGCTCTGCCAGGAGCTGCAGGATCGATGGAGTGGAAGAAGGCGCTCGCGGCGCGTATCGGCTCCGGCGTTCGCGCCGATCAGGTCGTCGCGCGTACCGGTGGAGCGTCGCTCGTGCGTGTCACGCAAGGAACGACGCGCCACATGCTGGTCGGTCGTGACGAGCGCCAGCTCTTCATCTGCCAGCTTCCTCGCCCGTGCACTTCGGTCAAGGAGGCCCACGATGCGCTGCGCACTCCAGCAGCCAAGACTCGTTCTCGTAGCAAGCTCGATCAACCCATCCGTCAGGGTGAGTGGTTCTTCGTCATTCCGGCGGCGAACGAGATCGACGAGCTCGAGAAGGCGATCCGCGGAAATCGTACGGTGATTCGTAAGAAGACGAGCATCAACTCGATCATTCCGCGCATGGGCAAGCCCCACATCGCCGACGAGATCGCGGTTCATTTCACGACCAACACCACGAACGCAGCACCTCGCGAGATGAACGTCTTCGTTCGTGGTGCGGTTCGTCACCCCGATCACAAGACGATTCAGATCCATCACTGGCGTCGTGTGCTCCGTAACCTCGAGGTCGATCAGGACCGCTCTCCGCTCGGAGGCACCTGGATGGACTGAGAGCCATCTGCGACGATGTCGTCTCCCATGCGTGAAGTCTTCTTCCTCATCAACAAGGACAACACGGTCCTCTGGTCGGACGCGTCGGATAGCCCGGTGCGTCTGCCAGACTCTCGTGCACGCTGGGAGGCGATCTGGTCGCGTCGAGACGAGATCGTCGAGATCGCGCACAGCCATCCGATTGGCCCCCTCGCCTTCTCGCGTGAAGACGAGACGACGATGCGCGCGCTCGTCACGGCGCTCGGTCGCCCGCTTCTCTTCTCCGTCATCGCGCCGAACGGCATGGTGCGGAAGATCGAGAATGTGCTCGAGGACGAGAACAAGACCGAGGTCGAGATCGTCCAAGACGAGCCATGGTGGACCGCGCTCCTCCGCCTGGCGTCGGGCATGAAGCGCGCGAGCGCCATCACACCAACACCACCCACGACAACAACGACAACGACAGACGCGGGAGATTAAGGAAGGACATCACATGGCAGTCTTGAACATCACCTACAACGGCTTGTCGGCGGATTACCCGCTCGACGTCGATTACCAGCTCACCGACCGCGACGTTCGTCGCATCGCCATCGAGGTCGTTCGGTCGGGTGGTGTTCGTGGCCTTCAGGTCGCGAACCTGAACGACCGCGCGTTCGACGACTACGTCGTCGACCGCTTCGACACGCCGCAGGGCGGCCGTCGGATCTACCTGCGCCCGAAGGTCCCCTTCGGCTGCCTTTAACTCGCCGAACGAATACGTGAAGCGACCACCCTAACGCGGGCGAGCGCGATAGTCTCGGCGTCATGCCGCTCGCGCTCGTTCGCTTTTGTTGTCTCGTGTCGCGGGAGGACATGAAAGAGAGAATCGGATGAAGCGCATCGTGTTTTGTGGAGTCGGCGCGCTCGGCTCGAACGCCGTCGTTCTCTGCCGCAACCTCGTGGACGTTCAGCTCGTCCTCGTCGACTTCGATCGCGTCGAGTCGAAGAATTGCCTCTCGCAGGCGTTCGTGAAGCAGTCGGTCGGAAAGAACAAGGCGGAGGCGCTGAAGCTCCAGCTCTCGAATTTCTGGGGCGTGAAGGCCGAGTCGTTCGGCGTGCGCGTCTCCGAGTCGAACGTCGCGACGATCTGCGCAGCGGCGACCTTGATCGTCGACGCCTTCGACAACGCGGCGAGCCGGCGCCTTCTCTCGACGCACGCACGGAGTGTGAGCACGCCGCTCGTTCACGCGGCCGTCTCCGCCGACGGAACGTTTGGCCTCGTCCGCTGGGACGAGCGCTTCGTCGCGGACGAAGAAGCAGCGCCCGGCGCCGCGACCTGTGAAGGTGGCGAGCACCTGCCGCTCATCGGTCTCGTCTCCGCCACGCTCGCGCGGGCGGTACAAGACTTCACGACGAACGACACCAAGCGAGACGCGATGGTCTCGCTCTCGGGCGTGACGACGACCGCGGAGTAGAGTGATGAGGACCGCGTCGCTTCGCGCGACGCGGCCGCTTACTTCGCGAGCTCGGCTTGGATCGCCAGATCGATCTCGCCGTTGAGATCAGGCGAGACCGCGCTGAGCCAGCGCTTCACGAGCTTGCCGTCCTTCGAGATGAGGAACTTCTCGAAGTTCCACGCGACCGGTGTGCTTTGGCCGGGCTGCGCGTACAGCCACTTGTAGACGGGCTGCGCGACGTCGCCCGGCTTTGGCTTTCCATCGCTGACAACGTCGATCGCGAAGAGCGGGAACGTGATGCCGTTCTCCTTCGTGCAGAAGTCGCTCACCGTCGCGGCGTCGACGTCCTCTTGGTTGAACGACGTCGACGGGAACGCGAGGATCGAGAGGCCCGCGGCCTTGTGCTTCGCGTAAAGCTCCTGCAGCGGTTTGTATTGCGGCGTGTAGCCACAATGCGAGGCGCCGTTGACGATGAGCATGACGCGCCCCTTTCCGCGACAGAGCGGGATCGGCGCGTTCGTGACGAGCTTCGGCGCCGTCAGCGCGTAGATCTCTCCAGCGTTCCCCGTACACGCAGGCGCGTTCGGGTCGACCAAGATGTCGAGCGAGTCGTCGAGGGGCGGCGTGTTGTCGACAGGGCCCGTGTTCGGCGGCTTCGGCTTCTCGCCGGTCGCTGGCGTCTGTGAGCCGCTGCTGCTCGTCGAGCCGCCGCTCGACGTCTTCGAATCGGTCGTCGGCGGCGAGTCGTTCGACGTGCACGCGGCGAGGAGAAACCCAAGGGCGAGGACGGGAATGGGAAGCGCGACGGCTGCAGTTCGCATGGTTCGTAGTGTTGCACGAGAGAACGATCGAGACCTCCATCCGATCGCGACTCCGCGCCAGGTGGAAATTTTCGCCCGTGAACGTGTGGGATGGCTACGCCCAAGGTCGGCCGGCGGATCGCCCAAAACACCGCAAAAGAGACACGTCGTCTACCTGCACACGATAGGCGAGCCACACGCGAAAGGGAGCGCAACACAAAAGGTATTTCACGCGTCCTTGACCGTGTCGTGAAACCTCGGCACCCTAAGGGGCCATGGCGAGTGATCCTCCCTTCCGGGCGCGGCCGAGCATCCCGGCCGACGAAGGGGAAGCTACCCGGATCACGAGCCTGACCAGCCTCGAGTCGGAGCTGCGGGCCCGACGGCAACAAGTCGCTGCGTATCTCGTTGTCCTTCAAGGGACAAACGTCGGCGAGATGCACAAGGTCGAAGGCCCCGAGGTCGTGATCGGCCGGGCGGCCAGCGCGACGGTCCGCCTCAATGACGACGGCATTTCGCGACGGCACTGCCGCGTCCTATCCATCGGTGGACAGGTCATCATCGAAGACCTCGGAAGCGCGAACGGGACGCTCGTGAACGGTGAGATGGTCCAGCATCACGCGCTCAAAGAGGGAGACAAGATCCGTCTCGGCGCGACGACCACGCTGAAGTTCACCTACCAAGACAAGCTCGATGAGAGCTTCCAGCAGCAGATGATCGACGCCGCCCTGAAGGACGGCCTCACCCGCTGCTACAACAAGAAGTTCTTCCAAGATCGGCTCGAGACGGAGTTCGCGTACGCGAAACGTCACCGCACGATGCTGTCGCTCGTGATGTACGACGTCGATTACTTCAAGAAGGTCAACGACACGTATGGTCACCTGGCGGGCGACGCCGTGCTCGTTCACCTCGCTCGCATCACCCAGGCGACTATCCGTACCGAGGATGTCCTCGCGCGTTATGGCGGCGAGGAGTTCGCGGTCATCTGCCGCGGCACGCCTCTCTTGAGCGCGGGCGTCCTCGGCGAGCGTCTTCGCACGCGCGTCGAAGCGGAGAACTTCGACTACCAGGGCACCCGGCTCCCGGTGACCATCAGCGTCGGCGTGGCCGCGCTCCCGGAGGCGAACGTGGCGGCGCCGTCCGAGCTCGTGCGTGACGCCGACAGCGCCCTTTACGAGGCGAAGAAGTCAGGCCGCAACCGCGTTTGCCTGAACGGCCTCTAAGATCCAAGTTGTCGGCGAGATGAGCGCCTCGTTCGTTCCCTTCCTCTACGAGCTCCGCGCGCGCAAGGTGAAGGTCGGCGCGCAAGAGGCCACCGCGCTCGCGAAGGCGCTCATCATGGGCCTTCACGACAGCTCGCTCGACGGCTTTTATCACCTCGCGCGTGCGATCTGCGTCCACCGCGAGAGCGATCTCGACAAGTTCGACGAGGCCTTCCTCGCTCACTTCCGCGGCATCGAGAAGCAGGGCATCGAGCTCATCGAAGAGATCGACGCGTGGCTCAAGGATCCCGCGAACCGCAAGGAGCTCACCCCGGAGGAGCTTGCGACGCTCCAGTCGCTCGACATGGCGGAGGTGAAACGCATGTTCGAAGAGCGCATGCGTGAGCAGAAGGGCCGCCACGAAGGCGGCAACCGCTGGATCGGGACGGGTGGGACGAGCCCCTTCGGCGCGCAGGGCATGCATCCGTCGGGTCTTCGCGTGGGAGCGCAAGGCGGAGGTCGCAGCGCGATGGGCATCGCCGACGCGCGTCGCTTTCGCCCCTACCGCTCCGATCTGCTCCTCGATATTCGCCAGATCGAGGTGGCGCTCCGGAAGCTCAAGGCCTTCCAGCGCGAGGGGCAACCGGACGAGCTCGACATCGACGCGACGATCGACGCGACAGCGAAGAACGCCGGCGAACTCGAGATCGTCGTTCGCCCGCCACGCAAGTCGAACGTGCGCGTCCTCCTCTTGATGGATGTCGGCGGCTCGATGGATCCACACATCGAGATCGTCTCGCGCCTCTTCTCGGCGGCGAAGCGCGCCTCGAACATCCGGTCGCTCAAGACGTATTACTTCCACAACTGCATCTACGCGCGCGTGTACGAGACCGAGCGGTTCAGCGATCCCGTCCGCGTCGAGGATCTCCTTCACGATCTCGGCGCCGAGTGGAAGCTCGTCATCGTGGGTGACGCGGCGATGCATCCCGCCGAGCTGCTCGGCGCAGGCGACTACGAGTACTACGCGACCGGCCAGGCCGGTGAACCGACGACCGGTCACAAACAGCTCGCGAAGCTCTCCGATCACTTCCGGCGATCGGTGTGGCTCAACCCGGATCCTCCGTCGTATTGGCGCGGAGGCACGGCGGAGGAGATCTCGAAGCTCTTCTCCATGTTCCAGCTCACGCTCGAGGGCCTCGGCGACGCCATCCGGCATCTCTCGAAGGGCGACGTACGCAAGCGCTGACCGTCGCTCGAATGGATGACGACCTCCGCGATCTGCGGAAAAGCAGGCGAATCGCGCCGCCATCGAGGGAAGAGTTTTCCTTCGACGTAGATTAGGATCGCGAGACGCAGCGTCCATGGGAAGGCCTGCGTTGCGTCACGTGACGAAGAGGGAGGTCCATCATGGAGAAGTCATTCAAGCTAAAGCTCACCGAGGATCAGAAGCGCGAGATCGCGAAGGCGCTCGGCGTGTCGATCGACCAGGTGGCGGTGCAGGTCGCTTACGCCCAGGCCCTCACCGAAGACGCGAAGAGCAACGACGCCTCGATCGCGAACGTCGCGGAGACGGCGAAGGATGGCAACGTCTGGATCGTCGAGCAGCTCAACATGCTCGCGGAGGCTCCCGACGGAACGACCATTCCGCCGCTCAACCTCGACAACGTCGCCGGTGGCGTGAAGCTGAGCCCCTCGGCGCGGGTCGGTGAGACGCCGCGCATCGGCGACAAATCGGCCATTCGGTTCAATCCAGGCGAGCAGCCGGCCGCGTTGCAAGGTCAGACCCCGACGACGACGCCGACGAAGAAGTAGCCAGCCCTCCTCTCGAACCCAGCACCATGTCGAGCACCGAGCGCAGACGCGATCTCGTGACGCTTCGTCGCGGGCACTCTGATCCATCCCTCGCTTCACGAAAAATCCCCGCGAAGGCGCCCGCGCCGAGATCGGCGACGCGTGTGGCGCTCGTCACGATGCCGTTCGCCTCGCGTTATCACCCTTCGATTCAAGTGGGTCTGCTCACCTCGATCGGCCGTGCGAAGGGCTTCACCATCGACTCGTTTCACCTGAACCTCGACCTCGCAAAGCAGCTTGGGTCGCGGGTCTACGAGGCGCTTTGCGAGCTCCGCGGGTGTGCGTCGGGCGAGTGGCTGTTCGCCGCCGAGGCGTTCGGTGAGGCAGCTCCCACCGACGAAGACGCGTTCTTCCAAGCCAACGCGAATCGGCTCGCGCCCATCCTCGAGCAGGCCAAGATCGACCGCGCACGTTACGTGGAGCTTCGTCGGCAAGAGATCCCTCGTTACCTCGACGACCTCATGGCGATGGTGCCGTGGGGTGAGTACGACGTCATCGGGTTCTCGAGCACGTTCGAGCAAAACATCGCGAGCTTCGCGCTCGCGGCACGCATCAAGCGGGCGCATCCACACGTCGTCACGTTGTTCGGCGGCGCGAACTTCGACGGCGAGATGGGCCATGAGCTCGTGCGCGCCGTGCACGCGATCGACTACGCCGTCGTGGGTGAGGGAGACGAAGCGTTCCCCGATTTCCTCGAGGCGATCCACGAAGGACGCGACCCCGGGCAGGTCCCAGGCGTGATCCATCGCAACGACGACGGCACCGTCGATCCGCCGATCGCGCGCGCCCCCTTCACGGATCTCGATTCACTCCCCACCCCGGTCTACGACGAGTACTTCGCGCGAAGCGAGTCTCTCCGCCTCTCGATGCGCGAGGGGCGTGGCGACTTCCAGATCCCCTTCGAGAGCTCGCGTGGATGCTGGTGGGGTGAGAAGCATCACTGCACGTTCTGCGGGCTGAACGCGAAGTCGATGAAGTTTCGCGCGAAGTCACCCGCGCGCGTTCGGAGCGAGCTCGACGAGCTGGCGAGCAAGACGGAGAGCTTTCGCTTTCAAGCCGTCGACAACATCGTCGAGACGTCGTACTTCGACACGCTCTTTCCCGAGCTGAAGAAGTCGCGCGCCGACTACACGCTCTTTTACGAGATCAAGTCAAACCTCACGCGCGCGCAGATCAAGATGCTCGCGGACGCTGGCGTGCGCGTCATTCAGCCGGGCATCGAGTCGCTCAGCACCCACGTGCTCGGGCTGATGCGCAAAGGCGTGAAGGCGATCCAGCAGGTGAACACGCTTCGCTGGGCGCAGTACTACGGCATTCGCGCCGAGTGGAACGTGCTCTGGGGGTTTCCGGGCGAAGACGAGAGAGACTGCCTCGATCAGATCGAGCTCATCGCACGCGTCCGCCATCTCCATCCACCGCGAAGCCACAACCGCTTCTGGATGGAGCGCTTCAGCCCGGTGTACTTCGACGAGGAGTTTCGCAAGCGCTTCACACAACCCGAGAAGAGCTACGAGCACGTCTACCCGAGCGCCAGCGTCGACCTCGAGCGCATCGCGTACTTCTTCGACTACCAGCTCGAGGGCACCATGCCCGACGAGGCGTTCGTCGATCTCGCTCGCGTGCTCACGCGATGGCGCGACGCGTGGACGAAGGACCTCCGCCGACCGACGATGTTCTACTGGGCATCGCCGAGCCTCGTGCGGATCGAAGATCGTCGCGAGCCAGGCTCACCCGAGACGATCCTCCTTCGAGGCCTCGAGGCTGCTGTCTATGCCGCGTGCAGCGACGCGCCGCGATCGATCGAGGCTGTCCTCGATCACCTTCGCGCGGGAGACCAAGGCATCACGGCGCCGGCCGAGGACATCCGGCAGGTGCTCGCCAACTTCGACGAACGTCACCTCGTCATGCGCGAGGGTGACCGCTTCCTCAGCCTCGCGATCCCCGCCGTTGACGGTCGTTAGCAGCGCGAAAATCGTGAGCGATCTGGCTCACGTAGGTGACAGGATTGAAACGTAGTTGACGCGCCCCCCTGTGGAAAACTGCGCAGTGCGTTATCCAATCGAACCCTGAAGTTACCGATTTTGTTCAATGTCTTTCCCCAGACAGGGATGCAGGGATCTTGGGGAGAAAAAACTACTTGCTCCCACACAGGTAGGTGCTAGGTAGCCACCCGCGTCGCGGATGTTCTCGTCATGAGAATCACCCGCGCGAAAGGTGTTCGAGGCGACGAGCCTCGAAGGCCCCATCGAGCGCGACTCACTGGTCCGGCCGTCAAAGCCAGATCACCTCGCGACGGTGCCGTACTGCGAAGAAAGGAAGTCTGGAGTCGAAAGAAAACATGTTCCGTCATATCTGCGCGCTCGCCGCCGTTGTTGCTCTCTCGTTGTCGTCAGTTGCCTGTGCAGCTCCAACCGATGAAGACGCAAACGTCGAGGAGACGAGTGAAGACCTCGTTTCACGGAGCGCTTCGTTCGAGACCTTTCAAGGGCTCGATGGTCGCTTTTACTTCAACCTTGCTGCCTCGAACGGCCAGAACGTGCTCCGTTCGCAGGGCTACACCGCGCTCGCGTCCGCCGAGAAGGGCGTCGCCTCCGTTCTGTCGAACGGCAACGACAAGCGCAACTTCGACGTCCTCGAAGCCACGAACGGTGACTGGTACTTCAACCTGAAGGCCGCCAACGGCGAGATCATCGGTACGAGCGAGCTCTATGCATCGAAGTCGAATGCAGAGCGCGGCGCGCGCACGGTCCGCTCCCTCGTCCGCATCGCGCGAGCACAAGCCGCGGCGGCTCCCCGTCGTGAGCAGTTCGAGCTCTTCACCGGCGAAGACGGCAAGGCGTACTTCCATCTCCGCGCGGGCAACGGCGAGATCCTCCTCGGCTCGCAGGGCTACACGGCGAAGTCGAGCGCGAAGACGGGCATCGCGTCCGTGATCTCGAACGGCGCCGACGCCGAGAGCTTCGAGGTCTTCGAGGCGTTCAGCGGTGGTTGGGGCGTTCGCCTCGTCGCCGCGAACGGTGAGGTCATCGCCCGTGGCGAGACGTACTCCTCGAAGTCGAACGCGACGCGTGCGGTTCATCGCATGGTCGAGATCCTCTCGGGCACCGTCAAAACCGCCGAGTGACGCTTTCACATTTTCGAGAGGGATGAGGGTAGGAGGGGTGCAGCCACGCACGAAGGTCGAGCACGGGGAAACCCGGCTGCCCGGCTCGTGCGTGGTTGCACTGCCGCCGTCTCACGGAACGCTTCCCCCGGCCAACGCCAGGAAGCCAAATAGTAAGAAGCCCGCGTAGCGACCCCACCACTCCTCAGGGTGCGCTCACGCGGGCTCCTTGTTTCTCCCACTCCCCTGTCCCGTTCCCTCTGTCTCCCTCTCGAACCTCCGCGAGACCAAAGCTCGCTACGAGAAAGAGAACAAGAACCCCACGCGCTCGTCAACGGCGGCGCTTGGTTAGCCGCGAAGATCGGTCGCAGCAACGCCCCACGTGTGCGCTGGCTCGCTTGGCTCGCCTCGGCGGCTCGCCTCGCACGCAGCGGCGTTTTTTAGAGCCGGACGTCGATGTAGAGGCCGCGCCGGAGCTCCTGGAGCCACAGCTTTCGCTGCCGCTCGGTCGCTTCCATGAAGGCGCGGTCCATCATCTGGTCTTTGACCTGGTCGTAGGTCGGCGTCTTCAGCTGCTCTTTTGGCATCTGGACGACCAGGACGGCCATCTCGCCCCGCGGATCACGGAAGATGACGGGCTGGGAGACCTCGCCCGGCTTGAGCGTGGTCGCGAGATTTTGGAGCTCGGGGAAGAGGCTGCCAAACGGGATCGGGCCGTGCGAGCCGCACGTGTTCTTGCTCGTCGGGTCGTCGCTGTAGTCGGTGACGAGCTTGCAGAAATCGTCGCCGGATTTGCCGCGTCGCGAGATCTCCTCGCCGAGGGCCACGCGCGCCGACGCTGTCTGCTGCGACGAGCCCGGCGGGATCTGAAGCACGAGGATGTGCAGGTCGATCGGGTTCTGCGCCGTGAGCTCTTTGATGTAGCGCGCGAACGACGTGCGAGCGTCTTGCTCGGTCACGCGGACGCGGCCGCGAACGCGAAGCTGAATCAGCTTTCCTTCGAGCACCTGCCGGCGAATCTCGTCGCGGTAGTCCTGCTCGGAGAGGCCTTGGCGCTTGGCCTCCAAGATCAGCCCTTTCGGATCCATGCGCTGCTGCGCGGCGACCTGGCGAATGCCGTTGTCGACCTCTTCGGGGCTGACCGTGAGGTGCGCTTTGTCGGCGGCTTGCTCCTCGAGGCGCTCGTCGATCATGCGCGTGAGCAGCTCGCGGAACATCTCGCTCTCCGCAGCGGCCTGCTGCGTGGGGTTCGATGTCTGCGCCGCGATGCGGGCAAGGTGCGGACGTGCACGCCATCGTAGCTCCGAGAGCAGGATGGGACGCTCGCCGACGACCGCGACGATACGCTCGACGATCGACGCCTCGGCCTCGTGAGGCGCGCTCGCGGCCGCAAAGGCCAGCGCGAAGCCCGCGCCAAGCGCCAGTCGCTTCGTGGAACGGAAGAGCCTAAGAGCTCGCTTCGCTAAGGAAGGTGTCCGAGCGTCGAGGGTGGAGAGAAGGGGTGCCGAGGGGCGCACGTACATCGTCTTAGCACTTTCGGACGTGGACTGTTGGGGTCTATCCTGCAGCGGATCGCTTTAAAATGCAGCAAAGCGGATTACGATTGGGCGAAACGCCACATGGAGCAACGAAGCGCGAATCACGCGAATGTTCGTTGCACGCGCGGTGGGAGGAATTTCGGATGCGGATGCGTTTGGGGACCGAGGGCGTGAACGCCGGCAAATGCGTGATGAGCACCACAGGCAGCAGGAGCACGAAGACGTCGGGAGGTTGGCGCATGATCGCTGGCGTCGCCGTCGTGGCGGTGCTCGCGGCGTCCTCCACCGGATGCAAGTCGCTGCTCAAGAAGAAGAACAAGGACGCCGGCCTGGGGACGACGTCGACGACGCCGCTCACCGGGCAGGACCTCGCCGACGATCAGATGCAGGAGAAGCTCGACGAGTACATCAAGTGCTTGAACACGCTCTCCACGCCGATCCAGCAGTCGCGTCACCGTTACCTCGCATACATCCCCAAGACGGGCCCGAAGGGCACGGAGCAGTACGCGGACGTCTACAAGCTGTCGCCGGGCACCACGTCGAACTGCTCGGCGGGCGTGTCGCGATCGAAGCTGATGCCCCCGCCGAACGCGAAGCTCGAAGCGGCGGGCACCGAATACTCGCTCGCCGCCTCGGACATCGATCGCCAGATCAACGAGGCGAGCAGCTACTTCGAGATGAAGAGCTTCAAGGACGACAAATGGGCGAAGGGAAAGCTGATGCACCCTCGCTTGATGGCCGGATGGGATCGCTTCTCGAAGGCCGACAAGAACCTTCACGACACGCTCGACGGCATCACGAAGCCGCTCGCGCAGCGCACGCTTCAGCGCATCGAGCGCGAAGAGGGCAAGAAGTTCCGTTACAACCGCAAGCACGTGCTCATCGAGTCACGGGAGCTGATCGAGGCGAGCGATCCGGTCGGCGAGGATGGCGATATCGACTTCCAGCTCTTCGGTGCAGAATACACGGAGTTCGAGAAGGCGCTCGACGACCTTCAGGCCTACGGAAGCACGCATCGCAGCGAGCTGTCGAACTCGAACCTCGCGCCTTCGTGGCCGCTCGCCGAGTCGAACTATGACGACTTCGTGAAGGCGGCGACCGAGTTCAAGAAGGCGTCGAAGGAGTTCTGGCGCTGCCTCCGCGACGCGCCGGCCAAGGCGAAGACGCCGTCCGGCAAGATCGACATGGACAAGATGGGCAACTGCGGCTCGGATCCCGCGTGGAAGACGGGAGACGAGGTCATCAAGAAGTACAACGAGTTCATTCGCACCTCGAACTCGCACCAGTTCCCCTGATCGCGCTGCTTCACCTCACCTGCTGAGCGATCTCGACCGGCGTGAGCACACGCCGGTAGATCCTCACGTCGTCGATCGCACCGACGAGGCGATCTCCCCAGTTGCTCCCGCCGAGGAGGACTTCGGTGGAGGTGCGTGGGGCCGCGTCGGCGGTGCCTTCACTCACGAGGACACCATCGAAGTAGAGACGCACGTGCGCGCCCTCGATCGGGGACCAGGGTGAGGACCAGCCCGTGCCGAGAACGAAACGCCACGACTCGAGTGTACGCGCTCTTCACGAGCCGCGAACGTGAGCCGCAGCCACGAGGCGTCGTATACCGATCTGGATACGAGCGATGATCGCCGAGATCATGCCTCGTTCTTCGCGCGGCGTTCGTGAAGAAAAGTTCGTCCATCTGGAGCGCCTGGCTCGTTCCCACTCGTGGGACCGCGTAGCTTCGCTGCCCAACATGCTGTCGGCGCGCTCTTTACGGGGATGAACGGGATGAGCGCCATCGGCGATGCTCCACCGTCCACGTCGACGTTATTGTCTGGCAAGCGCCTCGCCGCGTTTCATGCCGGCGATCGGTCGGAGATCGAAGCTTGTTATCGCGAGCATGTCGGTCGCGTGCTCGCCGCCGCGCGGCGCATCGTCGGTAGCGTCGACGCTGAGACGATCACACACGAGGTCTTCTATCGCCTCCTCTCGAACGCGAAGATGCGCGAGAGCTTCCAGGGAGGAAATCTCGGGGCTTGGCTCACCCAAGTCGTGACGCGATCGGCCGTCGACGATCTGCGCCGGCGCAAACGAGAGGTCGCCCATGACGAGGAGCCAAGCGGTGACGCGAGCTCGAGCTCTGCGAGCGCGCCGCCATCGCCGGCGGACACGTCGCAGGATCACGTCGACGCCAAGCTGCTCATCGATCGGTTCCGGAGAGAAAGGCTTCCTCCCGAGTGGGCGGCGGTCTTCGACGCGCGCTTCATCCGGCAGCTTCCTCAGCGGGAAGCGGCGCTCGCGCTCGGAATGCCGCGAACGACCCTGGTTTACCAAGAGCAGAAGGTTCGAGCGCTTCTTCAGCGCTTCTTGCTTGGAGGAGAGAGCGAGCAGCACCGATGACGATCACGAGTGACGAGACGACGGGATCGCGCGACGAGCCCACGAGCACAGGCGCGGTATGCGCGGTGCGGTCGTTGGTCGACCGCCATTTCGAAGGCACGATCCTTCCGGCGGACGAACGCCGTTTGCGTGATCACCTCGGGTCATGTGAGGCATGCCGCGATCGGTACGAGCGCCACTTGATCTTTGCCTCGCTCGATCCTCACGTCCTGCCGGCAGAGGAGCGGATCGCGCGCGGCCTCGGCCTTCGCGACGTGAAGCCCCGTGCGTGGCTCGGCGCGACGTCGTACGCGTCGTTCCTCGTCGTCGCGGCGGCCGCCGTCGTGCTCCTCGTGGTTCCACCGGCGCGCGTGGAGGATCAGTTCACGGCACGGGGTTCGCAGCATGGGACGGAGCTCGTCACGTCGCCTTCGATTGGCGTCTACCGCATCACCGCAGGACCACCGAGGAGCGCACACCCGGATCGCGAGGGTGGTGTTGCTTCGCCGTCAACATCGGCCTCGCGCCCTTCCGAGCCCATGCTCGCCGCACGCGTGATCGATCGGCAGGACGAGCTCGCGTTCACGTACCAATCTCACGACGAGACGAAAACGCATCTCATGATCTTCGGTCTGGACGAACGAGGTCGCGTCTACTGGTTCCACCCCGAGTGGACGGTCGAGACCGACAACCCGAAGGCGATCCGAATCGAGTCGGATGGAAGGCCACATGATCTCCGTGAGGCGATCCGACATCGATTCGATGGAGTGAGGCTCGAGATCCATGGACTGTTCTTGGATCGACCAGCCAGCGTGCGCGACGTCGAAGAGCAGCTCGGGCGCCGGGGCAACCCCGCTAGCCCGCTCACGATGGCGGGCGCGAGCGATCACGTCAGCGTGTTCGAGCTGACCGATGGACGGCACGAATGACCGTCACGAACGTCCGAACCCCACGAGGAGCGCAGATGATGCGGCTGACGGAGTCGACCAAGGCGAGGATGCGCTGGCCTCGCCTTTTTCGAGGGCTCGCCTCAGCGGTTGGGATGGCGATCCTCACGCTCGCGTCCCGTGATGGAGTGGGCGCCTCGGCGTTTGCTTCGCCGCCCGCGGCCGCAAGCGCTTCGGCGCAGGCGACCTTCGCGCTCGTCATCGGGTCGAACCAGTCCGTCGACACGAGCCTCGCTCCCCTTCGCTACGCCGATGACGACGCGGCACGCTACCTCGACTTGTTTCGTGTCCTCGGCGCTCGCACCTATCTGCTCACGCGGCCGGACGAGAACACGCGCCGCTTGCATCCACAGGCCGCCGCCGAGGCGATGGATCCGAAGAAGTCGAGCTTCGACGCCGCCGTCTCGCAGCTCGTGACGGACGTGACACGCGCATCGCAGCGCGGCGTCGAGACGATCGTGTACTTCGTCTACGCCGGCCACGGGAACGTCGCAGACAACGGCGAGGGCTACATCACGCTCGAAGACGCACGCATCACCGGCGCCGATCTCGGTCGCGTGTTCGCGCGCGTCCCGGCCACGCGCATTCATCTCATCGCCGATGCCTGTGCGTCGTACTTCCTCGCCTACAGCCGAGGTCCCGGCGGAGAGCGACGTCCGATCGACAGCTTCGGGATGGTGCCTGCGCTCCTCACCGATCCGCGCGTCGGCCTGCTTCTCTCGACGTCCTCTGCGCGCGAGAGCCACGAGTGGGACCAGTTCCAGTCGGGCGTCTTCAGCCACGAGGTGCGGTCGGGCCTCTACGGCGCCGCTGATGCGGACGGTGATGGCCAGGTGACCTATCGCGAGATCGCCGCCTTCGTCTCACGTGCGAACGCAAAGGTGCCGAACGAACGGTTCCGCCCCGACGTTCATGCGCGCGCGCCGCGCTCCGGCGCCAGCACCGACACGATCATCGATCTTCGCCGCGCCCAGCGCAGGCTCGAGGTCGACGGCAAGCACGCGGGTCGTTACTTCCTCGAAGATTCCCGCGGCGTTCGCATCGCGGACTTTCACAATGCCCGAGGCCACACGATGCAGCTCGTCCGCCCACCGACGAGCCTCGGGCGCATGTACCTGCGGCGCCTCGACGATGACAAGGAGCTGGTCGTCGATAGCGCGCCCGAGCTGGTGGCGATCGCGACGCTCCCCGTGGCAGAGCCGCGCTCGGCGGTTCGCGGCGCCGCTCACGAGTCCTTCAACGAGCTCTTCGCGCTCCCCTTCGATCCGCAATGCGTGAGCGACTACGAGCGCGAGCATCCGCGGGACCCGACGCCGCCATCACGGCCCCGCGACAACGTCGCGCTGATGGCGCCGTCGTCCGGCCTCACGGTGCGACGCGCGCTCGGAGCAGGGCTCGTGGGTGCGGGGGCCCTCTCGATCGGGACAGGGGTCGTCTACGCGCTACTCAACAAACCGCACGTTTATTTTTCTGGGACATCGCAAGCCGACGCCGCCGCGCAGAACGCTCGCGCCCGCAGCGCGGGCACGATCGCGCTCGGATGTTACATCGGCGGAGGCGTCGCGATCGCTGCCGGGCTCGGCGTCTTGTTGTGGCCCGACAAGGACACGAAGTCGGGGCGCGTCGGCGGGGGCGCATCGGCGCACGGCGGCTTCGTCACCTATGACGGAACCTTTTGATCGAATTGGATCGTCCATCTCTCAGACCGCTCTTCGTTTCTCTCCCATGACCAACACCACCAAGACGACGATCCGTGGCTTCAAGGGGACACTCGCGCCGCTCCTTTTGGGAGCGCTCGCATCCGTGCTCGCGTGCTCGACGGAGGCCGATCTCTACGGGCTCTCGTGTCCGTGCGCTGGCGGCTTCGTTTGCTGTGAAGAGGACAACGTCTGCGTCACGGATATCGAGAGCCAATGTACGAGCGCGAGCACCAAGAAGGCGAGCAGCAGCGGCGGGGCAAGCAACGGCGGCGTCTCGATGGCGGACGCGAACCAAGTGGCGCTCGCGCGTAACGAGTCGCCGCGGTGCATGACGCAAGACGATCGCTTCCTCTATTGGATGAACGCCGACGGGCTGCTCTCGGCCGTGTCCAAGGATGGTGGAGCGGTCATTCGCTCCCTCTTCGCGCCGCCCGCGCAACCCACACCGTCGTGCGGGCTCGTGGTGGAGGGCGGAGCGATCTACGCGACGATGTATGGGCTTGGCTCGGTCGCGAAGCTCTCGCTCTCCACCTCACCCGAGGTGAAGATCGGAGAGCAGTCGGTGATGTTTGGCGCGCTGCTCACACCGTCGTCGATCGCGATCGATGAGTCCTACATCTATGTCACGGAGCTCGACTCCGGCTCGATTCGTCGCATCGCGAAAGACGCCTCGACCGAAGACGCGGGCGCATCCTCCGCGAATGACGGCATGCTCGGGAGAGCCGGGAACAAGCCGCACGACATCGTGGCCGACGGAGACTCGCTCTACTGGCTCGACGAGGGCGGCCTTCGCAAGATGCCGAAGGCCGGTGGCCACATCGTGACGCTCGCAGACACTCGGGCGCCAAGCCGGGGGCTCACCCTGGTCGATCACCAGCTCGTCTGGAGCGACGAGAAGGACATCTGGCTCATGCCGCTCCCAAACGGCGCGCCGCGCAAGCTCATTCTTCTGTCGGATGCGTCCCCTTCGTCGGCGGAGTCGTCGCGGCTCGTTATGGCAGGCTCCCTTGGTGTCGTCACGACCGATGGACATGACGTGTTCTTCGCCTGGGACGCATTCGTGTTCCGCACGTCGATCGCGGGCGGCGCCGCAGCGAAGGTCTTTCGCTACTACGGCGCGGCGGAGGGCGAGGCCAACGACGCGCTCGTCGCGAAGGACCTCCGCGCCGACGCCACCCGCCTCTACTGGTTCGACGCGACGACGATCTGGGCGCGGCCGCGCCAACCTTGAAAGCGTCGTTGGGAGAGAAGAACCTGCAGAATGGTTCAGGAATTCACTTTTTTCAGGGCCTAAGTGCTGATGTCTCCTCGTGATTTATAGGTGAGACAAAGCCACACTTGCGCCTACAGCGCTGTGTGTCAAAGCCCGGCTACCCGCTTCGGACGCATCGCGCCCCGCGAGGTTCTTGGAGTAGCCGCCATGGTCTCGATCAAATCCGTTCTCTCCTTCGTCGCGCTTGCCTCGATCACCACGTTCAGCGTCGTCGCCTGCCAGGCCAACACCGACGCGTCGCCCGATGACGACGAGACGGGCTCCGTGCAGAGCGAAGAGCTGAAGAAGAGCATCACCTCCTGCAGCGTCGATGACGACTGCGTCGCGGTCCCGCGCGGCGGCTGCTGCCAGAACGGCTGGAACGAAGCCGTCAACAAGCACCACACGAAGGCGTACGCGAACGCCACGAAGTGCACGCTGAACCCGCGCCCGATGTGCCCGATGTACATGGTGCACGACACGCGCGTCGCGCAGTGCGACACGGCGAAGAAGCAGTGCAAGATGTTCGAGATCGACGAGATCAAGTGCGGCGGCTTCATGATGAATTCGCACCAGTGCCCGACCGGGTACTCGTGCGATCACACCGGCGTGAACCCCGATCTCCCCGGCAAGTGCGTGCAGGATCCGCCGCCGCCTCCGCCGCCGTCCGATTGCCGCGCGACCGGCTGCGGCACGGGCAAGTACTGCTCGGCGTGCTGGGGTCACTTCGCGTGCATCCCGAACGGCGCGCTCTGCTGAGCGTTCGAACGCGCGACGAACGAAACAAACGACGAAGGCCGATCTCTCGTGAAGATCGGCCTCGATCGTTTTGTAAGGCGCCGGTGTCAGCCGCTCAGTCGTGCTCGAGCGGACCGCCGGTGCGGGGGTCGCGCGAGGTGCGGAAGAGGACGTCTTCGGTGGTGCCGTTGGCGTAGGTGAACTTGCCGCGCCACTCGCCCTTCTCACACTTCACGTCGTCGAGCGTCATCGCGACGTCCTTGCGTGAGGGGTTTCCGGGGAAGAAGCGCTTGCCGGTCTCGATCTCGCCGCTCGTCGCGTCCATCACGAACGTGACCTTGCTCTTGTCGGTCGGGTCGGCGCGGTAGCTGAGGTCGAACTCCACGCTCCAGTCGCTCGCGCCAACGAGGCGAGGATCGCGCGTCGTCTTCAGCGTGCCCTTGTACTTGTAGCACTCGTCGATGAACGGCGGGTTCTGCGCGCCCGGCGCGTCGCACGCGACCTTGCCGTGGTACATGCGGAACAGCTGGCCTGCCTTCATCAGGTTGAAGTTCACGCAGACGGCGTTGGTGTCGCTCGTCGCTTCGTGGCTGTCCGGACGAATCTCCGCCGGCATGATGAACGGGTAGCGCGACTGCTTCTTCGCGACGCCCGCAGCGTCGAACACGGTGACGGTGACGAAGTGCTGGCCCGGCGAGAGCGACTGCTCGACGACGCGGTTCAGCTGCGTGGTGGCGGTGCCGTCGGTGTTGTCGAACGCGATCGACATCTTCGCGCCGCCGGTCGTCTTGACGTCGACCTTTACCTTGCCGTTGTCGTCGGGCTCGACGGAGGCGTCGATCGAGATGTCGGCGTTCGACGAGAGCTGCTCTTGCTGCTGCGTGAACTGCTGAACGTTCGCCTCGTGCGAGCGAATCGACACGAACTTGAAGCCCTGGGCACGGAGATTCTTGATGAGCGACTGCCCGTTCGCGCTGTTCGTACCGATGAGCATGTCGACCGTCTTCGCGTGGACGTCGTGCGCGAGCATGATGCCTCGCTTGCGCGCGGTCGCCTCGCGGATGTAGCCGTCGGCGCACTCGTTCACGCCGACCTTGCCCCAGCACGCCCAGTCGGCCGAGTATCCGTTCTTGAGCTCGCCGCCGATGTCCCAGAACACGGGCCCGGAGTACTTCTCACCACCAGCGGCGTTGATGCGCGCGATGTTCGTCGCGCCGATGCGGACGAGGTCGCCGTACGGCGGACGGAAGAACGACATCGAGGAGGGATACCCAACGCTCTGCGACTGCGCGATCGACGTCTTGAGGATCGCGTCGGCGTCCATGATCTCGTGAATCGTCGTCTCGGTGCCGAGCGAGGGCAGCGGCTTCGCCTGGTGGTTCATCGAGTGATTCGCGACGATGAAGAGCCCGTCGTTCTCGTTCGAGAGCTGGACGACGCGCGCGACCGCGGCCGGGTTCGCCTTCGCGTTCTTGCCGACCATGAAGAAGACGGCAGGCACCTTCTCACGCGCGAGCCACTCGGCGAGCTCCACGGTGCGTGGTCCAGGACCGTCATCGAGCGTGAGGACGATCTCTTTCTCTTTGAGCCCGATCGCGGCGGCGGTCGTGTTCTTCGTTCCGATCGCCTCCTGCGAGTCATCGGCTTCGTCACCGCCTTCCGCGTTGCCGCACGCGATCGCCAGAGCCGTCACCAAGAGCGAACCAACCAAACCCAGCTTCCTCATGATGATGGAGGACACTGCAGGACTTAGACCTACATCGGCACCTCATGGATCTTTTTGTAAGTTATTGAAAATGCTAGATTCATCTTCCATGTATGAGGATGGAAAGATCCAAAGTGACTGGATCCATCGTGTTCTCGTTCCTCGGATCGGCGTGATCGCACGAGGGAGGCGTCTTCGGATCATCGGAAAAATGACTATTGTGACGGCCGGCTGAGCTGCTGAGGATCGGTCCGGGGTGGGAACCGCGAAGTCGAAAGATGCGCTGAGGCTTCTCGAGGCGGCCTACTCCTTCGTGCCGGACGAGCGCGCCTGGCTCACGCAGGTCGTCGAGGCGCTCAGGCCGTACGATCTGGGCGGCGGGATCGCGGCGTACGTCTCCGAGCTCGGTGAACGGATCGCGGTTCGAAGCGAAGCCTCGGCCGCGCTCGAGGTCGACGCGAGCGCGCTTCACGCGATGGCCGCGTTCCTCCCGCCACCGTTCTATCGACACATCCACGCGCCGACGCCGCTCATCTCGAGCTCCGAGTCGTTCCCTGCCGCTGCGGCGGCGGTCGGGATCGAGTTCGGTACGAGCTGGCCCGTCGACACTCCCTTTCCGGTGCCGCGCGCCGCGTGGGCGATCGCGGGCGGCGACGCAGGCGTGGAGACGGTGCTCATCACGTTTCATTGCGACCCCGGCCAACGCTACTCGGCGCGCGATCACCACGCGCTCGACTGCCTGGCGGCGCATCTCGGCTCCGTGCTTCGTCTCCGTTCGCTCCTTCGTTCGGCCGAGCCCTCGGCCGAGGATGACGCGGTCGAGGTCGTCCTCGCGCCTGACGGGAAGATCCTCGACGCACGCGGGGAAGAGCGCGACGACGAGGCGCTCCGATCGTCGCTGGTCGAGAGCGTTCGGCGCTCCGAGAAGGCCAAGCTCCGTCGAGCCACCGCCGAAGAGCGCGTGGAGGTGTGGACCGCGCTCGTGGAAGGTCGCTGGTCGATCCTCGAGAACGTCGAGCGCGACGGAAAGCGCACGCTCCTCGCCTACCGAAACGATCCGCGCACGAGCCCGATGCGTCTCCTCACGCCCCGCGAGCGCTCCGTCGCGACGTACGCGGCGCTCGGTCACTCGTTCAAGTACATCGCCTACGAGCTCGGGATCGCGCTCTCGACCGCCGCGGCCTGCCTCGAGAGCGCCCTTCGAAAGCTCGGTCTTGCGTCGCGCGCGGAGCTCATTCAGATCTTCGGCCGAGGCCCCGTCGACGCGTCCTCGGCCACGGCCACGAGAGAATGAGATGAAACGCCGACCCACAGCCGACCCCGCCGAAGTCCCGGATGACGTCGACATCGAGA
This sequence comes from Labilithrix sp., assembly GCA_044227045.1. GTDB lineage: Bacteria > Myxococcota_A > Polyangia > Polyangiales > Polyangiaceae > Labilithrix. Next base: position 141,819 of record JBGAFW010000013.1, read on the forward strand.
TCGCCGACGTCGGCGGCGAGCGACTTGCGATCCTGACGTGGCCGGTCAAGCGAATCTCCACGCTGAGCCCGACCGAAGAGGCCGTCCTGCGCGGTATCGCCCTCGGGCACTCGAACGCTCGGATCGCGAAGGAGCGGGGCACGTCGCCACGCACGGTCGCCAACCAGGTCGCGAGCCTTCTCCGGAAGCTCGGTGTGTCGTCACGCTACGAGCTCGTCGCCGCGATGAGCGGCCGCAGCTCCTGACCGCGTCGTCGCAAACGCTCGCCGACCGAGAAAAATGACCATTGCGGCGCGTCGTGATCTTCCGAAGATGCGAGAGTGCTGGTGGGGATGGGCGTCGATCGTCCGCGAGCTCGTTCCTTACGAGCTCGGCGGTGGTGTCGCGGCGTACACCTCGGAGCTCGGCTCCGAGATCAAGCTTCGCAGCATCGTCAACGAGACCGAGATCGGATCCGAGTCGGTGCACGCGATGGTGCGCGTTCTGCCGCCCCACTTCTACCGGCGTATCCATGCGCCGATGCCGCTGTCGTACAGCCTCGAGAGCTTCCCTCGGATGGCGCGCGAGCTCGGGGTCACCGAGCTGTGGCCTCATGGAGTCGAGGAGCGGACGCCGGCAGCGGCGTGGGCGATCTGCGGCGGTGACGCGAACGTCGAGTCTCTCCTCGCGGTGTTCCACTGCCGTCCGGGTGAGCGTCACCACGAGCGCGATCGCGCGATCCTCGACTGCTTCGCGGCACATCTCGGCTCCGCGCTCCGTCTTCGGGCGCTCCTCGCGCACAGGCGCGCGAGCGCCGACGATGAGGCGGTCGACGCGGTGATCTCGCCAGACGGCGACCTCCTCGACGCACGTGGCGACGAGGCGAAGGACGTCGATACGCGTGCGCCGCTGCTCGACGCCGTTCGTCGCAGCGAGCGTGCGAAGCTTCGGCGAGCCTCCCCAGAGGAGCGCCTCGAGATCTGGACGGCGCTCGTCGATGGCCGCTGGTCGATCCTCGAGAGCACCGAGCGCGACGGAAAGCGGATGCTCCTAGCGTACCGCAACGACGCGACGTCGCGCACGTCCGCCATTCGCCAGCTCACGAAGCGCGAGCAAGCGATCGCGCAATACGCAGCGCTGGGTCACCCGCTCAAGTACATCGCCTACGAGCTCGGCATCCCGCTCTCCACCGTCGGCGCCAACCTCGATCGCGCGCTCCGAAAGCTCGGCGTCGCGTCGCGTGCGGAGCTCATCCAGCTCTTCGCGCACGCGCCACGCGCTGGCTGAACGCCGTCAGTGGCCGGCGGCGTAGTGAGCCGCGAGCCGGGCGGAGGAGAGGGCCGCCGGATACGCGGCGACTTCGTCCATCGTGCCGACGAAGAAGTAGGCTTGGCCATCGGCGAAGTCTCCAAGCCGAAGCTCCGCGCTCGTGTACGCGAGCGAGACGCTGGCGGCGCCGCTCGCGCTCTCGCTTTGCCCGTCGACGTAGAAGGTCGCGGTCGAGCCTGCGCCTTCCCACACGACGGCGACGTAGTGCGACGCGCCATCGGCCGGCACCGTGATCGTCGCGCTGTAGCCTTGCTTGCCGTGGCATGCGAGCGAGAGGGTGTTGTTCGTCGCGAGGATGAAGCTGAAGCCGTCCGCGCCCGCGCCCTTCGTCGAGAGGATCGTTCGGAGCGACGCCGACGGCTCGGGTCGCAGCCACGCTTCGATCGTGAAGCTCGTCGAGAATTTCACCGCGGGGGTCGCGGCGCCGAGCGCGAGGGAAGCGTAGGCGGCGCCCGCGAAGCGAACCGCGGTGTCGCCTTTGTCGCGCGCGAGCAAGCTTGGCTGACCGAGCTGATCGGCCGCGACGCCGGTGAACGTCAGATCGTAGGCCGCGCCCGTCGAGGCGGCGTTCTTGGCCGTCGTGCCCGTCGCCTCACCGAGCCGGTAGTACACGGCAGGCGCGTCCGCGAGGATGACAGCCGCGTATGATGCATCGCCGCTGTCGAGCGCGCTCGCTTCCGCGGCGTCCGCGTCGCTGCCCGCGTCGATCGTTTGGGCTTCGGCGGCCGCGTCGGGCGCGGGCTGCGCATCGACGCCTGCGTCGGTCGTTTGCGGAGCGGTCGTAGGGTCGTCGTCCGTGCACGCGAACGTGAGCGCGGTTAGTGACGCGAATAGCAGCGCCACGCGCGAGGTGTTCGTCAACGCCATGGCGCGTTCGCGAGCGCGGTGGGTGTCGGGTTGCATGCGCCCGAGCCGGCGCCGCAGGTGGTGTCGCCGTTGGTGAACGGCGCGTGACCGAGCTCGCCGCTGCCGTTGCCGCCCCACGTGAGGACGGTGCCGTCGCTCTTCAGCGCGATGCCCGAGAGGACGTTGAGCGAGATCTGCGTGACCCCTTGCAGCGACGTGATGTTCTGCGCCGAGGTGAAGCAGCTGAAGCTCGCGCACGCAGCGCCCGAGTAGGCGCCGAGCGCGAGCTGACCATGGCCGTTCGCGCCCCATCCCTTCACGCTCGACGTCGTGTCGATCGAGAGGACGCCGAGGTCCCCCGCGATGACGGACGCGCTCGTGTTGAGCCCAGCGACTTGGAGCGGGCTCGCGCTCGGGCTCGCATTGCCGGTCGCGAGGTAGCCGTTGCTGTTGTTTCCCCAGCAATAGAGCGCGCCGATCTGCGTCACCGCGCACGCGAACGTCCCGCCGGTCGACAGCGCCGTCACCGCGGAGAGCGACTCGACCTTGATCGGCGTCCCGTTGCAAGGCATCGGTGCGTTGGCCGTGCACGTGACGTCGCCCAACGTGCCGCCGCCGTGGCCGAGCGCGCCGTTGAAGTTGACGCCCCACCGGTGTCGTAGCTCCCGAGCGAGACGTCCGTCACGTCGCCGACGAAGACGGGGATCTTCTGTGGCTGAGGACGGATCGTGCCCACGGCGAGCGTCGCGTCGCCGGTGATGCCGCCGAACGCGTTGCCCCAGCAATACACATCACCGCCGGTCGCGCCTTGGGTTCGCACGCAGACGGTGCCGAACCCGACGGCGAGCTTCGCGGCCTTCGCGCCGCCGGGGAGATCGATCTTCACCGGCGTCGTCGTGCACGTTCCGGTGCAGCCCGGGTCGGCGCCTGGCGCATGACCGAGCACGCCGAACGTGTTGTCGCCCCAACACCAGATCGTGCCGTCGTTCTTGCGAGCGCACACGAAGCCTTTGCCCGCGCGTGCCTCGACGACATCCTCGATCGCGATCTTCGCCGGCGTCGGACCGGGTGCCGCGTCGATCGTGCCGGTCTGCCCCGTCGCGCGAGAGCCCCAGCAGAAGAGCGATCCATCGAGGAGGACCGCGCAGCTGTTGTCGTAACCCGACGTCACCGACGTCGCCTGGTTCCCGCACTTGCTCGCGACGCATCCGAACGAGAGCCCCGCGTCGGACGTGCATTGGGCGCCGCACGCGCCGCAGTTCTTCGGATCGTTCGTCGTGTCGACGCAGGCGCCGCCGCACATCGTGCAGCTCGGCGCGCTGTCCGCGTCGGGGATCGCGGACGAATCCGTGGCGGAGTCTTCATGCGTCGCGTCCGGTGACGTGCTGATGCCGTCAGCGCCAGCCTCTACGCCCGCCGCTGTCTGCGCGCCCGAGTCTTCGCCGACGCAGGCCGACGCGAGGACGAGCGCAGGCAGGAGCGAGCCAAGAAGAAGCGCACACGCACCGTAGCGGCGAGATCTCTCCATCCCCGAGACGCTACGGTTCTCGCTCGTGCGCGCGCGATGGTCATTTTTCCATGACCACAAAGGACGAAAGGCCGACCCCTGAGGAGCCGACCTTCGCGTCGTGTAGCGGGAAGCGGTTTTTAGCGCTTCGAGTACTGGAAGCGCTTGCGGGCGCCGGGCTGACCGTACTTCTTGCGCTCCTTCTTGCGGGCGTCGCGCGTGAGGAAGCCGGCGCGCTTGAGGACGCTGCGCTTCTCCGGGTCCATCGTGATGAGTGCGCGCGAGATGCCGTGGCGCATCGCCTCGGCCTGCGCGGAGTGACCGCCGCCGCGAACGGTGGCCCACACGTCGAACTGGTCGGCAGCCTCGATGAGCTCGAGCGCCTGCTTCATGACCATGATCGAGGTCTCACGCTCGAAGTACTGCTCGGCGGGACGATCGTTGACGGTGACCTGACCCGATCCTGCGGAGAGCCAAACGCGGGCGATGGCGGTCTTGCGCTTGCCCGTTGCATAGGTGCGGTTCGATGCGGTGCTCATCTCTTCTTAGACCTTCTCGTTCCTACTTCTTGTTGGCTCTGCTTACTTGATCTCGAGTGCCTTCGGCTTCTGCGCGCTGTGCGGATGATCCGGCGTCGCGTAGACCTTGAGCTTGCCGAACATCTGGCGACCGAGCACGTTCTTCGGGAGCATACCCTTCACGGCCTTCTCGATCGGGAACTCGGGCTTGTCGCCCTCGAGGAGGTTGCGGTAGCTGACCTGCTTGAAGCCGCCCGGGATGCCGGAGTGGTGCGAGTACATCTTCTGATCGAGCTTGTTGCCCGTGAGCTTCACCTTGCCCGCGTTGACGACGATGACGAAGTCACCGGTGTCCTCGTGCGTGGTGAACGTGGGCTTGTGCTTGCCGCGGAGCACGTGCGCGACGTGGCTCGCGAGGCGGCCAAGCGGCTTGTCCGTCGCGTCGATGACCCACCATGCGCGATTGGCCTCGGCGTCTTTCGGCGTCGCCTGAAAGCTGCGGTGGAGGTTTCTCGGTTGGGCGGCCTTGTTCTCGGTGGCCTCGGACGTTGCCATCTCTCTCTTGCCTCAGAAAATCTCGGTAAAAACGGGGGTCTGCCCCTGCCCTACGCCAAAGGTTTTGGCCGAAGGGGGCGGGAACGTACGCGGAGCGCGCCTCGTCGTCAAGCGAGCCGCGGCCTCGAACGCTTCTTTTTCACCGCTCCTCGTTAAGAAGAGAACGGTGAAGGGAGAGCGGTCTCCTCTACTCCGCATCGCGCCGAGCCGCCAACGTTTCCATGCGGCTCGCGGCGCCTTCGCCGTCAGATGCAACCCCAGTGGTCACGGAGGAGGTGACACTCCTGACCAGCTGCGCAGGTACCTTGGGGTGGATTCTTGAACGGGCTGCATTCGTCGGGCGTCTGCGCCGGAAAACCGGACGAGCCCGAGGACGAGGAGGTCGAGCTGCTCGACGAGGACGACGTGTTCGACGACGACGAGCTCGTGGTCCGCTCGGCGCAGAAGCCTTTTCGGAAGCAACCGATCGCGTCGCAGGTCGTGCGGCCTGGCATCTCGGGATCGACGCACGCGAGCTCTCCGCTGCAGCAGTTGTCGGGCGGCGGCGTGTTCAGATCGCTCGTGCAGCGGCATGCCTGACCCGCGCTCGGGAGCGGCTGGGACGCGCTCGTCGCCTGCCCCGTGTCCTCGCCGACGACCGAATGCGAGCATGCGGCGATCGTCACGACGAGCCCGAGGAGGAGGGTGATCTTCACGCGGACGCGTTGTGACACACGAAGGCGTCTCGGCAACCCGAAACACGAGCTACGTCCACGTGGCACACCCTGGCTCTCAGGTCGAAAAAAGCCAGCAATCATGAGACGCTGAAAAGAATGAATGAGCATTCATTGACCGTTGCGATCGAGATGTTTCGCACGTAAAGGAATCCCATGATCAGCTTCGAGCCGACGAGCGACGAAAAGATGATGGTCGAATCGGTCGCGCAGTTCGCGAAGACCGTGCTCCGTCCGAAGATCCGCGAGTTCGAGAAGGAGCGCGCGCTCCCCGAGTCGGTCCGCAAGACGGCTCACGAGCTCGGGCTCGGTCTCGTCGCCCTGCCGGAAGCGGTGGGCGGCGCAGGCCTCGGCTTCACGACCGCGGTCCTCCTCGAAGAGGAGATCGCGTGGGGAGATCCCGCCGCGCCGTTCGCGCTCGGCGGTCCGGGTGCCTTCGGTCTCTGCGTGACCGAGCTCGGCACCGAGGAGCAAGCGCGCGCCGCGCTCGCGCCGTTCGTCGGTGACGGCGCGCACAATCACTTCGGCGCTGTCGCCTGGGGCGAGCGGAAGGCGAACGCCGAGCGCGCCGGCTTCACGACGACCGCGACGAAGGACGGCGCGAATTGGAAGATCGACGGCGCGAAGGCCTACGTCCTCAACGCCGATCGCGCAGAGCACTTCGTCGTCTTCGCGCAGGTAGACGCGCGCGGAGGGAGCGAGTCTTCGAGCGACTCGGCCGTTTCCGCGCGCGTAAATGAGCAAGAGAGCGCAGGGTGGCGCGGGCTTGGTGCATTCCTTGTCGCGAAGGGCGCGTCGGGGCTCACCGTGCTCGAGCGCTCGACCACGCTCGGCCTCGACGCGGCGAGCTTCGGCGGCATCGAGCTGAAGAACGTCGTCGTCCCCGACTCGGCGCGCTTGCTCGGCGGAGCGGATTTCAACGCCGCGCTGCTTCGCTTCTTCGCGAAGAACGCGCTGCTCGTCGCGGCGCGAGGCGTGGGCCTCTCACGCGCCGCGTTCGAGGTCACGCGTGAGTACGTCGACACGCGCAAGGCGTTCGGAAAGCCGATCGGGCACTTCCAGGCCGTCGCGTTCACCGTCGCCGATCGCGCGATGGACGTCGACGCGAGCCGCGGGCTCGTCTGGCGCGCCGCGGCCTCGTGGGACGCGGTCGCGAAGGGCGAGGCCAAGGAGAGCGAGGCGCTTCTCCTCAGCGCTCAAGCGATCGCGTACGCGCACGAAGCGGCGATGCGATGCGGTGACGACGGCGTGCAGCTCCACGGCGGCGCGGGGTTCATGCGCGACTACCCGGTCGAGAAGCTGATGCGCGACGCGAAGCAGCTTGGCCTCTGCGGAATGACGGCCGAGCAAGCCGATCAGCTCGCCGCGGCGGTCGCGCTCGGTCTCCCGATCGATCCGGCGCTCGTGCTGCCGACGCCCGAGACCCAAAACGCGTTCGTGTGAGCCGCGCTGGACCAGTGAGCGTGAAGAGAAGAAGAGAAGAAGGATCCCCGTCATGACGATCGAGTTTTCATTCACCAAGCGGCACCTCGAAATGCGCGAAGCCATCCGTGGGCTCGCGAAGAACGTGATTCGCCCGCAGGCGCTCGCGTGGGATCGCGCCGGCGGAATCCCCGAAGAGTTCCTTCGCAACATGGCGCGCCTCGCGACGTCGATGGGCTCGAACGCGATGACGTCGGGCCTCGGCGACGAAGCGGCCGCGCCCGAGAAGGCGGTGAGCGACGAGCCGAAGAAGAAGAAGGACGTCGGCGGGAACTTGTTCGGCGTGCTCGCGGCCGAAGAGCTCTCGTGGGGAGATCCTGGGCTCCTCCTCTGCTTGCCTGGACCCGGCCTCGGTGGACCGCCCGTTCGGGCGAGCGGAACTCCCGAGCAGAAGAAGCGCTTCTTCTCGATCTTCGAGTCGCTCAACGATGACAACACGCCGCTTCGCTGGGGCGCGTACGGCCTCACCGAGCCGTCGGCAGGATCCGACGTGGCCGGCATCCGCACGAGCTGTCGCAAAGACGGCAAGCACTGGGTGCTGAACGGTCGCAAGTGTTACATCACGAACGGCGCGCGCGCGTCGTGGACGGTCATCTTCGCGACGATCGATCCCGGCCTCGGCCGCGCCGGTCACCGCGCGTTCGTCGTCGAGAAGGGCACGCCAGGATTCGCGGTGGGCCGCATCGAAGACAAGATGGGTCTTCGCGCGAGCGAGACCGCCGAGCTCGTGCTCGAAGACTGCCGCGTCCCCGAAGAGAACCTCCTCGGCGGCGAAGAGAAGTACGTCACGAAGGAAGGCTTCATGACGGCGATGAAGACGTTCGACAACACGCGTCCGCTCGTCGCCGCGATGGCGCAAGGCATCGGCCGCGCCGCCTACGAGTACGCGTGCGACTTCGTGAAGAAGAACTACGTCCTCTCACGTCCGATCCCGCGCTACGCGACGATCACCGAGCGCCTCGCGAGGGTCGGGCGTGGGCTCGAGGCGGCGCGCTCGCTCACGTGGCGCGCCGCGTGGATGGCCGACAACGGGATCTCGAACGCGAAGGAGGCGAGCATGTGCAAGGCGCTCGCGGGCCAGGCGGCGATCCGCGCCTGCATCGACGCGATCGAGATCTGCGGAGCCGAGGGATCGATCGCGAAGGATCACCAGCTGCTCGAGAAGTGGTTCCGAGACATCAAGGTCTACGACATCTTCGAAGGCACCGGGCAGATCCAACGCATCGTCATCTCGAAGCGCCTGATCTCCGATCTCAAGTCGTTCTGAGAGATCGCGGGCGCGCGCGTCACGCAGGTAATCCCACACGGGATCTGGCGTCGTCACCGTGCATTGCGCAGGTTGAGCAGGCCAGCGCGAGCACGGAAACCCCCGGTGGATCGGCGATTCGTCAGGGGCGGTCCACGATTCTCGATCCGATGGCGGCTTCACCCCCAAACCCCGATCGATCATGAAGGCATAGCGCCTGCTCCTGCTATCGTCCGTGACGTTGGGAGTGGGCGGCTCGCACAGCGCACGCGCGCACATCGTTGGTCTTCTCGTCCTCACGTGCGCCTTCACGCATTTCAATTGCGGAGGCAGCGAGGACGGCGGTCCTGTCACGCCTTTGGAGCCGAGCGAACCAAGCACGCCCGCGGCCTCTTCTTCTTCGTCGGGCGGGTCGAGCGGAGACGCCGGCGGCAGCGCGTGCGGATCGCCCGCGCTCGTCATGATGATCTCGCAGTGCATCGACTCCGGGTCGTCTCCGCGAGACTGCCTCGCGAAGGCCAACGCGCCAGCGTGCGACGTCGATCAAGACGGTCTCGACGACACGCTCGAGGACGCGATGCTTCGAAGCTACGCACCCGTGTTCGCGTACAACGAAGGCGACGGCGACCACACGACTGGCGACTCCGAGTCCGCCTACCCGACGACCGCCGAGCACTACACGGCGAGCTCGACGCTGTACTGGCGCGTCGACGGAGACGACGCCACGAAGGTAGCCGTCGACAAGGCACCTGCGCTCGACAAGCTTCGGTCGGCGACGTTCGACGACAAGGGCACGACGAAGCGCGCCGACGCACCCGCGCTCGGTCAAGGCACGAACTTCTGGCTCTGCCTCAACAAGGACAAGTCGGGCAACTACGACGACGCTGCGCTCGTGAAGACGATGGATGCCTCACGCAGCACGGGCGTCGACCTGTTCAGCGTCGCGCATCCTGCCGGCGCGGACCCGAAGGGCGACTACGTCGTCCTCGAGTACATGCTCTTCTACGCCTACAACCGCTTCACGCTCGACGATCACGAAGGGGACTTCGAAGGCGGCGCCGTGTTCGTGTCGCTGAGCACCGGCAAGGTATCTGCATTCTACACGGATCGTCACGCCACCTCCGATGGCGTCACGCTCATCCCGCTCGAAGGCAAGGGCGCGCTGCCCGCGAAGGATCCGTCCACCGAGAGCCCGCACTACAACGTTTGCGACGCGACCGACACTCCGTCAATCGGCGGCGTGCGCTTCTACGACTCGAACAAGCATCATCCGGTCATCTACGTCGCCGGCGGCGGTCACGCCTCGTACGGCTACCCGGGCGCGACGAAGATCCAGGGCGTCGGCTGCATCGAGATGACGATGATCCGTGACGTGCACAACGGCAACGGCCCGAAGCTCGTCCCGCACGAGGACGCGTACGTCAGCGACTTCAAGGGCACGGGCCGGAAGGCGATCGACAAAGGCGTCCACATCCGAAACCTCGGCGAGCGAGGTCATCTACGCGAAGCGTGGAGCGCCTTCGCCGGGCAATGGGGATGCACGCTCGAGCAGATCCCGAAGTCGTACCCGGGCCCGTGGGACAACGAGCGCCTCTGCCGTCACTGGCTCACGAACGACTGGGGCGATGCTCCGCCGTTCAAGAAGTCGACGGCGACGAGCTGCAAGCTCTGAGCATTACTTTCGGCGGCGCGCGGCGAGCACGAGGCCGAGACCGACGAGCCCGAGCGCGCCGTAGTTGCTCGAGACCGGAGACGACGAGCCGACCGAGCTGCACGCGCAGCCGTCCTTCGAGGGGACGTCGGCGTCGCCTTGGCCCTTCGACTTCTTCGTGCCGTCGGCGTTCGTGTCGTCGGCCGCCTCCGGCTCGAGCGACGCGCCGTTGGCCGCGACGCGGAAGGTCTGGTCGGGTGAGTCGGGATCGTTCGAGTGGACGGTGATCGTGGCGGACGCAGGGCCGTCGCTCGACGGCTTGAACTTCACGTCGAGCTCGTAGGTGCCCTTCGACTTCACCTTGATCTCGCCGCTCGGGACGATGAACTGCGGATCGGAGCTCTCGATCTTGAGCACCGCGTCCATCTCGCCCGTGCTGTTCACGGTGACGGACTTGGTGAGCTCTTCGCCGGCCTTCGCGGAGCCCACGCCGACGGGCGCGGACGGGACCTTCACGTTCGGGAGAGGAATGTGGATCGTCGCGTTCTGGAAGGTGACGGGCGTGGGCTTGCCATCGAACGCCTTCGAGACGGCGGAGAAGCTGTACTTCACGAGGCCGAACGTCGGGTAACCATCGACCGAGTCGACCTTGATGACCGGGCGCATGTCGAGGATGCCGTTCAGCGCGACCTCGCCGAGCACGGTGGCGTTGACCTCGGCGAAGTCGCCGTCGGCGATCGAGATCTTCGCGGAGCCATCGGCGGCCTTGACCGACGCGGAGTCGAACAAGATCTCCGTCGTCTTGTATTTGAACGTGGGCTTGGCGACGGCTTGGATCGAGAGCGAGCCCTCGACGGTCGCCGGGTCGATCCCGAGCTCTTCGAACGAGAGCGAGAAGATCGTCGACTGATCGAGCGCGGGCGAGCTCGTGGCGGTCGCCGATGCGCCGGCGAAGCCCCACGGCGCGAGCGTCGTGTCCATCTTCGAGTCGTAGTTGAACGACGATCCGGGGATCTTCGCGAGGAGCTGCGTCGCGTCGTAGGCGACCTGCGTCCCGTAGATGTTCGCCTCGAGGCTCGGGATGAGCGTGTAGTGAACGTTCATCGTTCCCGTCGCGCCCTCTTCGGTGACCGGATGAATCGTGAGCGAGCCCTTCTCGGAGGGCGACCACGTCGCGTTGACCTTCGCGCCCGTCGGCATGTCGATCGCGAGGAGCGCGTCGGGCTTGACCGGATCGATCGTGAAGCGCGTGCGCACCTTGACGAGGCCCTTGTCGAGCCAGCCAGAGTCGATCTCACCGTTGAGGCGTTGCTCGATCTTGCCGTGGAGCGCTGCGCCGCCGGTCGAGGACGAGGTGGCGGACGGCGGCGGTGTTCCGTCGCTGCCCGTCGAGACATCACCTGCGTGAGCGGTAGCTGCGAACGTCGACGCGAGGGCTGCGATGAGCGATGCGAGTGCCGTGTGCTTGCGGACGAACATGGTGAGTCTCCCTTGACGACCATGTATGCACGTGTGGGGCCTAGTGCGTCAGCACGACAATCTCATGGAAATCTTCCGTTGAAGGAGGATTCTTTGTCCAAGATCGGATCATCGGCGATCCACCACATGGTGCTGGCGAGGTCGGCCTAGTCGTTCGTGAACTTGATCGTGGGCGCCGTCAGGCCACGCCCGAACGAGCTCGCGGCGCTCGGCGGAGCGCTCGACGACGCCGGCGCGATGGTGGTGGTGGTCGTCGTCGTCGTCACGAGCCGGGTGATTGGCTTTGTTGTGGTCGGCGGAGCGGACGCGGAAGCGCTCGCCACGACGGACGCGGACGGCGCGCTGCTTGGCACGACGAGCGCGGAGTCGCTGATCGGGGTATGGGGCGGAGGTGACGCCGCCGTGAGCGCGCCGGTGACGTCGCCTGGTCCGTCGTGCGCCGCATTGTTCTTCTTGGCGATCCGATCTCGGATGACGAAGGCCGCGATCGAAGCGACGCCGATGAGGAGCAAGAGCGCGCTCGCGATCGCAAGGATCGCCGATCGGCGCGGCGCCGGCGATGAAGGGAGCGGAGCCGATCGCGAAGAGCCAGACATCGCGACGACAGGCTGGCCGGTGTTGCCACGAAAGCTGACGCTGCTCACCGCGTTGCTCATGCGAGGCAACGCGCTGCGATGCGCTACAGGGAGCGCGCCGAGATCGGTGGTGCGGACGGGCCGCTCGAGCGCGAACGGCCGGATCGCCGCGGCGAAATCGCGGACGGAGGGCGTGCGTGCGTCGAGCTCGCGCGCGAGGCCGCGATCGATCGCCTGCGCGAGGCCTTCGGGCACCCACGGCGCGATCAACGTGAGCGAGGGGACGTCTTCGGTGCAGATCGCGACGATGATCTCACCCATGCTCGTACGGCCTTCCCATGGCCGCTGGCCGGAGAGCGCCTCGTGGAGCGAGAGCGCGAGGCTGTACACGTCCGTACGTGCGTCGACGTTCTTCGCGCTCTTGGCCTGCTCGGGAGACATGTAGAGCGGGGAGCCGAGGAGGCCGCCCGTCCGCGTCAGGTCGGCCGACGCGGTCGCCGAAGAATCGGTGTCGAGCTGCTTGGCGATGCCGAAGTCGCAGATCTTCATGACGACGCCCTTGCCGCTCGTCGTCGAGGGCGGCGCGTCGCCCTCCTCGTGCAGGAAGAGATTCGAAGGCTTGAGATCGCGATGCACGATCCCCGCCCGATGCGCGACGTCGAGCGCGCTGCATGCGTCGAGGAAGAGCCGGGCGACGACCGCCGGATCGAGCGGGCGCTCGTGACGCAAGAGCTGGCCGAGATCGCGTCCTCGCAGCCGCTCCATCACGATGTACGGCGCGCCGGTCGCCTCGTCGACGCCGGAGTCGAGCATGCGCGTGACGTACGGGCTGTCGATCCTCGCGGCGGCCTTGGCCTCCCGAAGAAAGCGTCTCACCGCGTCGCTCGCCGGCGCAGACGGCGTCCCCGACGCAGCTCCGGGGAGCATCACCTTCACCGCGACGGAGAGCGGCGCGCCGCTCTCGTCGACCGACGTCTTGTCGAAGGCTTCGTAGACCGCGCCCATGCCGCCGGTGCCGAGCTGACCGACGACGCGGAAGCGCTCGTTCAACGTTCGGCCGAGGAAGGGATCCGCCGGCACCGTCGCGTCGAGCGCAGCGCCGTGCCTCCTGCTCTCGTCGGACTGCTCCCACTCGGCGACCGTGAGCTCGGTGGCGCTCTTCGGCAGGCTGGCGATGGGCGCCACGATCTCCTTCATGGCAGGCGGCAATGGCCCGACGACCTGACGAGACAGCGCGATGGGAGCCGAGACCTTGCCGAGCATCTCGATCGCCTCGGCGATCGTAGTGATGCGGTCCTCGTAGGCGAGCATCATCGCGTGCGTGACGCGCGCGATCGAGCCGGGCACCCACGGCGCGACGCTCTGGAGCGGGATGATCTTCACGTCACGCAGCGCGACGAGAAGCTCGGCGAAGGAGACGTCGTCGCCGTACGCGACCTTGCCCGCGAGCATGTGGTAGAGCGTCATCCCGAGCGCCCATACGTCACAACGCTCATCGACGCGCTTCGAGTCGAGCAGCTGCTCGGGTGACATGTAGAGCGGCGTTCCGACGACGGCGCCGGTGGCGGTGATGTCGCTCTCGCGCTGTCCGCGCGTCGCCTTCGCGACGCCGAAGTCACAGACGATGGGCGTGATCGCGCCGTCGTGCGGCGACTCGTCGAGGAAGACGTTCGCCGGCTTGAAGTCGCGATGGATGACGCCCACGTCGTGCGCCGCGGCGAGGCCTCGCCCACACGCCATCGCGATCGTGACGGCGACGTTGGGCGCGAGCGCGCCGGTTCGCTCGAGCGTGTGGTCGAGATCGTGGCCGCGGAGCACCGGCATGACGAGGAACAACGTCCCCTCGAACACGCCAAAGTCGATCACGGGAACGACGTTCGGATGGCGAATCGTCCCGCAGATGTTCGCCTCGCGATGAAAGCGGCGAAGCTGCTCTGTCTCCCACGTCGACGCGCGCGTGAGCTTCAGCGCGACGACGCTGCCGTCCGAGGTTCGACGCGCTTCGTAGACCTCCCCCATCTGACCGGCGCCGAGCCGCCGGACGATCGTGTAACGCGAGATGACGGCGCCAGGCCTCCATGTGGCCTGGCCTTCTTGGTCCGCCGTGTTCGGATCGCTCGTCACTGGCAGCCGAGCGCAGCGCACTTCTTGTTGTTGCAGACGAGCCCCGGCTCGCACTGAGCCGTGTCGTTCTCGTCACCGCACGAGGCGCCTTCTTTCAGGTACGGGACACAGAGGCTCCCCTTGACGAGATCAGGACAGGTCGACGCCGCGCAGAACGAGAGCTTGTTCGTGACGGAGTCTTGGCCGCATTTCTCGCCGACCTTCGCGATGACGAGATCGTCGCAGGTGCTCGTCTTGCCATCGCTGCGTGGAAAGCAGAACTGGCCTTTGGTGAGGTCGCACGAGACACCGAAGCTCGTGCACGTCTCGCCCTTGCCAAGGCGCGCGTGGCACGTGCCCGAGACGCAGTCGTGCTGCGGCCTGCACGGCTTGTCTTTGTCGCAGGCTTGACCGTCGGGCACGATCTTCGCGCACTTCTTGCTGTCCGAGCAGCGAAGGTTCGCGCCGACCGCGCACTCGGCGTTCGCGCAGCTCTCCCCTTCTCCGGCCGGTGTCGCGCACACACCGCAGGGCGCGTCGACCTTGAGGAAACACGAGCCGGACGCGCACTGGTGACCGTACGAGCACGCCTCCCCGTCGGCGAGCGTCCCGTGAAAATCGCACTCGGTGGACGGGATGAAGAGGTCGTCGCAAGCCCGCGTGGCGAGCAGCGCGATGCATGTGTCGAGCTGCGCCTGCGGAATGGTCGTGCCGGGACTTGAGAACGACGCCACCGCGTCGGCGCCGATCGCGGCTTCGCAACCCGCGACGTCGCCCCACTGGATCTGTGTGTAGACGGGCATGCAGCGCTGGAACGCCGCGCACTGCGCCTTCGCGAACGGCTTCGGATCGGGGTTGCTGGCGGCGCCCGCATCTCCCGCGTCGCCCGTCACCGGCGTCGCGCCGCTATCGCTGCTGCTGCTGCACGCCATGACGAGGCCGGCAACTGCGAGCGCGGACGTCGCGGCGAGGGTGATTCGGAGTGTCAGTGAACGCATTCGCGATCTCGCTTTCGGTGTCGGCTTGCAAAAAGAAGATGAGCCATGGTCATCACTCGCCGTCAGCGCGCGCGCAGCGGAAGCCGACGAACGGGCTCACGATGGTTCCCGTCGCCGGCCCCGTGGCGACGAGGATGAGGCGCGCGGGGGACTGCAAGAACGCGCGGTCCTGGGCGAACGATCCCGCGGTGGAGCGGCTCTTCGACGAGCCACACACGGGGTCGAACAGGACGCCCGTCTGCGCGCACGCCGGCGGCCAGTCCGAGAGGAGCTCGGCGACGTTCCCCGCGATGTCGAGGATGTTTCCGGTCGGCAGCACGAGGCGATCGCGCGCGCCGCGGCCGGCGGACTGCGGACCCGCGCCGAGCGACGCGCAGTCGTTGAACAGATCGGCCTTGCCGCGCCCCCACACCGCATCGAAGCACGTGGGCGGATCGAGGCCCCATACGTACGCCTGGCTCGAGAGCTTGCCGCGCACGTATTCGAGCTCTGCGCCGGTCGGGAGCGTGGCGCCCTTCTTCTTGCAGTAGGCCGCGGCGACGTCGCCGACGCAGGTGACCGGAAGCGACTCGAAGGCGCCAGGCGCGCTCGTGTACGTGCAGGTCGCGGGATCATCGTTCGTGTTGCGGGAAGGGTCGCTCGCGGTCTCCACCTTCGCGGCGCGCACATCGCCGACCGTGACCTCGCGCTCGTCGAGGAAGAATGGGCTCATCACGATCGCGTGCCATGTGTCCGTGTCCGGCAGGAAGCTGTCGGTGCGCTTGGCCCAGAACGCTCCGCCCGGCACGCACACCTCGCCCGGGCGCGCCGCGCTCGCGCATTGTGGACGCTTGCTCGGGACGACGCGCTCGCCTCGCAAGACGCGGCCGGGCGTCATCGCTTGGGCCGGCGCGGTGAGATCGACGCGCTCTCCGAGGCTCGCGAAGGGGACGAACGCGGTGACCTCCGTGATGCCCTCCGATCCGTGCGCGGGCAATGCGAAGAGACCATCGATCGACGTGTCGAAGCCGGGCTCTTCGTTGACGCGACGCTCTTCGACATAGAAGCGCACACGCGCTCGGTAATCTGCGCGCGCCTCGGGGAGCTTCACGCCAACCGAGAGCTTGCCGAGATCGAGCTCCTCGGACGTCACGACGAA
>JBGAFW010000139.1:0-17867 GCA_044227045.1 Labilithrix sp.
TGCCGGTCGGCATCGTCGGCGGCGGCGATCATCAGGTGCTGCCGCTCACGGTGACCACGTACGACTCCGCGTACCTCCACATGGAGCACCTCGGCGCGCGCTTCGGCCTCGTCATCTTCGACGAGTGCCATCACCTCCCGAGCCCCACGTATTCGCTCGCCGCGAAGCTCTGCATTGCGCCGTTTCGCCTTGGCCTCACCGCCACCCCCGAGCGCAGCGACGGGCAGGACGACGCGCTGTCGGGCCTCGTCGGTCCGATCCTCTACCGCCGCGACATCGGCGAGCTCGCGGGCGAGTACCTCGCCGAGTACGAGGCCACGCGCCTCGAGGTGGAGCTCTCCCCCGAAGAGCGCGAGGAGCACGACGCCGAGCGCGCCGTCTACCGGCAGTTCATCGGCGCGAACGGCATCAGCATGTCGAGCCCGCGAGGCTTCGGTGAGTTCATCATGCGCGCGTCACGCAGCGCCGACGGTCGCCGCGCCCTCCGCGCCTATCGCCGCCAGCGCGAGCTCGCCTTCGCCGCGAAGGCCAAGTTCGCCTACCTCGAGCATCTCCTCTCCGTTCATCGACACGATCGCGCGATCATCTTCACGCAAGACAACGCCACCGCGCACCTCATCGCGCGCACGTTCCTCGTCCCCGTCATCACGCACCAGACGAAGGTGAGCGAACGAAGCGCGATCCTCGCGGCCTTCGCCGCCGGCACGTACACGGCGGTGACCACGTCGAAGGTGCTGAATGAAGGCGTCGACGTGCCCGACGCGAACGTCGCGATCATCTTGTCTGGCAGCGGCTCGGTGCGCGAGCACGTGCAGCGGCTCGGGCGCATCCTCCGCCAGCGCGAAGGCAAGCGCGCGGTCCTTTACGAGATCGTGAGCGCAGGCACCACCGAGACCTTCACCAGCGATCGCAGGCGCGAGCACGATGCTTACCGCTGATCTCGTCGACGCGCGCAAGACGAAGGACGGCGAGCTGCTTCTCCGCACGCTCGATCACGACGGCCGCGTCGAGGCACGCGCGATCGCCCGCGATTACATCGAGACGGCGCAGTCGTTCGTCGGCAAGACGCGCGAGGAGCTCGAAGAGGCATGGGACGCCGTGATCTCCGACGACGTCGCGGCGCGCCGCCTCCGGGTCGCGATGGGCCTCCGCAAGCTCATCCTCGACGAGTGCACGTTCGAGTCCGAGACGGAGCACGATCCGATCGAGCTTCGGCGGCAAGTCTTCACCCGCGCGAGCGAGGTGCGAAAGAGCCTCGCGGACGGCGAGCATCTCGATCGCGACAAGGTGATCGCCGAGCAGTGCGAGAAGCTCGGCGTCGGCCCCGACGTCGTCATGCGCATGCTCTTCGCCGATCTCAAAGGCGAGCAAGTCCTGAAGGAGGTGCCGGCCCTCGACGCGGCGCGCCTCGTCGACGCGTGGGAGCTCGGGCAGACGCAGGCGGTGCTCCTCTCCGCGGTGCGCGTCACGTGCGAGGTGAAGTCCGCCTCCTCCGGCCTCGTGCGCGAGC
Source organism: Labilithrix sp. (assembly GCA_044227045.1). GTDB lineage: Bacteria > Myxococcota_A > Polyangia > Polyangiales > Polyangiaceae > Labilithrix. The sequence continues at coordinate 1,511 of JBGAFW010000139.1, forward strand.
TCTTTCGCAAGCTGAAGTTCCACCAGCTCCTCTTCACCGCCGAGCGCATCGAGACGACGGCGAGCACGAAGATCAAAGGCCCCACGCCCACCACGCCGGATCCGACGGACAAGACGCGCCCCGAGCCGAAGCGCGACAAGTACTCGTGGCGGATCGTCATCGACGGTCCCTTCTCGATGTTCGACGCGGTGACGAAATACGGCGTCCGCCTCGCGCTCGCATGGCCCGCGCTCCGCCAGCTCGAGGACTGGTCGTTGATGGCCGACGTCAAATGGGGCAAGGCCCGCGAGCCGCTCGTCTTCAAGACGTCGAGCGTGCACGAAGCCGCGATCGACTCGGCGAAGCGCGCCGCGCAAGACGCGTTCGTGCCGCCGCCGAGCAAGGACGTCGAGGTCGAGCTTCACATCGCCGACGACGTCCGCGAGCTCGCCGACGCCATCAACGATCTCGACGCCGGGTGGAAGGCAGAGCCCGCGAACGTCGTCCTCGACGTCCCAGGCAAAGGCGTATGCATCCCCGATCTCGTCCTCACGCGGGCCGCGCCGAAGGCCAAAGAGGCGAAGACGTCGAAGAAGAAGGCTGCCGCCGCGAGCAAGAAGTGGATCCGTGACCAGCTGCCCGATCCGGATCCCTCCACGTCGTCGCCGATCTACATCGAGGTGATGGGGTACTGGAGCCGCGACGCGGTCTGGAAGCGCGTCGAGCTCGCGCAGTCCGGCCTCACCGCCCACGTCATCTTCGCGGTGAGCTCGCGCCTTCGCGTGAGCGAAGAGGTCCTCGAGGACGACGCGGCCTCGTGCCTCTACGTCTACAAGGGCAAGATGAGCGCGCGCGCCATCGCCGACCGTGCGACGAAGCTCCTCGCCAAGTAGCCTGAGCGGCGAGCTGGATCCTTCGGCCACGTCCAAGCCCGAAATCACCGCCGCCGGTGACGTAATCTCCAGCACTTGGCACAGGTACGACATGTGCTTCTTTTACCTACATGCGTCGATTTGCTCTTTGTGTGCTCGTCTCCGCCGCGCTCGCGGCCTCCTCCATGGGCTGCTCTAGCGCGTCGGATTCTCCCGCGGACGACTCCTCCACCGACGACGACAACGAGGTCGTCGCGGGCAACGCGCTCAAGGTCTACGTCCGCATCGCGGAGAGCAAGATCGTGTTCGACTCGAAGGTCGAGTCGTTCGGGGTGAAGGGCGCCAAGGCGCTCGACCTTCCCTGCACCACGCAGGCATTCAACCTGACGAGCAAGCCGAGCCTCTACGACGGATGGTCGCCCGACAAGGCGGCGAGCTTCGGCGAGGAGATCGAGGGCTCGAAGTTTCGCGAGTACATCACCGCCTCGTGCCGCAACGCCGAGACGCAGGTGTTCGGCTGGTTCGGCAAAGAGCGCGAATACGAATTCACCGTGCCCGAGCAGCTCCTCGACAAGGACTACAAGCCGAAGTCGTTGCCGCTCATCCTCCAATACGGCGCGATCGGTGCCGACCCGACGTACTTCTCGTGCGACGGCGCGTTCAAGAAGACGCTCATCGGCGAGACGGAGAACGCCAAGCGCTTCGACATCGAGGCGACCTGCAAGAAGCGATCAGCGCCCACGAAGGGCGAGCTCGGGCCGATCGACTTCATCAAGAGCCCTGGCCCCTACGCCGCCGTCGCGTCGTACAAGCCGTGGATGCTCCCGCCCGTCGTCGCGAACAAGGCGAGCTTCGATCGCGTCCGTGAGGCGGTGCTCGCGAAGGTCCCCGCAGGGAAATACTCGGGCGCGATGAGCACCCTGAGCAAGCTGTGCGATCTCGAGGTGAAGGCGACCGGCGATACGATCACGATCGATCACACGATCAAGAGCAGCAATCGAACGCGCCACCTCGAGCTCAAGGCAGAAGATCTCCTCGGGTTCGTCGAGGGCGACGTCTTCGCCGATCCGATCCGCGCGAGCGGCACCCCGCAAGGCACCTTCGCCGCCGCCGAGCTTCGCGACGGCAAGGGCGAGTCCGTCGTCGTCCGCTTCGAGAAGAACACGTCGCTCGACGCGATGGTCGTCCGCATCGACGGCGCCGAGGCCTACTGCCGGCGCCTCGTGAAGCCGTAAGCAGTACGTCTGCCGCGCCCGTTGTGCGCCCTAGCCCGAGACGAGGCAGGCGCACACGAATGGGCATACAAGCGACCACGAAAACGAAGACCCTGGTCATTCGAGTGTTCAGCTCGTGCTTGAGTTTGTTACTCGTACTTGAATGAGCCTGCGTTTTTCGTCCGTGTCGATTTTGTTCGCGGTCATCGGAGCAGCGGCGCTGGCATGCGGCTCCGAAGACGGAAGCTCCTTCCCGTCATCGTCGGGGAGCAGCGGCGATGGTTCGAGCGGAAGCAGCGGCGGTGACTTCGGCACCACGAGCAGCTCCGGCTCGAATCCAGACGAGGCGCCGATCACCGTCGAGCCCGCGACGCAGACGCTCTCGATCACCTCACGCACGACGCCTGCCTCGCAAGCGTTCGTCGCGAAGCAGAACGGCGTCGTCATCAACGCCGGATGGGTGCTCGATCAATACGACGTCGGGACGATCAGCCCACAAGGCGTCTTCACCACGACCGGCCTCAATGGCGGCAAGATCAAGGTCACGGCAAAGTACAAGACGCGCCAGGCAACGGCAGACCTCGTCGTCAACGTGAAGCTCACCGAAGACTTCGGCACCGGCGCGGTCGACGGCTCGAACAAGACCGCGCTCGGCGGCGCGCCCGTGAACGATCCAGGCGGCGCGAACGCCTCGAAGATCCTCTACCCGCTCGACGGCACCGTCATGCCGCGCGGCCTCTCGTCGCCGCTTCTCCAGTTCTCGCCTGGCACCGTGGTCCCGCAAGACGCGAAGGTGAACCTCCAGTGCTCGACGTTCTCGTGGGAGGGCTACGCGCACGTCGGCAACGGCGGAGCGCCGTCGCTTCAGATCCCGCAAGACGTCTGGGATGCGTTCATGCAGAGCTGCGGCGGTGAAGAGGCGAGCATCACCGTCGTGAAGGCCAACGGCGGCGTCGCGTATGGTCCTTACAAGACGTCGCTCGTCGTCGCGGCAACGACGCTGAAGGGCGCCGTCTTCTACCAGTCGTACACGGGCGCAAACCTCGGCCTCTGGTCCGTTCGCCCCGGCGTGAAGGAGCCTGCCAAGCACCTCATCTCCGAGTGCGTCGTGTGCCACGCCGTCTCCGCGAACGGCTCGACGCTCGCGACCGGCATGGACAGCGGCGGCGCGAAGAGCGGCGCCTACAAGACCGCGCTCGACGGCACGATCTCGCAGGTCTCGAAGACCCCAGCGTTCACCGGTGACTCGCGCGGCCTCTCCTTCGCGTTCTTGTCACCCGACGGCAAGTACGTCCTTCGAAGCCAGAGCGACTTCTGGGGTGGCGTGAAGACGCGTGGCTTCAAGGTCGATCCCGCCGGCACCCCTACGAGCGATCTCGGCGAGGCGACCGTCGTGGGCCTCGACGCTGTCTCCGCGTATCTCCCGACGTTCGCGCCGAACGGCAAGAAGGTCGCCTTCATCAACGGCGACGGCACCGCGATGGGCACAGCGCGAAAGAGCGTGAGCGTGATGGACGTCGCGATCAACGAGACGGCCGGCGCGAACGGAACGCTCACCTTCTCGAACCAGGCCGTCGTGCGTGACAACCAGGCGGCCGGAGACGTCACGAAGTTCCCGACGTTCTTGCCCGACTCGAACCAGATCGTCCTCCAAGAAGGGACGAACGGCGAGAACGGCTATGGCGGCATGCTCGCCAGCTACTACGACAAGAACACCGGCAAGCTCTTCTTGATCCGCAACGGCGAGCACATCGAGCTCACGAAGGCGAACACGAGCACCTCGCCCACCGACTACGATCAGAACTTCGGGCCGACCGCGCTGCCCGTCACCGCCGGCGGCTACTTCTGGGTCGTCTTCACGAGCCAGCGCCCATACGGCAACCAGATCACCGACCGCACGAAGAAGCTCTGGGTGACGGCGATCAGCCCCACGTCGGGGATGAACGCCGACCCGAGCCACCCTGCGTTCTACCTGCCAAACCAGAGCGAGTCGGAGAACGAGCGCGGCTTCTGGGCGCTCGAGCCGTGCAAGAGCGACGGCGCGGGCTGCGGCACGGGAGACGAGTGCTGCGGAGGCTTCTGCCGTCCGGGCGACGAGACGAACCCCGCCTCGCCCAAGGTGTGCAAGCCGCCGGTCGCCGGACAATGCGCAGCGAGCGGCGACAAGTGCACCGTCGCGAGCGATTGCTGCGACGCGCAGAGCGCGTGCATCGGCGGCTTCTGCACGCCGCCCGCGCCGAAGTGACCGGCGCCGAAGTGACGCTCAGCGCGCGGGCCGGCCGAAGCGCATCACGATCCCGAGCCATCCGCGCGCGAGGTAGAGCAGGTTGATCGCGGCGTAGATCCAGAACATCACGTCGAGGCGCCCGAGGAGCGCCACGATCCAGATGTGGCTCGGGTAGTGGTTCAAGAAGCGCAAGAACGTCGTCACGAGCGCGCCGATCTTTCCGGCGATCGACTTCGGCTTCACCTCTTCCACCGTCTCGTAGTGCGCCTCGACCGTCGTCGCGCGTCCGCTCAGCTCCGGGCGCCGGACGAAGTTCGTGAGCGACGTCGCCGACGCGAGGATGATCGCGCCCGCGATGCCAGCGAGCAGGAAGCGCGCGTCACCCGCCGGCCACTCCGTGCCGTCGAGACCGATCCCGCCGCTCCGCCAGAACCGAATCGGCAGCGCCGCGGCGAGCAGCACCGCCTTGATCTCGTCCGTGAAGAAGTCGAAGAGGTGTCCCTCCTTCGACGCGATCTTCTTGAAGCGCGCGAGCATGCCGTCGACGCAGTCGAGGCAATACGACCACTCGAGGATCGCGACGGCGACGACGCCGCCCTTGTAGTCCGGCAGCGCGATGAACGTCGCGATCGCGATGAGGAAGAAGAAGAGGTTGAGGAGCGTGACCTGGTTCGGCGTGACGGGCGTCTTCGCGAAGACCGCGACGAAGAGGGACGCGACCGGCCGCATCATGTACAGATTGAAGATGAGGTCGTGCTTCTTCTTCGTGAGGCGATAGACCTCGATTGCCGTGCCGATCATTCGTCGGCGCAGACTACAGCACCTACTGCGAATCCAGCACGTCCAAGTACGACGTGACGACCTTCCGTGACGGCGTCGAAGAAAAATCGGTGTAGTCGTTTCGAAGATCGTACATGGCGGGGTTGTGCGGCCGCGTCGTGATGAGCGTGTCGTGGAGGCACCAGAGGCCGCCCGAGGCGCTCTTGCTGCATCCGCTGCCCTGCGCGTTCACCTTGATCGCACCGCCATGGGCGTCGTACTCGTCGCCGAGCGACTTCATTCCGCTTGCGTTGTGCGAGTAGCGGCCGATCCCCGCGTCGTACGCGTAGACGAAGTAGGTGTTCTTCATCGCCGCGACGAGGCTCGCGCTCGACACGCCGCCGCCGTCGAGGTTGAAGAGCGTCACCTTGCCGAGCGTGGTCGCCGCCGGTCCGCTCGCGCCTTGGCGAAGCATCGACAGCAGCTCATCGGCGACGTACGTGCCGCTCGAGTGCGCGACGACGAGGATCGAGGACGCCTTCGCCGCGATGCCGTTCGCGCCGCCGGCGCCCAGATGCGCGGCGAGCTTGCTGTTCATGATCTCTTGGTTGGCGTAGCCGGCTTGGTTCGGACCGCGGATCGCGTAGAGGTGCGCGATGCCCATGCTCGTCTTCGTGCGTACGAGCTCGTCCGCCCAGCGCTGCACATAGACGTCCTGCGCGGTGTAACCGCCGTACACGAGCAGCGCGTTGTCTTCGTTCGTGGCCGAGTCGATCGCTTTGTAGCTCACGCCGTACCCGAGCGTCGTCCACGGCGTCTGCGAAATCGCGTCCACCTTCTCGGGCGTGAGAGGCGTCAGCGCAGCTTCGCTCTCATCGACATTTTCTTCGGGATCGTCAACGTCGGTCGCGCAGCCAGCCATGGCGACCATGACGGCAGAGATCATGGTGAGTGAGAGGAGGGATCGGCGCGTCTTCACGCCCTTCTTCGAAGCACTCGCTGTGCCCTTGGCGATCCGCGACCGAGCGCGACGCGCGTCATGACTCCGCCGCGCTTCTCGGGCTCGGGGGTCACCGGTCCGTAGGGAACGGTCTCGCGAGACATCGCGAATGTTCGTTTCGATCATGGATGTTCGCGATTCGTCGACCGGGCCTTCATGCACACACCCTCACGAACTGTCGTCCAGTCAGGCTCCTCGACCCTTAAGACCCAGTGGCCAGGGACGTTGGGCAGGAAGACGGGTCACACCGGGAGGCGCGCACCTATGGCAGCGAGAGACACGGGACTCGATGTGAAGAAGGGGGCGTCGACGTCCAAGGACGCCGCGACGGCAGCGCGCGAGCTTCATGCCGCGATCTACGACGAGCACGCCGTCCTCACCGTGTTCTATTGCTCGCCGAGCTACGACCTCGACGCGCTCGGCAAGGCCATCCGAGACCTCTTTGGGGATAGCGCGGTCATCGGCTGCACGACGGCCGGCGAGATCACGCCCCTCGGCTACCTCGAGGGCGCGCTCACGGGCGTGTCCCTCTCGAGCCCAAACATGCACGCGAAGACCGTGCGCGTCGACAACCTCAAGCAGTTCGAGCTCGCGCGCGGAGACGAAGCGGCAGCCGCCGTGCTGGCAGGGCTTCGTAGCGAAGGCGTCACGCCGACGGGCGCGAACAGCTTTGGGTTCCTCCTGGCCGATGGGCTCTCGATGCAAGAGGAGGCGCTCGTCGCGTCGATTTACCGCAACCTCGGCACGATCCAGCTCTTCGGCGGCTCCGCGGGCGACGGCACGCGATTCACGAAGACGTTTCTGTATCACGACGGTGCGTTTCGAACGGACTGCGCCGTCTTCACGCTCGTCGAGTCGTCCTCACCCTTCGTCGTCTTCAAGACGGAGCACTTCGTCGCCTCGCGCGAGAAGATGGTCGTCACCGGCGCGGACCCCGCGAGGCGCATCGTCACGGAGATCAACGGAGAGCCGGCGGGCCTCGAATATGCACGCGCGGTGGGCCTCGAGATCGCCGAGCTCACGCCGCTCATCTTCGCGTGCCATCCGGTCGTCGTGAAGATCGGCGGTCAGGTCTTCGTGCGGTCGATTCAGAAGGTGAACGAAGACGGTAGCCTCACGTTCTTCTGCGCCATCGACGAAGGCGTCGTCCTCACCGTCGCCGAAGGCATCGACATGGTCTCGGATCTCGAGAACACATTCGCGCGTGTTCGGCGGCAGATCGGCCAGCCTGCCGTCGTCCTTGGCTGCGACTGCATCCTCCGCTTCATCGAGACCGGCCAAAAAGGAATTCGCGAGCGTATCGGCCAGCTCATGACGGCCAACAACGTCGTCGGGTTCTCGACGTACGGCGAGCAATTCAACGCCATGCACGTCAACCAGACCTTCACCGGCGTAGCGCTCGGACGCGGCGTGCTCGGCGCCGCGGCGGGCGAGCAGGAGCAACGTGTGTGACCGCCCCGCCGAAGACGTCGCGCGCGAGCTAGAGAAGCTCCGCAAGATCAACAAGAGCCTCATGGCTCGCGTCGAGCGCGACATCGACAAGCAAGAGGGGGCATTTTCACTCTTCCAGGCCGCCACCGCGCTCGAGTCGAAGGTGCGCGAGCGAACGAGCGCGCTCGAGGCGGCGATGACGGAGCTCGAGCGAGGCAACCGCGAGCTCAAGCTCTCGAAGCAAGCGGCCGACGCAGCGAGCCGTGCCAAGTCGCAGTTCCTCGCGACGATGAGCCATGAGATCCGCACGCCGATGAACGGCGTCCTCGGGATGACCGAGCTGCTCGCCGCGAGCGCCCTCACGACCTCGCAGCGCCGGCACGTCGAGACGATCCAGCGCTCGGCGCAGGCGCTGCTCACGCTGATCAACGACATCCTCGACTTCTCGAAGGTGGAGGCCGGGCGTCTCGATCTCGATCTCGCGGACTTCGACCTCGAGGCGCTCGTCAACGACACGGTGGAGCTCCTCTCCGGACGCGCGCGCGCGAAGAACCTCGTGGTCGAGAGCTCGCTCGACGTCACGTCGACGCGGCTGCATGGCGACGCGAATCGCCTCCGGCAAATCCTGACGAACCTCGTCGGCAACGCGGTGAAGTTCACCGAACGCGGGCGGATCACGGTACGCGTCACGGAGGAAGAGACATCCGACGTGTCGCGCCTCCTCCGCTTCGAGGTGGAAGACACCGGCATCGGCATCGATCCCGTTCATCTCCCGAAGCTCTTTCAGTCCTTCACCCAGGCCGACGGCTCGATGGCACGACGCTACGGCGGGACGGGCCTCGGGCTCGCGATCGTCCGAGTCGGGCGTTCGCAGCCGTCTTGGTGAGGGCTCCACCTTCTGGTTCACCGCGCGGCTCACGCCGGCGATCGACAGCACGATTCGAGGTTCACATCCTCGTAGCCCCTCGAACATCGTGACGCGCGACGAGCGCGTCGCCGGGATGCATGTCCTCGTCGCCGAAGACAACACGATCAACCGTGAGGTGGTCGCTGGGATGCTCGAGCTCCTCGGATGCACGTTCGAGCTCGCGCACGACGGCCAGCAGGCATGCGAGGCGCTCCTCGAGAACGACAAGGACCCTCTCCGCCGGAGCTTCGACGTCGTCCTGATGGATTGCCAGATGCCCGAGATGGATGGCTTCGACGCCACGCGCGAAGTGCGGCGTCGTGAGCGCGAACGTGGAGGCGAGCGCCGGCCGATCATCGCGCTCACCGCCAACGGCCTCAGCGGCGATCGCGAGCGCTGCCTCGAAGCAGGCATGGACGACTTTCTCAGCAAGCCCTTCCTCTGCGAAGCCTTGGTCACGACGCTCGCGCGATGGCGAAAGACGTCGAGCGCGAAGGCCGCGCCGATCGAGGTCGCCTCCCCTTCGTCTTCGTCGTCCGTGCGCCCATCGAACGAGGTCCTCGACCCAAGCGCGATCGGACGTATTCGCGCCCTCCAGCGGCCAGGGCGGCCCGACGTGCTGGCGCGCATCGTCACCACCTTTCGAGCGACCGCCCAGGCGGAGGTTCGTTCGCTCGACGCAGCGCTCTCGGCGGGCGACGCCAAGACCGCACATCGCATCGCGCATACGTTGAAGAGCAGCTCGGCCAGCGTGGGGGCGACACATTTGAGCGCTCTCTTCGCGCAGATCGAGCAGATCGCTCGCGACAAATCCGCAGGCGAGGCTGGGCTCACGGCCGCACGAGCGCTCCTCGAGGCGCTCCACCACGAGCTCGCACGCGTCGACGACGCGCTCGCCCGGCTCGTTCGAGCTCCCCTCGGCGCGGCTTCCCATCCGCCCGATACAGCGCGTCTCTCGGAGAACACCGTCCATGGATAACCGCCGACAACGCCCGCTCGTCCTCCTGGTCGACGACGACGAAATGATGCGCATGCTCGCGGTCGAAGCGCTGGAGGGCTCCGACTTCGACGTCATCGAAGCAGGAGATGGCGCCGAGGGGATCCTCCTCTTCGTCGAGCGATCACCCGACATCGTGCTCCTCGACGTCATGATGCCCGTGGTCGACGGCTACGACACGTGCGCGCGCCTTCGAGCGCTCCCGAACGGTCACAGCGTCCCGATCCTGATGATGACCGGGCTCGACGACGTCGACTCGATCGACCGAGCCTACGAAGAGGGCGCGACCGACTTCGTCACGAAGCCGATCAACTACTCGCTTTTGGCACATCGACTCCGCTACTCGCTTCGTGCCGCGAACGCGTTCCGAAACGAGCGAGGCCACGCACGCCGACTCGAGCGAGCGCAGCGCATCGCGCACCTCGCCCAGTGGGAGCTCGACTTCGACTCGCGGCAGCTCGGATGGTCCGCTGGCGCAGCCGACGCGCTGGGGCTCAGTCCAAAGGCGTTCACCGGAAAGATCGAAGACTTCGTGGCCTTCGTTCATCCTGCCGACAAGCCGCGCATCCTCGGCGCGATGCAGAAGCCTTCGCCGCATCAGCTCGAGTATCGATTGATCCTTCCGAGCGGGGCTGTCCGCGTGCTCCGTCAAGAGGCGGAGGTCGTGTTCGACGATGAGAGCGGGACGACGTCTCTCATCGGCGCCGCGCAAGACGTCACCGATCTTCGCGCCGCCGAGGAGCAGGTCCGCACCTTGGCGTACTTCGACAGCCTCACCGGCTTGCCGAATCGTGCGCTGCTTCATACGTATCTCGAGCACTCGATCACGGAAGCCGAGCGCGACGGCCAGCGCTTGGCGGTGCTCTCGCTCGACCTCGATGGGTTCAAGCGTGTCAACGACACCCTCGGTCATGCCGCAGGCGACGCGCTGCTCCGCGAGGTCGCGAGCCGCCTCGCGTCGAGCATCCGTTCGACCGAAGCCCCGGCGCGATCGGGTTCGGCGAGCGGCAACGAGTCGCTCGAAGGTCAGCTCGCGTCGAGCACGATGGCTTGCCGTCTCGGTGGAGACGAGTTCGTCGTCGTCCTCTCCGGCATTCGCTCCGCAGACGACGCCGCGACCGTCGCGCAACGCATCGCCGATCGCCTCGCGGCGATGTTCACGGTGAGCGGCACCGAGGTGTTCATCTCGTCGAGCATCGGCATCGCATGCCTGCCCGACGCAGGCACGGACGCCTCCACGCTCCTCGAACGCGCCGACGCCGCGATGTACAGCGCGAAGGAGAAGGGGCGTAACAACATCCAGTTCTTCTCGTCCAACATCCGCGAGAAGGTCCGCCGCCGGATGGACCTCGAGGCAGGTCTTCGACGAGCGCTCGCGCGCCTGGAGGCGTCCGCGAGCACCGCCGAGATCACTGCTTCGGCGGCGCCGCCTCCGATCTCGGAGGATCACGAGAGCGCGCAGGGCGAGAGCAAGGGACGTTCTACTCCCCATCGCGAGCTACGCCTCGAGTATCAGCCGAAGATCGAAATCCCGACGGGCCACGTCGTCGGCGTCGAGGCGCTCCTTCGCTGGAATTCTCCCGATCTCGGCGCGGTCTCGCCCGCCGAGCTGATCCCCGTCGCCGAAGAGACCGGGCTCATCGTGGCGCTCGGCACCTGGGTGCTGCGGACCGCATGCGCGCAAGCGCGGGCGTGGTACGACGCCGGAAGCAGCCTTCGCGTCGCCGTCAACGTCTCGGCGCGGCAGTTCCGCGAGCCACGGTTCGTCGAGACCGTCGCCGCCGCGCTCGACGCGGTGAAGCTCCCGCCGAGCCTCCTCGAGCTCGAGATCACCGAGGGCATGCTGATGGAAGACACCGTCGCGAGCATCGCGGTGCTCAAGGACCTGAAGAGGCTCGGGCTCCGCATCGCGCTCGATGACTTCGGCACTGGGTATTCGTCGCTCAACTACCTCACGCGGCTACCGATCGACGCGCTCAAGATCGATCGCTCGTTCATCAAAAACCTCGGCGAAAGCGGCCGCGACGCGACGATCACCTCGGCGATCATCGCGCTCTCGCGAGGCCTTCACATCGACGTCATCGTCGAGGGCGTGGAGACGAACGAGCAGCTCGACTTCGTCAGCCAGCACGGGCGGGCGCAAATCCAAGGCTATCTCTTCGCCAAGCCGATGAGCGTCGAGCGGCTCGGACCGTGGCGCGACGCGCACGAGGAGACGCGGGAAGAGAGGTTCTCGGGTCGTCCCCAAGCGGGCGCAAACGCCCCAAACGCTCTCATGCCGCTCATCAAACCGGCACCATCCCCGCCTCGCTCGATCAACCCGAAGGCCGCGTGACGCGACGGCCACGGGCCGATCTGTTGATCAGTACCAAGCGCCCATCGGACGCTGCCCCAGGATCTGGATGTTGCCGGAGGACGTCACGAACGTCGGCGTGTCGTAGCGGACCATCGTCGCGTAGCCAGGGTGAATGTGGACCTGCACCGCGCCGAGGCCCGCCTGGCTCGTGAAGAGGTACTTGAAGTAGACGCGCACGAGGTACACGCCTGGCCAGAGATCGATGACGTGGCGTCCCCACGGCCGGTACGTCGGCTGCTGGTTGATCTCGATCGTGCACATCGATCCGTGCAGGAAGATCTGCATCGGATTGAATGACGTGGTGATGTCGAGCTGGCCGCCCTGCGGTTGGTTGACGCCGTACATGCGCGTGTGTCGTCTCGGTTCGCTTTTACGTCGAGGCGAACCGTTTCGTTCCCAGCCTCAGACTTCAGACTTCGCTGAAGAGCTGGTTCATCTCGGCCTCGGAGAGGTCGCGCGAGTTCTTCTTCAGCTGGTCGCAGAGCTCTTCGTGCGATCCGCCCTGCTCTTCGACGTAGGCGGCGGCGCACTTCGGATGGAGGTAGCCAGCGCCCTTCGTCGTCGTCATGCCACGCTCGATGTCGCGCTCGACGGCGACGCGGATCTCGGCCTTCGCGATGCTCTCGCCGCATCCGATGCACTTGGCGCGGCCCGTCGGGGCCTTGTCGGCGTAGGGAAACGGCGGTGGCTTCTTCGCGTCGGCCTCGTTCATGAGCTTCTCGAGCTCGGCGAGCTGGTCGGCGGGGATGCTCGGATACTCCGACAGCACGGAGCGAAGCTGGTCGCTCCGCGAGCCGGCGGCGCACGCGAGGTGATGCCAGCGATGCGTCATCTCCCCGCCGTCGGAGAACTGATTCTCCACTTCCTCACCGAAGCGAAGCTCGCCCTTCGCGATCGGCTTCCTGCACGTCCTGCATCCTGCGCGTCCCGACTTCGCCTCTTCAATGATGTGCGCCATCTGTTCTTCCCGCCTGTGTCTGTCCGCTTTTCAGTTTCGTTGTGTCTCGGTGTCTCAGCTTCGATTCAAGGGCTATTCAGAGCAAGGTTGCTCACCCAATCGCCCAGCGCGAGGAGCACGCCAAAGGCGAGCGCTTTACATCGCCCCCAGCTTACGGAATTTGCCCTTCGGACCTTTCTCGCCATCATCTCCAAGTCGCTTCTTCCTGTCTTCTTCATAGCCCTCGTAATTGCCGTCGAAGAACGTGACCTTTCCGTCACCTTCGAACGCCAGCATGTGCGTCGCGATGCGATCGAGGAACCAGCGATCGTGGCTAACCACGACCACGCAACCTGGGAAGCCAAGAAGCGCCGTTTCCAGCGCCTGCAACGTCTCGACGTCGAGATCGTTCGTCGGCTCATCGAGGAGAATCAGGTTGCCGCCCTCTTTCAACAAGCGTGCAAGGTGCACACGATTTCGCTCGCCGCCAGAGAGGTCTTTGACCTTTTTCTGCTGATCCGACCCTTTGAAATTGAACCAGGAACAGTACGCTCGACTATTGACTTCGCGTTTGCCGAGCTCGACGGTCGGGTTGCCGCCAGTGATGACCTCCCAGACGCTTTTGTCGCCCGCTAGCGCGTCGCGTGACTGATCGACGTACGAGATCTTGACCGTCTCGCCGATGCGGAGCGTCCCGCCATCGGGCTTCTCGGCGCCGATGAGCATCTTGAACAGCGTCGTCTTTCCGGCGCCGTTTGGCCCGATCACGCCGACGATGCCGGCGCGCGGGAGGAGAAACGAGAGGCCATCGATGAGGACTCGATCGCCGAAGCCCTTCTTCAGATCCTTCGCTTCGATCACCAGGTCACCGAGGCGCGGCCCCGGCGGCAGCGAGATCTCCGTCGGATCCGACGAGCCCTTCTGCGATTCGGCGAGGAGCGAGTCGTACGCGGCGAGACGTGCCTTGCTCTTCGCTTGGCGTGCGCGTGGCGAGGCGCGCACCCACTCGAGCTCTTGCTTCAGCTTTCGCTGGCGAGCGCTCTCTTGCTTCTCCTGCTGCGCGAGGCGCTCGGTCTTTTGCTCGAGCCACCCGGAGTAGTTCCCTTGGAACGGATAGCCGCGCCCATGATCGAGCTCGAGGATCCAGCCGGCGACGTTGTCGAGGAAGTAGCGATCGTGCGTGACCGCGACGACGGTGCCCGAATACTCGTGGAGGAAGCGCTCGAGCCACGCGACGGACTCTGCGTCGAGGTGGTTCGTCGGCTCGTCGAGGAGCAGCATGTCGGGCCGCGAGAGGAGCAGGCGGCAGAGCGCGACACGCCGCTTCTCGCCGCCGGAGAGGTGGCTGATCTCGGCCTCCTTCTTCGGGACGCGGAGGGCGTCCATCGCGAGCTCGACGTGGCGATCGAGGTTCCACGCGTCAGCGGCGTCGAGCTTGTCTTGAAGCGACGCCTGCTCGTCGAGGAGCGTTTGCATCGCGTCGCCGTCCATCGGCTCGCCGAGCTTGTTCGAGATCTCCTCGAAGCGCGTGATCAGGTCTTGCGTCTCCTTGACGCCTTCGCTCACCGCGTCCCAGACGGTCTTCGCCGTGCCGAGATCCGGCTCCTGCGCGAAGTAGCCGATGCGCGTGCCCGGGTGCGGCTTCGCTTCGCCCGCGAACGTCTTGTCGACGCCCGCCATGATGCGAAGGAGGGAGCTCTTTCCCGATCCGTTCGCGCCGATGACGCCGATCTTGGCGCCGGGATAGAACGCGAGGTGGATGTTCTCGAGGACCCGCTTGTCGGGTGGGTGGACCTTGGTCACACCCTGCATGGTGAAGATGAACTCGGGCATTTTCGGGGTGAGGAGCATACCCCTTTGGCACCCCACCAAAAGCGTGAAACGTGCGTGCCGCCGCTCGTTCTGCTCCGCTCTCCGAAGCGCGAGAATCCCGCTATTTCGCAGGCATTTCGTCGCACGCGCAGCGCGCCAAAGAAAGCCGAGCCGCTACTTCGCGATCAGCGTTCCACGCTCGCTCCGGACGATCGGGACGCCGGAGCCGTACGTCGTCAGCTCACCCTCGTCACCGCGGATCACGAAGCGGCCACCCGCGAACATCCCCTTGTCGATGTCGAACCATCGCTCGAATGTTGCCGCCGACGAAGGTCTCTGCGAAGGCGCCATCTCTTTGCCTTCGAAGCGTTCCATCTGCTCGTTCGGTGCGGGGATCTTCGAGACGATGACGCGCGCGCGCTCGCTCCCGCCGTCCGTCTCTTCGATCGTGATCTCCCATCGATCGGCCGCAGGTTGCGGCTTGTAGCTCGACGCCGTGAGCTCGTCCGATGGCGCCTTCCCACTCGACCGATCGAGCGTGCGATCGACGCGGAGCGTCCAGTGCTTGGCTTGGGTGGTCATGGTCGGGGTGGAAGGCGAGCTCGTCGTGGCGGGGTTACAGCCGCCGAGAGCACCGAGGAGAACGAGCGCGAAGGACGCCGTCGCCGAACGCATCACGCTCCTCACTTCGTGCAGTCCCAGATCGTGACATCGTCGTAGTCGACTTGGAGCGCCGGTGCCTTGCTCATCAGCGGCCAGAACGGCCCGATCTGGAAGCTGTTGTAGCTCAGGACGGCAGGGACCGTGAACATGCTCGGTTGGCCGTCGAACGAGACGTGAACGTTGGTCACTCCGCTGGTCGTCACCTCGACGCGGTACGCGAGCTTGTGAACCGCTCCTGCTCCCCCGGCAGCGCCGATGATCGTGTTTTGCACCACCGTGCCCATCTTGAGCTGGGTCTCCGAGACGAAGACCTTCAGGTTGTCGTCGGCGAGGCCCTGATGCACGACATACGCGCTCTCGGGCGTGGACATCGAGAAGGTGAGCTCGGCGGCGTAGTGGCTCGTGCTGATGGGTCGCTGGAGGGTGGCGTACGTCTCTCCCGACACATCCCCCACCGCGGCACGAACGACGATGCCACCGTCGACGGAGACCGGACCGATGACGCCTCCGTTGAGCTGGTTCGACGTCCAGCCCGTGAGGTCCTCGACCCCGGCCGGTGTGCTGAAGCCCGTCGAGACGATCACCGCCGCGTTCGGGTTTGGACATCGCCAGATCGGAGGAGGCCCGGCGTCCTCTTCGCCGGCGTCAGGCTCCGGCGCATCGCCGGACGCGTCGGTGGGTCCGTCTTGCGCGAGGGCGTCGCTCGTTCCGGAGTCCGACGCTGACGTGGGCGCCGTCTCCTCGCTGCCGAACGAACCGCACGCGAGCGCGCCACCCACGATACCGAGCCATGCTGCGAGTACGAGCGTGCGCTTTCGCATCCGTCCATGAAGTATCACATGCCGCGCGACGCGCATCCATCATGCGCGAGAGCGGCGGCGGCGGGCGAGACCACCGAGCGCGAGCGCGGCGCCCACGATCGCAGTCGCCCAGACGCCGCGAACGTTACCGGATGAAACCGTCGACGCCGAACAGGCGAGCATCCCGTGGTAGTCGTTGCCCTCGAACGCATCGTCGCCGAAATCCCTTCCCTCCCAGCCGCCGTTCGGCGCGTTGTTGCGGATCTCGCACGAGCCGATGATGACGTCGGCCTGCTTGATCGCGGACGAGCGCTGCGTGATGTCGAAGGAGGTGACGTTCGAGTCGCTCACCGCGATGAGCTCGGCGCGGTTCTGGCGAAGGATCGCGCGGCGCGGATTGCCG